>CALXEB010000029.1 GCA_944387215.1 uncultured Flavonifractor sp. | reverse complement strand
TCTGGTAAAACGGAATGCTTACGGTGGAGCCGTCCAGGACGGCCTCCGCGACCCTCGGCACGGTGGGCTGGGGATCCACGTGATCCGGAAGACCGTCGCCGTCGTAGTCGGGGAAGGAGGAAGAGATGGGGCCGTCAGAGAGCGTGAAGGCGTTTCCCCGGTGGTCAAAAAGGGTAGTGACCAGGATCCAGGAGGTGAAGGTTACGCCCTCCGGGCTCTCGTTTTCCAGGACGAGGACCGGCAGCTCCAGGTGAGGCATAACTTGGGGGCCCGTGCCGTTCAGTATGAGCGTGCCGCCTTCAATGGGGCGGCGGCTGCCCGAATACATAAGGTCGCCGCCCAGCCGGAGGACGGCGTCCCCGGTACTGGAGATCAGCCCGTAGCTGCCTGCGTCCACATCTCCTGTCACTTCCAGGTCCCCACTGTTGGAAAGTCCCGGCCTGTTGTATACGGTGAGGCTGCCCGCGATCGCGGCTTCCACCCCGGACGGTATGATCAGCCTCCCGCTCCCCAATACGGTAAAATCGCCGTGATAGACGCCGCTTTCCGCAAGCGTCACCTCGCCGCTTTGGATGGAGAGCGAATGATAGTCGTTTTCCATGCCGGGCTCCAGCGTGGCGCCGCTGCGCAGGACGGTACCGTAGCCCTGGGCCTCGATGGGGTTTCCGTTGGGGTCATAGTGCCCGCGGACGGTCAGGTCGCTTTCATAGCGAAGGCCCGCCGGGTTTCGGATCTCCACATTGTCCGCATCCAGGCCCGACACGGCCTGCTGCTGCGTCCCGCTGAATATGACGCTGCCGCCGCTGATCCCGGAAAAGGAATCCCTGACGGCCAGGTCCCCGTGCACCGAAAGGGCAGCGTCCGCGCCGTCCATGGTAATGAGGCCGGTTGGGTAGCCGCCCCCCACCGTCACGTCTCCCAGGACCTCCAGTTCCCCGCGGAGATACACTTCGGCGTCCGAGCCGGTGCTCCCGCTGTATCCGACCCAGAGGTCTCCCATCAGTACCGCGCTTGTGCCGGCGGGTATGGTCAGCCTGTTGTCGTCGCCGCACATCCGGAGCTCGCAGCGGTAGACCCCGCCGTCCGCCAGCAGAACGCCGTTGTTCCCGTCCACACAGACCGCCCCGTAATCGTTCTCCGCGCCGGGGGCGAGCACGCTGTTTTCATACACCCAGGTCCGATGCCCCTGGGTTTCAAGGGGGGTTCCGTGAGGATCGAAGGGACCGTACAGATACTGGTCGCTCTCATAGCGGATCCCGGCCGGATTGGTCACCTCCACGCGGTATGCCGTCAGATATTTTACGGCCTGCTGCTGCATCCCGTTGAACACCACCGTGCCTGCGGAAGGATGATAGCCGCTGGAGGGCGTGCCGCTGAACGTAAGGTCGCCCCCGACATACAGCGTTCCCTCCGCCGCGTCGTCGGGAAACAGGGTCTCCATGGTCTGCGCCGTCACGCTGCCCGCGACCTCCAGCGTCCCGTGGTTGGCTATGCTGCTTCTCCCGGCTGAAAAATCCCCGCAGACCACCATGCCGGCCTGCTGCGAGATGGTGATCTCCCCGCCGGACCCGGAAGCGTTCCCGCCGACCCGCAGGCGGGCGCCCGCCCCGTCCACGTTCAGCATGCTGATGCTTCCCAAGCTGAATTGGCTGCCCACATCCAGCGTCCCTGAGACGGTGACCTCACATGCGTAGCCGGTGGCGTCCAGCGAGCCGGCGATCACGGCTTCCGTTTGGGCCGGGACGGTCAGGCTGCCGCTGGTGTCCAGCACGACGTCCCCCTTCCACACGCCGTCCACGCAGTAGAGCACACCCTCCGCGATCTGGTCGGAGCCCTGGGTGGTGACCGTCAGATCCTCCTTGTATATGGTGTAGTCGTAGCTGGCCCTCATGCTCTCCCGTATTTCGTCGGCAGCCGCGGCGAAATCGGCACGGACGCCGTCAATATAGGCGGCGTAGTCCGCCGACACATCCTCGCCGCAGAGCTGCTCCACCGCCTCCTGCAGGTAAGCCGTACCCTTCTCGGTATTGTGCCGGGCCAGCTTTTCAAAATGCTCCAGTGCAGCCCGCCGGGCGGACAGGTAAGCCCTGAACAGGTTTTCGTAGTTCTCTATGTCGGCGCGGTCAAACTGCCCGGTGAACACATCCGCCTGGGCACGGATGCTGTCGTAAAAATCAACGCAGTACTGCTGGAGCACCACGCCCACGGCATAGTCGTTATAGCTCACATTCCATATCAGGTCGAACAGTGCCCAGTTCACCAGCTTGACTGCGGCGGAAATAGCCTGAAGGGTAGCGCTGCCCGTTGGCAGGACGCCGTCTTTTATGCAGTCGGCCAGGAAATTTGCCACCTGCTCATAGACCTTGTCAGTGAGATAGGTGGAGACGAAATAGGAGCTGTATCCGTCGTACAGCTGATCCCTGAGGCGATCCATGCCCCGGTACAGCAGGCTGCCGCTGGGCTGGGTGTCGATGACGGCCTGGATCATCTCCAGCTGCGCATCGCTCATGGCCACCGAGACAGCCAGGGCCTCCAGAAATTTTACTACCTCTTTGGCATTGCCCGCCGTGCTCCCGATGGTCTTCGCCAGATCCTGGAACACATCCTTCTGGCCCACCAGGGCGCCGGACACCGCTCCGCCGCTCCCCGCCATGGCAGAGAGCGCGCGTTCCACCAGCGCGTCAAAATCATTTTCCCCGCTGTCCGCGGCGTTGTTGATTTTCTCAATGGCGTCTGCCGCGTTTTTCAGGCCCTTGAGGAAGCCTTCGGATTTCCCCACGCCCTCGGCCGCGTCAAGACAGGTCACATCCAGAAAGGCTTTCGCCAACAGCTTGTTGGCCTCGTCAATGCGTCCGTTCAGCTCAAAGGAGGTTCCGAACACCTGATCCGAGAGGTATTTTGCAAGCTGAGCCGGCGCCATGTGCTCCAGCCCCAGTTCGATGAGGGAGAGGGTAAATGCGCTGCTGTACACATACTCGTCCAGAATGCCCGACAGAGTGCCGTTGAGCTTAAGGCGATCCTTCTGGAAGCTGTCGGCCAGCAGTACCCCCGGGTATCCCCAGAAGATGTCCGAATAGTAGAGGTAATCGTCCTCCGCCCGCTCCGCGGCCCGGGCGTGGAGCGCCGTCCCTCCCGCCAGCAGGCACAAGGCCAGCAGCAGGCTGGCCGCCCTCCGTCCTTTCACCGATGCACGCTCCTTTCCGCTGTGTTATGCGCCGCCGTTTTCCAGAGACAGCTTTCCGGCCAGGGGCGTGAGCGTGCCGTCCCCGTCCAGCAGGAAGAGGGCGGCCCGGGTATAGCCGCCGGGCAGTCCGTCCAGATCCAGGACGTTCAGGCCGTCCTCCAGCCCCTGGAGCTTCACCGTCCGAAGGGCGGCCAGCCTGCCGCCGTCGTAGAAGGCGGCAGCCAGCCAGGGCGCGGAGGCTTCGGGTCCCTCCGCCCACATCAGGCCGATCCGCAGGCCGCCCGCCTCATTTTCCACGGCGCCCGCCAGGGCGGTGGTCCCGGTCGGGACGGAGTCCCAGTCCACCGGGTAATCCCTGATCAGGAAGGAGGCCACCGCCGTCCGTTCGCCGGTGGTCCTGTCCAGGTCGGTCAGCACCTGGAGCGTGCCCGCCGCCCTGTCGCAGCGCAGGCCGCAGTTGTACGGGATATCTTCCTGCTCTCCCAGCGTCCGGGTTTGTCCGCCGGCCAGCTCCATCTGGGTCACCTGGCTGCCAAAGTACCCCAGACAGTAGCCCCAGCCGCCGTCCCAGGCGGCAGAATATACCGCCTCGTTGTCGAACTTCACCAGCTCGTCGCCGCTGCCCGCCAGAGTATCCTGGACGTGCAGCGCGGCGTAGTCGATGTAAGTATTTCCGTTCCGCTCGTAGGTGTGGTTCTTCACGTAGTACCAGCGCCCGTTCCAGAGGTGGAAGGGAGTGTCGGCGCCGTCGTTGAAGGCCCATCCGCTTTCATATATCACGCTGTTGTCATTGTCCGGGTTGAAGGTCCAGTCCGTGCTGTCATGGCCGGTGACCCGGAGGCCGCTCTCGCTGAGCAGGAAGTTGTCATGCAGGCACCGCCCCAGCCTGTCCGCCACAGGGTCATCCCAGGTCACGTCCACGTAGTACCACTGCCCGTCCAGACACACGGCGTTCCACATGTGGTTCAGATCGTCGCTGGTCACCGTGACGCACTCCACCCCCGTTCGGTCCAGCAGCAGCTTGTATGCCAGGGCGTACCCCTGGCAGACCGACTGGCCGTCCACCAGCGCGCCGTAGGCGCTGTGGGCGGACGTGGTGTCCATCTCGCTGTATGGCGAATAGGCGTTGTTGGCCGCCAGCCAGTCGTGGAAGAACAGGGCGATCTCCAGCGGGTCCTCCAGGCCGCCGGCCAGGGCCAGCACCTCTTCCACCCTGCTGTTGAAGGCGTCCCGCCGGGCCAGCAGTTCCGCGTCGTATTGCGGGGTCAGCTGGGAGGCGATGTAGTACCCCTCCGGCCTGCTGTACGACGCCCTGTAACTCCACCAGCCGGTGGCGAAAAACAGCTCAGGATGGTCGTTGATCACGGCTTCAAATGTGCGCTTGAGCAGCTGGGCCCCCTCGCAGTCGGGGTCAATGGAGCTTTGGATCACCTCCAGCCGGATACCCAGTGCGGACAGGTCGATGGTCTCCTCCGCCCGGTTCATACCCTCGTATATGACCCGGTACAGCGCCTCATCCTGTCCGTCTGCCAGGACCATGGTCCCGGGCAGGGAGTATTCGCCTGCCAGGCTGCCTGTCTGGAACAGCTCCGCCCGGCCCTGGGCCGTGACGGTCTCCGCCGGGGCGGCGGCTCCGGGCGGGGTCTCCCCGGCGGCTGCCGCAGGAAGGCACAGGCACAGGGCGGCCAGGCAGGCCGCCGTCAGAATGCGCAGCTTCATTGACTTCTCTCTCCTCTCTGAAAAAGGGGAGGGGCTTATGCGGTGTGCATAAGCCCCTCCCTTCCGTTCGTGATTTGCGGTGTCAGCAGTGCCGGCAGGGTTACTGGACGAACTGCTGGCAGAAGCGCATGAGGATGGTGGCGATCTCAGCCCGGGTGGCGGAACCCTGGGGATTCAGGGTGTTGTTGCCCACGCCGGAGATGAGGCCGGAATCCACCGCCCAGGCCATGGCGTACCCGGCCCAGTCGGAGACGCTGTCCGCGTCGGCATAGCCGCTCAGGTCGGCGCTGCCGGTCACATCGTAGCCCTTATACTGGGCGTAACGGTACAGCATGGCCGCCATCTGTTCCCGGGTGATGGCCCCGTTGGGGTCAAAGATCTCGCTGGTGATGCCGGTGACCACGCCGTGGAGCCTGGCCCAGTACACCCCGTCGCCGTACCAGCTGTCCGCGTCCACGTCGCCGTAGGGGTAGCCCAGGTTCTCATCGGACAGGTCGGGCGCGCCGTCCAGGCGGTAGAGCAGGGTGGCCAACATGGCCCGGCTGGTGGTCATGCCGGGGGCGAAGGTGGTGGCGCTGGTGCCGGTCATCAGGTCGTTCTCCCAGGCGTATACCACGGCGTCATAGTACCAGTCGCCGGAGGTAACGTCGGTGAAGGGGAAGCCGGAGGGCTCTTCTGCGGCCTTGAAGCCGGCCGCGATCTCCACCTTGCTCCGGGGCATGGTGAAGGTGAACTTGCCGTCGCCCTTGTCGGTGAGGGCGAGCTCGTTGCCGTCAGCGTCGGTGGCGGTGAGGGTGTCCAGCTCAAAGCCCTCGTCGGGGGTGACTGTGATGGTCACGGTGCTGCCCTGGCCGGCCCGGCTGGGGGACACGGTGACCTTGCCGTTCTCCACGTCGGACGGGACGGTGATCTCATAGCGGGTCACACTGCCGCCGCCACCGCCGCCGCCACCGCCACCGGTGGGCGTGGCTGTGGCTTCGCCTGCGGTGCTGGAGCCTTCGCTGTTGACGGCAATTACCTTAAAGGTGTAGGCGGTGCCGTTGGTCAGGCCGGTGAAGGTGTAGGAAGTGGTGGAAGCGTCCAGGGTGATGACAGGCTCGCTGTCCACCTGGATCAGATACTGAGTGACGGGGGCGCCGCCGTTGTCAGAGACGGTCCAGCGCACGGTCACCTGGCCGTTGCCCGCCGTAGCGGTGACGCTGGGCGCGGCGGGCGCAGAGGCCGCCATGGCTACGCCGTTGGAGACGATCTCGCCGGTGTAGGTGTCGCCCTTGGCCACCAGCTTGGCGGTAATGGTGTGGCCCTTGTCCTGTTCGGTGGTGGCGTAGGTGGTTCCGGCCGCGCCGGAGATCTCCGCGCCGTCCCGCAGCCATACGATGTCGTAGCTGTCTTCGGGCGCGCCGGTCACGGTGGCGGTAATGGTGCCGTCGCTCTCAGCCAGGTTCACGCTGCCGGTGAGGGGGGTCTTGCCCACTTCAATGGCGGCGCTGGTCAGAACGCCCTCATAGTTGCCGGTGAACGTGGCCTGCACGGTGATCTGTGCGCCGTTGTCCGCGTCGGTCAGGGTGTACTTCTCACCAACGGCGTTTTCGATCGCCGTGCCGTTGCGGAACCACTGATAGCTCGGGGTGGCGCTCATGCCGGACACGGAGGCGGTCAGCTCGGTGCCCACCTCGTAGTTTGTGCCGGTGATGGTCACGGTGCCGGCGGCGGCGGCGGGGGCGATGGTGAAGTTCTCGCTGATGGAGCCGGAGAAGTTGCCCGTGCCGGTAATGCTTACAGTAGCAGTGCCGGCATTGGTGCTGTCAGTGTAGGACAGAGTGTAATCAGTGCCCTGAACCAGCACCTTGCCGTTGTAGGTCACGTTGACCAGAGGTTTGATCTCGCTGCCGGTGTAGGTCATGCTCTCAGGCAGGCCGGAGACCTCGAAGCCCTCGTCGGTCATGGGCCGGGCGGCAATGTTGAAGGTCTTGCTGATTTCGCCGGAGTAGTTGCCGTCCTCCGCAGCGGTGACGGTGACGGTGGCGGTGCCGGCATTGACGTTGTCAGTGACGGCCACGGTGTAGTCGTCCCCGGTCATCAGCTCGCCGTCGCTGACGGTGTACTCGGGCGTGATGGCCTCGCCGGTGTAGGTGTAGGTGCCGGTGATGGCCAGCATCTCATCCGCCAGGGGCTTCCGGCTGATGGTGAACTGAGCGGTGCCGGTACCGCCGTGGGTGTCGCTCACCAGGGTGGCGGTGACCTGATAGGTGCCCGCGTTCTCGGGCTTCTCGGCGCTGGGGCCGTACTCGGTGCCGTTCACGCCCTCGTAGGAGTAGGTGAAGGTCCCATCGGGATCGATACCGTCGTCAATGGCGGTCTGCGCCGCGCTGGGATCGCCCGGGGTAGTGCCGTAGGTCACGCCGGCCGGCGGGGTCACGGTCACAGTCACGGGGAGCTTGCTGGTGATGGTGAGGGTGTAAGTGGGCAGCTCGCCCAGGGTGGCCCACGGCTCGGCGTCCACAGCGGGGGTCAGGGTCAGGGTCGCGTTATTGCCGTCGGTGACCTTCGCCGCTTCGGCCTTGATCTCTTCGATGGTCATGCTCCAGCCGGTGATGGCGAAGGTGGCGGGGTCGGTAACAGAATTGTCATAGGTCACGTTCACGGTGCTGGGCAGGCCCAGGGCGGCATAGTCCGCCGCACCGCTGACCTGGCTGACCGCCTTGGTGCCGGAGGTCTCGCCCAGGCTCATGGCGGCGTTCACCAGCGTTACGGTGACGGTGGCGTCCAGAGTGGCGGCGTAGGCGTTGAAGTTGTCGCCGGGCTCCACGGTGCCCTTGAAGGTGTAGGCGCCGCCCTTGATGTTGAACTGCGTGGGATCGGCCCAGGTGATGGCCAGCTCGGCCGTCTTGCCGTTGCCGTAGGTGACGGTAACGGTGCCGGGCAGGGACAGCAGCGCCTTCAGAGAGGCGACGTCCTTGTTCTGCTCGGCGTTAGCCAGGATCGTCTTGTTCTCCACCGTGGTGGTGATGCCGGTAATGTCGGCCTTGTTGATGGTCAGCTCGCCGGCGGTAACGGTCACGTCGTAGTTGGCGCTGGTGGAAGTGCCGGTGATGGCCACGGGGGTGCCGGCGGGGGAGGTCTCGGTGGCCTCGCAGGTCAGGGTCACGCCCAGGTCTGCCTGCGTGTCGTCGCCCACCAGCGCGCCCTCGGGCACGGTGAAGGTCAGGGCGGGATTGGCCTCGCCGTAGGTCTTGGTCTTGTCGTCCACGGTGACGGTGACCGGCTTCTTAGCTACGGCGCTGCTCAGTGTGCCGCTTTGCTCCACGTTGTACGCGCCGTCGGTGGACTGGAAC
The DNA here is from genome assembly GCA_944387215.1 of uncultured Flavonifractor sp. Taxonomy (GTDB): domain Bacteria; phylum Bacillota; class Clostridia; order Oscillospirales; family Oscillospiraceae; genus Flavonifractor. Next base: position 11,523 of record CALXEB010000029.1, on the reverse strand, counting down.
ACAATGGTATAGTTGGTAGCTCCGGCGGCGGGATAGGAGCCGCCGTTCTTCACGGTGAAGTCGCCCTCAACCTTCTCGCCGTTGATGCTGGCGGAGCCGTCTTCGCCGATGGATACGATCTCCTTCCAGGTGTGGCCGTAAACCGTGTTGCTGGTGGTCACAGTGGGCCAGGTGATCTCGATGTCCTTCACGGTGATGGTGACCACGGCCTTGACCGCAGGATCTGTACCGTCCACCGTGGCGGTGAGGGTGTACGTGCTGTTGGGTGTTGCATCGGATTTTACAATCACGGTGCCGCCGCTGATGCTGACATTTGTATCGGCATTTGTCAGGCTGAACGTGACATCCTTCTTCATTACCGCGCCGTACTGATCCTTTACGGTGGCGGTGTAGGAGTATTCCGCCGAGCCGCTGGCGGGGATGGTCAGGGTGTCCGTCCCGCTCACCGGCTTACCGTCCTCCCGGCTCAGCTCCACGGAGGCGGCCGCAGAGGCGGCGCGCTTGATCCCGAAGCTGCCCTCCTTGGTGGCAGAACCGCAGGTGGCGGTGAATTTCACGGTTCCGGCTTCAGCCGCAGCGGGGATCGTGACCTTGCCGGCCTGGTCGATGGTCACGCCCTCGGGGGCTTCGGTCAGTTTCCAGGTGATGGGAGGATCGGTCATGACCGCGCCGTACTGATCTTTCACAGTCGCAGTGAGGGAAACCTCTGCGGCAGGCTGGTTCAGCGCGGGAATCTCAGGGATGGATCCAGGCACGGTCACGTCAATGGTAGTGGCCACGGAGGCCGCGCGGGCCACGGTGGTTTGGGTTTCTCCGAACACAGAATCCACGGTGGCCTTGACGGTAACGGTAACTGCATCGTCAGCGGCGGCATCAGAGGTCACGGTCAGAGTGCCGGTGCTGCTGTCAATGCTGATGCCGGTGCTGTTGTTGGGATCGATGCTCCAGACGACGTTCTGGCCGGTCATCACCGCGCCGTACTGGTCGGTGACTGTGGGGGTGTAGTCCACGGTCTTGCTGCCGTTGGCGGGCACCTCAATGCTTTCCACATCGGTGACTTTGACGGTGGTCGCCACGGGCTCGGCCCGCTTTACGGTCAGGGTGGCGGTGGCCGTCTGCTCGCCGCAGGTGGCGGTGACGGTGAAGCTCTTGCCGGCAGTATCGGTAATGGCCGCCTTGGCCGCGTTGGTCACCTCGACGGTGGCTTGATCGCCGTTAGAAACGAGGGTTACGCCACCCACATTTTCTTCAGAGAGGCTCCAGGTCACGTCCGGATTCTCGATCACCGTGCCGAACTGGTCGGTGACGGAGACCTTGAAAGTGGTACTGTTGGTTGCCACCTCAGCATTGTCCGCCGGAATCTCAAGTTTGTCGGAATACCCGGGCTGAATCTCCACCTTGTTGACCTCCGGATCGGGCCGGGTGATCTGGATGGTGGTGGAGCCGGTCACGCCGTCAGCGGAGGCGATCACCGTTACAGAACCCGTCTGCGCGTCCTTGGTCACCGTAATGGTGCCGTTGTTGTTATATATAACACCCGTGAGCGCGGTGGCAGGCTCATAGCTCCAGGTCACGGTGGGCTGCGTGCTCATGGGGTCGCCCTCGGTGTCCAGCGCGGTTACCGTGGGCGCCGTGGTGGTCTGGTCCTGCATACCAACGGTAACGTCAGCCACATCGCTCAGGGACAGGCTGCCCAGCTTTTGCTTATCGCTGCCGGTGTAGGTCAGAGTTAGGTCCAACGTGTCCGAGGACTCTTTGTTATACGTATAGTTTGTGGCAGTTTGATCAGACAACAGCATGCCGCTGGCATTTGCCAAAGACTGCTCTGTGACAAAGAACATGGAGAGGAAACTTCCATCTGATTTGTCCGTTTCGATCCTAAAACTGCCTTTGGATAATGCGTCGATGTCGCTCAATTTAAAGTAGAAGGAAAACAGAGACTGCTCATTAAGCGAATCGGTATTTTTATAGTCGGGATCAGTAGGATAAATACTGACATTAAGAGCCTTCCTGCTTTCGGTTTCTGCACCAGAAACAATAGAACCGTAAGCCGTACCTGCGGCGTCCATCAAATCCACTTTAATAGCGGGTTTTGCCTTCGTAATATCAGCAATATCCGAATAATTGTTGGCATTTACTGCAGTGATTAAACTGCTGTCAAATGAAAAAATAATATTTGCGGCATTTAAACCATTAGATGTGGCTTTAAATGAAAGCTTGTAAATGTCATCTTGCACCAGCTCCATAGAAGTAGAGATCTCTGCCTTTCCAGCGGCAGATGCAGGCATGACAGACAAACTAACGAGCATGGTCAGTGCTAAAATTAGCGCCAAAACTTTTTTAAAGCGATACAACGTTTCATACCCCCTTTTTTAATCACCACTGTTCTGTAGTGCTGGCTAGATTATAGTTTCCTAGAAGGGTGGACAAATCCAGGATTGTAGACTGTCCGTCGCCATTAATATCCGAGTCAGGAGAAGATGCGCTTCCGTACTCAGCCAACAGTTTGCTCAAGTCCAGAATTGTCACCTGACCATCAGAGACAATATCCCCGCCCAGCAGATCCTTGGTCTCCGCTGTGACCGGGCCGTTGACTTCCAGGCCGTTGATGGTGTGGGAAAGGTAGCCCGGCATGGTGATGGTCATGGTGTAAGTGCCCGGGGCGACGCTGGCAAAGGTGTACGAGCCGTCCGTCCCGGTCTGGGCGGTAAAGGACGCGCCGTCCGCACTGCTCAGAGCAACGGTAGCCCCGGCGTGGCTGGCACGCCCCTGAAGGGTGACTTTTCCGCTCACCGGCACGCCTTCCCCGAAGGTCAGCGTCCCGATGGTCTTGGGGGAGGCGCCGTCCGTGAACTCCCCGCCCAGCAGGGCCGTCCAGGTCTGGCCGTCCGTGGGCCACTCCTTGGGGATAAAGCCCTCAAAGGAGACCTTTCCGCCCGCGGCGGCGGCCTGGTCGATGTACATGACCCCCTCGTCGTTGATGCTGTTGGGGTCCGTGATCAGCAGGAGGACGTACTGGTTCCCGTTCGTAAGCCCTTCGGAATAGGTCACGGAGCACTTTGCCCCGTCATAGGAGACCGCGCCGGTGCCGTATACGGCCCCCTCCGCCGCCAGGGCGGTGCAGGCCAGGGCCGCCGCCAGAACAGCGGTGCACAGCCCCAGCCGGATCCATTTCTTCATGCTGCTCCCTCCTTACACAAAGCTGCCGTACATGGCAAGCAGGCGCAGGGCCTCGTCCATGGCGGCCGCCTCGGTCTCGCCGGCCGGGTCCCAGCCCCAGCCGGGGTGGATGATGACGGCCAGGTTGCGCGCCTGGTCCCACTCGGCCTGATAGCCCAGGGCCTCGATGACAAAGCGCACGGGCACCATGGTGCGGGAGTACCCGCCCACGGAGGCCATGAATTCCGCCGGGACGTTCATGGCGTGCTCCACGCCGTCCAGGGTGTAGGACGGCTGGCCCACCTGCATGCGGACGGTGTGCCCGTCCTTTTCCACTACGGCGGTCTGGGTCTCGTTCTCCCAGCTCACCACCGCGCCCAGGGCCTCCCCCACGAAGCGCAGGGGCACAAAGGTGCGGTTGTCGTGGGCGTAGGCGGTGACGTTGGGCTCGCCGGGGTAGATGGCGGTGACGCCGCCCTGGTTTACCGCCGCGTGGCCGCCGATCTCCAGGATGACGGCCGCGTCCAGCAGCTCCTCCGCCGTGGGGCCGTCAGGCCCCTGCTCCTCCGGGGGCGGCTGGAGGCCCTGGCCCGGCTCCTCCGGCTCCCCGGTCTCCTCCGGGGGCTCGGTCTCCCCGGGCTGGTCCGGGCCGGCCTGGTCCACGTCCACGGTCACGCTCTCTCCCACCCCGTCGGGGAAGGAGATCTCCAGCGTCAGGGGAGCGGCGATCCCCGCGTCCGCCACAGCGCCGCCCTCGGGCAGGTAGGGCTGCCACGGGGTGCCGCCGGTCTCACAGGCCAGCTTGATGACCGCGGGCGCGTCCCCTACCTTCTTAAAGCGGAAGGAGAAGAGATCCAGCCCGCTGTCCCCCACCAGGGCCACGCCGGTCTCGGCCTCGGCGTCCACCGCCGCGCTCATGCCGGGGGTGACGTAGCCGGTGAAGTCGATGAGGCTCCGCTCCGGGTCGATGGATGTGCCCACAGTGGCCATCCAGCCGTCGTCCAGCTTTTCCGCGAAGTCAGAGAACCGGGCGGTCTCCGCGCCGGAGGCGTCCGCCGGGACCACGGTGCTCTCGTCATACCAGAGCACGAACTGGAAGGCGTTGAACCGGGCATTGTATATCCGCAGCTCCATGGTAAAGACTCCGTTTTCGTCCGGAGCCCCCGCTTCCAGCACCGCCCGGGCGGCGGGGGGGCTCTCAGCGGCCAGGACGGCCGGCGAAAACCCCGCCAGCAGGCAGAACGCCAGCAGGCACGCTGTGATTCGTTTTCTCATTCAACTCCTCCTTTTCAAAGAGGCCCGCGCGGCCGGATTGGTCCGTTCCTTCGGAACGGACAAGGGACCATGGTCCCTTGCGCGCCAGGCCCGCCGTCTTTCCAACGGCGTACCTTTACCTCCTTATAATACCTCCCAAAATCTCCAATGACAAGCTTTTTAGCGGGATTTGGGAAAATTTTTTATATCGAAAGCAGACGCGGCCCCGGCGCAAAAAAGCTCCCCCTTTTGGGGGGAGCTTTTTGCCGCCGTCCGGAGAGCTTACAGCTCCGCCTTGCCCGGGGCGAACAGCTCGTCCACGGTGACCTCCAGCCGCGCGGCCAGGCGGAAGGCCAGGGAGAGGGTGGGGTCGTACTTGTTGTTCTCAATGGCGTTGATGGTCTGCCGGGACACGCCGCACTGCCGGGCCAGCTCCTCCTGGGAGACGCCCTTTTCCTTGCGCAGGGCGCGGATGTGGTTCTCCATGGCTCAGCCCCCGTACTTGTGCCTGAACCAGCCCAGGAACACCGCGTACAGGATGGCCGTCACCACCAGGCTCACAAAGGGGGAGACGGGCTCCCCGTTGGGCTGGGCCGCAATGGTGCGCACCAGCTCGATGATCTCCGCCCCCACGGTGGCGATGAGGGTCCAGGTGCAGGCCTTGCCCACGATGAGCCGCCGCCGCTCGTCCGCCACCTCCGCGTGCACCAGGGAGACCATCATCCAGACGATGAGCCCCGCAGACAGGACCAGCACCCCAAAAAACACATAGGCCGTGAAAACACCCAGTTCTCCGCCCATAAACGCGCCCTCCGTTCCAAATTGAAATGTCAAATATCTTTGACAAGACCAGCATACACCGTGTGCGGCCATTTGTCAATAGTTTTTTACATTTTCTTTGGCGCACGTCCGGCTTTACTTCCGGGGGGAGCCGTGGTACAATATCCTCGACTGGTCACCCATCCAGTCCAAACGGTGAGAAGAATGCCGTCCGGGGCGCGGGCGCCCTGCCCCGGGGAAGGGACTCTTGCCGCTGTGCGGGGCGTCCGCACTCTAAACAAAAAGTGAGGTATTGTTTTCATGCGCAGATTTACCACCAAAGACCTGACCCTGGCTGCGGTGCTGGCCGCCGTGTACGCCGCCCTGACCGTGCTCCTGCCCATCCCCCAGTTCGGCCCGGTGCAGTGCCGCCTGGCCGAGGCACTCACCGTCCTGCCCTTCTTCTTCCCGGCCGCCACCCCCGGCCTGGTGGTGGGGTGCTTCATCGCCAACCTGTTTTCCCCCTACCCGCTGGATATTCTGTGCGGCACCCTGGCCACCCTGCTGGCCTGCCTGCTGACCCAGCGGATGCCCAGCCGCTGGCTGGCCCCCCTGCCGCCGGTGCTGTGCAACGCCCTCATCGTGGGGGCGGAGATCGCCTGGTTTCAAACCGGCTTTACCGCCGCATTCCCGGCGGCCTATGCCTTCAACGCGCTCACGGTGGGCGCGGGGGAGCTGGCCGCATGCTATATCCTGGGTTCTGTCCTGATTTCGGCGCTGCCCCAGGTCGCTCCGCTCCGCGCCCTGATCCCGGAGAGGAGACTGGCGCGGCCCTAACACAAAAGGAGGGCGTTTCATGAAGGTCCGCAAAGCCGTTATCCCCGCCGCCGGGCTGGGCACCCGGATGCTCCCCGCCACCAAGACCGTCCCCAAGGAGATGCTCCCCATGGTGGACAAGCCGGTGATCCAGTATATCATCGAGGAGGCGGTCTCCTCCGGCATTGAGGACATCCTCATCGTCACCAACCGGGCCAAGTCCGCCATGGACGACTATTTCGACTACTACCCCGAGCTGGAGACCCGCCTGCTCCAGGCCGGCAAGGAGCAGGAGCTGGTGGAGGTCCGCCGGGCCGCCGACCTGGCCAACATCTTCTACGTGCGGCAGAAGGAGACAAAGGGCCTGGGCCACGCCATCGGCCGGGCCCGCCGCTTCGTGGGGGACGAGCCCTTCGCCGTGCTGCTGGGGGACGACATCATGCGGGCCCAAAAGCCGGTGACCCTCCAGCTGGTGGAGGCGGCGGAGAAGTACGGCGCCTCCGCCGTGGGGGTGCAGCAGGTGGCCACCGAGGCCATCTCCCGCTACTCCTCCGTGAAGGTCAGCCCCCTGGAGGAGCGGATCTTCGACGTGACCGACATGAACGAGAAGCCAACCCCGGAGCAGCGCTTTTCCAACTACGCCATCCTGGGCCGGTACGTCCTTACCCCGGATATCTTCGACATCCTGGAAAACCTGAAGCCCGGCTTCGGCGGGGAGATCCAGCTCACCGACGGCCTGCGGGAGCTGTGCAAAAAAAGCCGCATGGTGGCGGTGGACTTCGAGGGCCGGCGGTACGACACCGGCAATCTCAGCGGCTTTTTGGAGGCCACCATCGACTTCGCCCTGGACCACCCGGCCACCGGCCCCTGGCTGCGCCGCTTCATCCGGGAGAAGGCCGAGCAGCTGTAACAGCAGAAAAACGGCCGGCGGCCCGCCGCGCATTTGCGCGGCGGGCCGCCTTTTTTGTTCTGGATCAGTCCGCCTGGGCGATGGTGAGCATGTCGGCGGTCATGTCGGTGGTGTAGGGGTTGATGCCCTGGGTGTTGATGAGCTCCAGCACCTGGTCGGGATAGAGCTCGTAGCAGTAGGTCCAGCCGTGGTAGGTCACCATGCCGTCACCCGGCAGCACCGCGGTGGACAGGTTGTTGGAGAAGTCAAAGTACAGGGCCTTCTCCGCAAAGTAGAGCAGGTCGCTCATGGCCAGGTCGGTCTCCACGTTCTCCAGGAAGATGTCGTAATAGGTGGGCAGGTTCTGGGGCTGGGACAGGGCCTTTTTCAGTACGGCGGTGAGCAGGTTGCGCTGGGTCTCCGTGCGGCCGATGTCGGCGTTGGAGTAGGCGTCGTAGGTCTTCCACTTGCCCGCGGCCTCGTCATAGTAGGAGTTCTGCCGGCAGCGGGCCACCTTCAGCGCGTCGGAGCCGGACAGCCACTGCATCCCCTTGCTGAAGTGGATGTACAGGTCCTGAGTGGGGTCCTCGTAGTTCATGTCCACCGGCACGTTGAAGTCCACGCCGCCGATGGCGTCCACCAGGCGCACAAAGCCCCGGGTGTTCACCTTCACATAGAAGTCGATGGGGATGCCCAGGATCTTGGACACCTCCGACTTCAGCCCCTCGATGCCGTTGTAGGCATAGGCGCCGTTGAGCTTGTAGAAATGGCTGCCGTCAGAGTCCTTGACGCCGTCGATCATGGTGTCCCGGGGGAGGGAGACCAGGCCGGCGGTCTGGTTTTCCGTGTCGTAGGTCAGCACCATCATGGTGTCGGTATTGCCGCTGACCTGGTCGCTGGCCACCAGCAGGAAGGTATAGGTATACTCCTTGCGCTCCAGCTGGGGCTCCTCCGGATCGGCGGGCTGCCCGCTCTCCCCGGGAGCGGGGGAGTCCTCCGTGACGGGGGGGAGGTTCCCGGCCTGCTCCGGGGGCCGGGCGATGATCTTTACGGCGATCCAGGTGAACACGATCACGGCGGACAGGGCTACCAGGATGCCGTAGAGCACCTGGCCCGCCCGCCGGGCGGCGGAGACCTTTTTCTTCTGTTTGCGCGCGCCGGTCCGGCGCTGCCGCTCGGGCTGCGCGGCGCGCCGGCCTGCCTTGCGGGGCTGGGACATGGGCAAAAGCCCCCTTTATCGGAATGGTATAGACTTGTTATGTCAACAGCTGTTATCCAGTATACTGGATTAGACGGCGGCTGACAAGAGAAAGTTTCGCAGTTTTATAAAGATGTAAGAATTATTTTTCCGCCGGGAGCCGGGCCTGGATGCTGAGCACGGCGGCGGTCAGCCCGTTTACCGCCCCCAGCAGGTCCAGCAGCAGCTGGTTCTGCCGGGCCAGGTACTCCAGCACCCCGTCCAGCTCCGTCCAGCCCGCCGGGGGGCAGCAGCAGGGGAGGGGGATGGGGTTCGTATAGCGTTTCATGCACTCCTGGGGCAGGTCCCGCAGCTCCTCCCGGGCCCCCTGCCCGGGGCGGGTTTGGCGACAGCGTTGCATGGCGTTCACCTCCTTCCCCCCATCCTATGGGGGCGGCGGCGGAATTGCCTCTTGACATTTTCGGCGCGGATGGTAAAATATTTGTATCATCTGAGACAAAATAGAGGGTGATGCGGACCATGTCGGACAAGGAAGCGGCCCTGCGGGAGCTTCTGGAGGGGACCTTCCTGTTTCGGGGCGCCCCCCAGGCGGCGGCCGCCGCCCTGGCGGACCGCCGCATCCTCCGCCGCAGCGCAGCCAAGGGGGAGGTCATCTATGACCCCCGCCATTTCCAGCGCTGCCTGGGGGTGGTGGTCCAGGGGGCGGTGCGGGTGAACAAGGGGGAGCTGCTCATGAGCGTGCTCCGGCGGGGGGACCTGTTCGGCGCCGCCGCCCTGTTCAACGACCGGCCGGACTACGCCACCACGCTGACCGCCCGCTCCCCCTGCGCCCTGGTGCTCCTGCCCCAGGACCTGGTGGAGGAGTTTATGGGCCGCTGGCCCCAGGTGGGGCGCAATTATGTGGCCTACCTGTCCGAGCGCATCCGCTTCCTCTCCGCCAAGATCGACGCGCTCACCGCCGGTCCCGCCCTGCGGAAGGCGGCGCAGTACCTCCTGTCCCGGCAGGACGGGGAGACGGCGGAGTTGGACTGCTCCATCACCGACCTGGCCTGCCGCCTGGGGGTGAGCCGGGCCTCCCTCTACCGGGCCCTGGACGGCCTGGAGGCGGCAGGGAGCATTGCCCGGAAGGGGCGCAGGGTGCGCATTTTGGATCAGACGGCACTGCAGGAACTTTAGATTTGAAAGGTAGGAACCCGCCATGAAGAAGCTGCTTTCCCTGATGCTGGCCCTGGCCCTGGTCCTGGGCCTGGCCGCCTGCGGTCCCCGGGAGGCCCCGGAGACCGAGACCACGCCTCCCGCCTCCGAGTCCCCCGCGGCGGAGAACCCCGCCCCGGAGACCGAGACCCCGTCGCCGGAGGGGACGGAGATCAACCTGGGCCTGCTCAACGGCCCCACCGGCATGGGGGCGGCCAAGCTCCTGGCCGACAACGACGCCGGGGAGACCGTCAACCACTATACCGTCACCCTGGGCTCTGATCCCGCCAACGAGATCGTGCCCAAGCTCAACAGCGGCGAGCTGGACATCGCCGCCCTGCCCACCAACGTGGCCGCCAACCTGTACAACAAGACCGGTAAGGTCCGGCTGCTGGCCCTGAACACCCTGGGCGTGCTCCACATCCTGGAGAACGGGGACACAGTGAACACCCTGGCCGACCTGTCCGGCAGGACCCTCTACGCCATCAATCAGGGCACCAACACCGAGTACGTGCTGGACTACCTGCTTACCCAGAACGGTCTGGATCCGGAGACCGACGTGGACATCCAGTGGCGGACCAGCGAGGAGGTCACCTCCCTCATGGCCTCCGGGGAGATCGACCTGTGCATGCTCCCCGTGCCCGCCGCCACCACCGTGCTCATGCAGAACGCCGACGTGCGGGACGCGGTGGATCTGAGCGACGCCTGGGAGGAGTCCGGCGCCGCCGGCACCTTCACCATGGGCTGCGTGGTGGTGCGCACCGAGTTTGCCCAGGAGCACCCCGAGGCGGTGGCCGCCTTCCTCAGCGAGTACGAGACTTCCATCAACTTCATCAAGGATAACCCGGAGGAGGGGGCCGCCCTCATCGAGCAGTACGGCATCGTGCCCAAGGCCGCCGTCGCCCAGGCCGCCATCCCCCAGGCCAATATGATCTTCACCGCCGGCGCGGACATGAAGTCCATCTCCAGCTACTACGAGGTGCTCTTCGCCGCCGATCCCGAGTCCATTGGAGGTTCCATCCCCGATGACGCCTTCTACTACATCGCGGAATAAAGCCCGGACAAGAATACTGCGCGTTGTCATACCCCTGGCCTTCTGGCTGGGGGTTTGGCAGCTTGGGGCGGTATTCATGGACTGGCGCACCGCCGGCCACGGGGCCCTCCTCCTCCCCACCCCCCTGGAGGTGGCCGGGCGGCTGTGGGCCCTGATGGGCCAGGCTCCCTTCTGGCAGGCGGCGGGCATGAGCCTGGGCCGCATCTTCCTGGGCTTCGCCCTGGGGGCCGCGCTGGGCACGGCAGCGGCGGCAGCCACCGCCGCCTTCGCCCCGGCGGACTGGGTGCTCACCCCGGCGGTGAAGGTGGTGCGGGCGGTGCCCGTGGCCTCCTTCATCGTGCTGGTGCTCCTGTGGGCCCCCAGCACCGGGTCCGTGCCCGCCATCGTGTCCGGCCTCATGGTGCTACCCGTGCTGTGGGGCAATGTGACCAGGGGGGTGGCGGAGACCGATCCCCGCCTGCTGGAGATGGCCCGGGCCTACCGCTTCGGCCGGGGGAAGACCCTGGCCCTGGTGTATATCCCGTCGGTATTTCCCTATTTCGCCAGCGGCTGCGCCACCGCTCTGGGCCTGGCCTGGAAGGCGGGGGTGGCCGCCGAGGTGCTCTGCCTGCCCCGGCTGGCCATCGGCACCCGGCTCTACCGGGCCAAGATCACCCTGGAGACCCCAGACCTCTTCGCCTGGACGGTGACGGTGGTGGCCCTCAGCTTCCTGCTGGAGCGGGCCCTGGGCAGCGCGCTGCGCCGGTGGGGAAGGGGGACGGAGCTGTGATAGCCGTCAGAAATATTACCGTCCGTTTTGGGGAAAAGACGGTGCTGGACCGCTTTTCCCTGGCCTTGCCGGAGGAGGGGATCACCGCCCTGTCCGGCCCCTCCGGCTGCGGCAAGACCACCCTGCTGCGGGTGCTGGCCGGCCTGCAGCCCTGCGGGGAGGGCCATGTGGAGACGCCCCCCCGGCCCACGATCCTGTTCCAGGAGGATAGGCTCCTGCCCTGGCGCACGGTGGGGCAGCACATTGCCGACGTGCTGCCAAAAGGCCGCCGGGGGGAGGTCCCCCGCTGGCTGGCCCTGGCGGAGCTGGAGGGGGAGGAGGGCAGCTTTCCCGCCGCCCTGTCCGGCGGCATGCGCCGGCGGCTGGCCCTGGCCCGGGCCCTGGCCTGCGGCGGGGGACTTTACCTGCTGGACGAGCCCTTCACCGGCGTG
>CALXEB010000028.1 GCA_944387215.1 uncultured Flavonifractor sp. | reverse complement strand
TTGTACGCGTCCGCGAGGAACAAAGGGCTACGCCCGCACAGTGACAACCACCAGCTTCGCTGGTGGATGTGTTCATTCGCAGGGAAGGCGGTTTCTTCGTAGACAACACAATTGCTTTGTGCTGGTATAAAATTGTCAAAAACGGCTGGGAGAAGTGGCCTATGAAGAGGAAAATCTGTATTTTTTTAACGGTTTTATTGGCTCTGGGCTGTATGTCGCCCGCCTGGGCGGCGGAGGGGGATCTCACCGGCCTGTATGAGCAGTATGGGCCCTGGCACACCTGGACCCAGGAGCAGAAGGACGCCGCCGAGGAGAGCTGGACCGAGGAGGCGTGGTACCAGTACTGGGCGGACTATGAGGCGTGGGCCTGGCTGCCCATGGATCAGTACTACCTGGACAACGACGCCTGGTACATGGAGCACTACGGCCTGGATGGATCCGAGTGGCAGGACTATCTGGCGGAGGAGAAGGCGGCCATGGGCATGCCCTTCCCCGAGGGGATCAATGTCAGCCTGAACGGCGCATACCTGGATTTCGGCGGCCTGGAGCCCATGGCGGTGAACGGCCGCACCCTGGTGCCCTTCCGCGCCCTGCTGGAGGGGATGGGGGCTCAGGTGGATTACGCCGGCGGGCTTATCACCGCCAAGACTGAGGCGGGGGACACCCTGACCATGGAGCTGGGGAGCAGCACCCTGTCCTATACCGTAGGCGACAAGCTGATGGAGACCGACATGGGCGCGGCCCCCGCCGCGGTGGGCGGCCGGGTGTATATCCCCGTCCGGGCGGCGGCGGAGGCCCTGGGCCTGGACGTATACTGGGACGATTACTATGGGGCGGCCTACCTCACCGACTGGGACGCTCTCCAGGCGGAGGTGGACAGCCGCTTTACCTGCTACAACGAGCTGATGGCGGCCTCCATGGCCGCCATGGACTGGGAGAAGACCTATGCCGGCACCGGAAGCGTGACCCTCACCGGCACCCTGTATGGAGAGAACGGGCCCGACAGCGCCTCCCTGTCCCTGGACGTGGCCACCCTCCAGAGTAAAGACGGCGTGAGCGCCGAGCTGACCCTGGGCGTGGACCTGGGGGAGATGGAGGACACCGTGTTCTCCACCCTGCCCCCCGAGGCGCTGGAGCTGATTCATGATGCCGACGGCGACAGGATGCGCCTGATCCTCAACACCAGGGACGGGACCGCGTACGTTCAGGGCGGCGGCGTGTTCCAGCTGACCAGCGAGATGGACGGGGACCAGTGGCTGGGCGGTGAGATGGGCGACGCCCAATGGGTCATGCTGCGCCAGCTGCTCGGCGGCAGCCGGACCGTTACCATCGGCAGCCTTCTGGTGCAACAGCAGAAGGACAGCAGCTGGTACTATCAGAGCCCCTGGGAGGACGTGATGGACGCCGTGCTGCCGCTGCAGCTCTTCCTGGGGGATGAGAATTTCACCCGCAGGCAGTCCGGAGGCGCCGTGACCTACACCGCCCGCATGGATCTGCTCACGCTGAAGGACCGGCTGGACGAGCTGGGCACGGACTACGGAGAGGTGGGCCTGGCCGATCTGCTCACCGGCCAGGCGCAGCTGCCCGAGATAAAAATGGACCTCACCGCCAGGGTGACGGGCGGCAAGCTCCAGACCATGGACTGGACCGGGGAGATCAGCGCGCCCGGGGTCCTTCCCGCGGACGTGACCTTCGATCTGTCCGCCACGCCCACGAAGAGCGCCTGCACCATGGAATTCAGGGGCGAGTACATCGGCAAGATCACCCTGGAGGCCGACAGCGCCCTCTCCGTTACCACCCGCGCCGTGCCCTCCGCGCCCCCGGAGGGGGCGGAGATCCTGTGGGACTGATATCGCTTGGAAAATAGAACGGCGGGGCCCCCGGCCAGTAACCGGGGGCCCCGCTCTGTCCGCAGGTTACAGCTGATCGCTGTCCACCAGGATGTTGTCGGTGCCGTGCTGCTCGAATTCCGCGATATACGCATCGATGCGGCTGTTGAGCTCGTCATAGTTGCTCTCGTCGATAGGCGCGTCGTCCATGTCCCGGCGGGCCAGATCCTCCGCCAGAATGTCAAAGAACACGTTGTTCTCATATTCCATAATGGCCTCGTGGATGCCGCCCTCGGCAAAGGCCCGGGAGGGCACCACTTCGCCCTGCCAGTCCTCGGCCAGGGCGGTCATGCCCAGCTCCCTGGCCTTGGCAAACAGCAGGCTTTCCACTTCGTCATAGTCCCGGAAACGGTCGTCGCCCCGGGTAGAGTTCAGGATCCAGTTACCGATATATGCCATATCCAGCAGCCGGCGGAATTGCCTGGTCGTCAGTTCCAGCTCCATCGTACAGACCCTCCTTGCTGTCGTGACGTGAGAGCCCCGGGGGGCTCTATGTATCCTATTATAGTCAGCACGGCGGAAATGTCAAACCGGGCGGAGAAAAAAGGACCGGCAGCCAGCGGCTTTTTCAGCGCTTTTCGGCGAAATATCCTTGCTTTATGGCAGGATTTCGCATATCATGAATAGATACGGAAGCTGACCTGACAGGAGGGATGGTCTTGGACAAAAGACCCATCGGAGTGTTCGACTCCGGACTTGGGGGACTGACGGCGGTGCGCGAGCTGCGCCGCCTGCTCCCGGGGGAGGATATCGTATATTTCGGCGACACCGGGCGGGTGCCCTACGGCGGCCGCTCGGCGGAGACCATTATCAAATATGCCCGGCAGGACGTGGCCTTCCTGCGTACCTTCGACCTGAAGGCCATCGTCATCGCCTGCGGCACCGTGTCCACCACCGCCCTGGATGTGCTGGCCGCGGAAAATCCCATCCCCGTGCTGGGGGTAGTGGCCCCTGCGGCGGCCGCCGCCGCCCGGTCCACGAAAAACGGGGCCATCGGGCTGATCGGCACCCAGGCGTCCATCCGCAGCGGGGCCTATGAGCGGCTCATCCGGGCGGAAAACCCGGCGGCCCGGGTGCTGGCCCGGCCCTGCCCCCTCTTCGTGCCCCTGGTGGAGGACGGGCGCTTCCGCCTCGGCGACGTGGTGATCGAGACGGTGGCGGAGGAATATCTCGCCCCGCTGAAGCAGGCCGGGGTGGATACGCTGGTGCTGGGCTGCACCCACTACCCCCTGCTCATCGACGTGATCCGCGCCTGCATGGGGCCCGGGGTGACCCTGATCAACGCCGGGGCGGAGGGGGCCAAGGCGGCCGCGGCGGCCCTGGCGGCGGCGGACGCGCTGAACGACCGGCAGGCCGGCGGGCGCTACCGCTACTTTGTCAGCGACCGGCAGGAGGACTTCTCCCGCCTGGCTTCCATTTTTTTGGGCTGGGACGTGACCGAGGCGGTGGGCCAGGTGGACATCGCCGCTTTTTAGCGGGCCGCCCGGGCGATCGGCTCTTTACATCCCAGCGCAAATCGGGTATAATGGCTTGATTTCCAGCCCGGAGGGGCGAGGTGCAGGAAACGTATGGAAAACAATGTGATCATCTCCATCCGGGGCTGTCAGCGGGGCGAGGCGGCCCAGGATGAGACCATAGAGCTGGTGACCGAGGGGTGCCTCCAGCCCGACGGGGCGGACGGGTACACCCTGTCCTATCAGGAGAGCGAGGTCACCGGCCTGGAGGGCACCCTCACCACCTTCCAGATCGAGCCGGACCGGGTGACCCTGCTGCGGGTAGGGGAGGTCAACTCCCAGATGGTGTTCCAGGAGGGACGCCGCCACCTGTCCATGTACGACACGCCCTACGGCGCCCTGTCAGTGGGCATCAACACCAAGAAGATGCGGGCCCGCCTGGACGCCGCCGGCGGCCAGATCGAGATCGATTATGCCATCGAGATCGACCACGCGGTGGCGGGGGAGAATCTGTTTCACATCCATGTGCGGCAGAAGGGGCTCCCTATCAAGCAGTAGGGGCGGCTATCAGCCGCCCGCGGGGCGACCGCAGGCCGCCTCTGCGAAGCGGTCTGCTGATGCGACGCCCCCTCATCCGTCATTTGCTCCGCAAATGCCACCTTCCCTCCAGGGGGAAGGCCGGGGACCCCGTAGGGCGGGGGCTTGCCCCCGCCGGACTTTGATTTTACAGGAAAGAGGAGATACCATGTCCAACATGATCCAGGCGGCCCGGGAACAGGTGGCCGCGCTGACTCAGGCGGCCTATGAGAAGGCGGCCGCCGCCGGCCTGCTGCCCGCAGGGGCGCAGGTCAAGGCTACCATTGAGATCCCCAAGGACACCGCCCACGGGGACTACGCCTCCTCCTTTGCCATGGCGGGGGCCAAGGCCCTGCACAAGGCTCCCCGGCAGATCGCCCAGGCCATTGTGGATAACCTGGACCTGTCCGGCTCCTTTTTTGACAAGGTGGAGATCGCCGGCCCCGGCTTTCTCAACTTCACCCTGGGCAGCAAGTGGTACGGGGAGGTCCTCTCCGACATCCAGGCCGAGGGGGAGACCTACGGCGCGGTGGACGAGGGCAAGGGCGAGCGCGTGATGGTGGAATTCGTCTCCGCCAACCCCACCGGCCCCATGCACATCGGCAACGCCCGGGGCGGCGTGCTGGGCGACGCCCTGTCCAGCGTGCTGGAGCGGGCGGGCTACGACGTGTGGCGGGAGTTCTACGTCAACGACGCGGGCAACCAGATCGCCAAATTCGCCAAGTCCATTGACGCCCGCTACCTCCAGCTGGTGTTGGGGGAGGAGAACTACCCCTTCCCCGAGGACGGCTACCACGGAGACGACATCAAAGAGCTGGCCCAGGCCTTCTACGACCAGCACGGCCCCGGCTGGAAGGACAAGCCGGAGGAGGAGCGGCAGCAGGCCATGGCCCAGTATGGCCTGTCGGTGAACATCCCCAAGATGAAGGCCGACCTGCTGCGGTACAAGATCCAGTACGACGAGTGGTTCCTGGAGTCCGGCCTCCACAGCTCCGGCTATGTGGCCGAGACGGTGGGCATGCTCACCGACAAGGGCTGGACCTATGAGAAGGACGGGGCCCTGTGGCTCAACACCACCGCCCTGCTCAAGCAGAAATACCTCAACGAGGGCAAGACCCAGGAGCAGGTGGACAAGCTGGATCTGAAGGACGACGTGCTCCGCCGGGCCAACGGGTTCTACACCTACTTCGCCGCCGACATCGCCTACCACCGCAACAAGCTGGAGAAGCGGGGCTTCTCCAAGGCCATCAACATCTGGGGCGCCGACCACCACGGCCACGTGGCCCGCCTCCAGGCCGCCCTGGACGGCCTGGGCCTGGACGGCTCCCACAGGCTGATCATCGTGCTGATGCAGCTGGTCAACCTGCTCCAGGACGGGCAGCCCGTCCGCATGTCCAAGCGCTCCGGCAAGGCCATCGCCCTGCGGGATCTGCTGGACGAGGTGAGCGTGGACGCCGCCCGGTTCTTCTTCAGCTCCCGCTCCTCCACCTCCGCCCTGGACTTCGACCTGGACCTGGCGGTGCGGGAGGACAGCGAGAACCCGGTGTACTACGTCCAGTACGCCCACGCCCGCATCTGCTCCCTGGTCTCCCGCCTGGCTGAGGAGGGGGATGGGGTGCCCGACGCCTCCGCCGTGGACCCGGCGGTGTTCGCCACCGAGGAGGAGAAGAGCCTTATCAAGACCCTGTCCCAGCTGCCGGAGGTCATTCGCCTGTCCGCCCGGGACTACGACCCCTCCCACGTCAACCGCTACCTCATCACCCTGGCGGGGGAGTTCCATCGGTTCTACAATTCCTGCCGCATCAAGGGGGAGGAGGAGAAGGTGCTCTCCGCCCGGCTCAAGCTGGCGGACACTGTGCGCTCCGTCATCGCCAACTGCCTGGCCTTGCTGGGCGTCTCCGCGCCGGAGAAGATGTGAGCCGCCCCAGCCTGACCTGAATGAAACGATGCCCCCGGGGCGGAGTCCTGCTCCGCTCCGGGGGATTTTCCCCGCATCTGGGCACACTGTGGGGGAGAGGAGGCGCTGTTATGTGTACCAGTATCGTATTTCACGCCGGCGACACCTATACGGGACGTAATTTAGACCTGGAATATTCCTTCGGGGAGCGGGTGGTCATCCTGCCCCGCCATGCCGGTCTGACCTTTCGGCGTATGCCGCCCCTGCATTGCCACCAGGCGGTCATCGGCATGGCCAGCGTGGCGGAGGGGTACCCCCTGTTTGCCGAGGGGGTGAACGAGTCGGGGGTCTATCTGGCCGGGCTGAATTTTCCCGGCAACGCCTGCTATCCGCCGGAGGAAGGGGAGGGAGAGGCACTGGCCCCCTGGGAGCTGATCCCCTGGCTGCTGGGGACCTGCGAAACGGCGGCCCAGGCGGCGGAGCAGTTGGCGCGCATCCCGCTGCTGGGGGCGCCCTTCCGGCCCGGGATGCCCCTGGCCCCCCTCCACTGGCACATCGCCGACCGGCACGGGGCGTTTGTGGCCGAACCCATGGCGGAGGGGATGAAGGTCTATCCCGACCCGGTGGGGGTGCTCACCAACAACCCGCCCTTCCCCTTCCACCAGGCCAACCTGAACCAATACCTGGGTATGTCTGCCGCCCAGCCGGAGTGCAGGCTGGACCCGGCCCTGGGCCTGGAGCCCTTCGGCCAGGGCATGGGGGCGGTGGGCCTGCCGGGGGATTATTCCCCCGCGTCCCGGTATGTACGGGCGGCCTTCTGCCTGCGCAACGCCGTCTGCCCGCCGGAGGAAGGGGCGGCGGTGGCCCAGTTCTTCCATCTGCTGGACGCCGTGGCCATGCCCCGGGGGACGGTGCGCACCCCGGAGGGGAACTGCGATATCACCCGGTACTCCTGCTGCATCAACACGGGCACCGGCACCTATTATTACAAGACCTATGACAACTGCGCCATTACCGCCGTGGCCCTTACCGAGGCGCGGCGGACTGGGGACAAGCTGCTGGAATTTCCCCTGGATACCAAACTGCGCATCACCTGGCAGGAGAGGTAAATCTGCTCCAAAAATTTACAAGCCATTCCAGATGTGTTATATTTAGAGAGATAAAGGGGGGATGCACATGTTGACCAGAATGCTGCACCGTTTTCTCTACTTGGGTATTGTGTGCGCCCTGCTGCTGGGCACTGTTCCGGCGGCCGGTGCCCAGGACGGAATTGCGGATGAGGTCCGCCGGGCGGCTGCTCTGGGGATCGGGGAGCTGGAACATGAGAATACCGTTGTGACCTATGAGACTTATTTTCAGATGCTGGACACCCTGGTGGCGCTGGCTGCCCCGGACAAGCTGAGCCAGTGGCAGAGCACGGAGCCGGAGGCCAGGACCAGCCAGGAGGAGCTGGACCGCTACAACGGCATGGTATCCCTGTTTCTGGCC
Source organism: uncultured Flavonifractor sp. (assembly GCA_944387215.1). Lineage (GTDB taxonomy): Bacteria > Bacillota > Clostridia > Oscillospirales > Oscillospiraceae > Flavonifractor. The sequence continues at coordinate 12,625 of CALXEB010000028.1, read as the reverse complement.
GGAATCACCCTGGGCGGCGACTACATTGGGCTGGATGAGCGGTGGGCCGTTATGAACCAGGAGATCGGAGAGCCGTGGGACGGGTGCGTTCTGGATCCTGTATACGGCGAGCTCTGGAAGGAGCAGTTTGAGCTGATTCCAGGCGTTATATGGCAGTATGACGCCTGCGCCTACTTTTATGCCATCGGCCGGTACAGCCGGGTTAGCGACCAGATGTGCTTCGACTATGACGCCGGGCGCAACTCCATACGCCCTGAGGACCCCCTCCTCTACCGGGAGGCCCAGGCCTCTGTGCTGCGGCTGTACGAGAGCGCCGGGAGCACCTTCCCGGAATCGGACCGCTGGGAGACCCCGGAGGACCGGGAGATGCAGACTCTGCGGGACCAGCGGCGGGAGAAGATCCTGAGCAGCCCTACTCAGGTGACGGTTACCGGAACCTGCTACTATGTCTCCAACGATGGAGACGACTCCAACGATGGCCTGTCGCCGGAGACGGCGTGGGCCACCCTGGAGAAAGCAAACAACAGCGGCGCGCAGCCAGGCGACGGGATCTTCTTCCGCCGGGGCGACCTGTGGCGGGGCACCCTCCAGTGCGTGCCGGGGGTCACCTATTCCGCCTACGGAGAGGGGGAGAAGCCTAAGATCTACGGCTCCCCGGAGAACGGCGCCGGCGCGGAGAAATGGGAGCTGTGGTATGACCAGGACGGGGTAAAGATCTGGAAGTTTTATCAGGACATTGCCGACTGCGGCAACATCGTGATGAACGACGGGCAGGTGTGCGCCCTGCGGGTATTTTCCTACTGGGACGGGGAAAAAGCGGTGTTTAGCGACCGGATGGAGGAGGAATTCGACATCGTAGAGGGCCTGGCCCACGATTTACAGTTCTACTCCACCTTTGACATGGCCGCCCACCAGCCGGAGGACCCTTCGGAGACCTACTGGGTCCACAATGTGGACAGCCGGGGACCGCTGTACCTGCGCTGTGACGCCGGGAATCCCGGGGAGCTGTACGACAGCATCGAATTCCAGAGCGCCGTCGGGGTGGCCGAGGGCTACTGGGCCATCGTGGACTGTGTTGGGGACAACGTGATCGACAACCTGTGCCTGATGTACCGCAGTACCATGGGCATTGATCTGAGCCACGGCGGAAACAACCGGGTACAAAACTGCGAGATCGGCTGGATCGGCGGCGGCTCCCATATTTTGAACTACGATGCCGACGGGAACAGATATGTGCCCACCTCTGGGGAGTGCGTCCGCATGGAGGGCAATGATACAGCCACTGTGAATTGCTATGTTCACAACTCCTTTGACGGCGGCGTCACCATGGAATTTGACGAGCAGTATCTCGGGACGGGCTATAAATGCTTGAACATGACTGTCGCCGGCAATCTGATCGAGAAGTGCATGGCCGGGGTACTGATCGGCGACCACAACCGGGACTGGGAGAACACCCAGGAGACCTTTGGGGATGTGACCATCACGGATAACCTGATCTTTGACAGCGGCTACGGCTGGAGCGGCGAGGACAACTACCACCGCACCTGGATGGGCGCCACCGACAGCGGCAATGCCATCACCCTGTGGGACGGCCCCACTTACAACAGCGGCATCACTGTGGAGAACAATGTCCTTTACCGGGCTAGACACGCTCTGGTGATGATGGGTACCGACGCGGAAAACAGCCCTGATTTTTCCGGCAATACCTACTGCCAGAACAACAACGGCATCTGGGTCTATCGGCGGGTATTTCTGGAAAATAGCAGCATGATGGCACCTTTATATGCCGTCACTAAGGAGCAGATGGAGTATGTCTGCGCTCAGATGCTGGGGGACGAAGCGGCGCGGGTGCTGGCGCCTTCCGTCTGCCCTCAGGCTAAATTTGCCGTAGAGGGTGACCGGCTGACAGGGACGGTGAGTTTTGAGCTGTCCGGCCTGCCTGGTGAGCTGCTGCTGGTTGCCGCCCTGGTGGATGGGGACAGCGGGCAGATGCTGGACGTATTCACCTGGGAACGGACAGGCGGAGGACGGGAGCCGGTGTTCTTTTCCTGCCCGCTGCCGGAAGGAGGAGGGCTGGAGCTGCGCACCTTTGTGCTGTGCAATGACGGAACGCTGCTCCCGGCCCAGCAGGTGCTGCGCTATACCGTGGTGGAAGGCTCAGCGGCCCCCATATGAACAAAAAGGCCCCTGCCGGGCGGCAGAGGCGTGAATACAGCTACCGATGGGCGAGAGGGTAATGGCACCCTCGCAGATGAAGCCCACCGCCGCCTGGTTTTTGGTGTAGTGGAACGCCAACCGGAAGATGGTGTCCATTCATATCCTATACAGGAGGAAAATGTTTCACAAGAGGATAAAAAGATCCGGCGCGGAACATCGCGCCGGATCTTTTATCTTTACTTCATCAGGGAGCACACCAGCTCGGTGTACCCTGCCGGGTCGTCCAGGGGGATGCCGGCGATGAGCTGGGCCTGGGCGTAGAGGAGCTTGGCATACTTGGCGGCAAGCTCCCTGTCGCCCCCCTCCACCGCCCGCTTCAGGGCGGCGAAGGCCTCCGAGTCCGGGTTGAGTTCCAGCACCCGCTGGGCCTTCATCTGCCCGGCGTGCTCGGGGTCCACCTTCTGGAAGTACTTCTCCATCTCCAGGGTGATGGGCCCGTCGGCAGTGAGACACACCGCGCCGCTCCTGAGGATATTGGATACCCGGGCCTCCTTGACGGCGTCCCCCAGGGTCTCCTTGATAAAGTCCAGCACCGGCTTGCTCTCCTGGGCCTTCTGCTCCCGGCCGGCCTTTTCCTCGTCGGTCTCGGGCAGGGCGTCGGCGTCGTCCACCGACTTGAAGGGGATCTCGTCCACCGCCCCAAGGGCGTCCACCACGAACTGGTCGGGCTCGTCCACCAGGTAGAGGATCTCGTACCCCTTGTCCCGGATGCGCTCGGCCTGGGGCAGCTTGTCCAGCTGAGCGGCGCTCTCGCCGCAGGCGTAGTAGATATACTTCTGCCCCTCCGCCATGCGCTCCTTGTACTCGGCCAGGGAGGTGAGCTTGCCCTCCTTGGAGGAGAAGAAGAGCAGCAGATCCTTCAGCAGCTCCTTGTGGGCGCCGTAGTCGGACACCACGCCCACCTTGATCTGGGTGCCGAAGGCCTTCCAGAAGGTCTCGTACTTCTCCCGCTCGTCCTTCTGGAGGCGGAGCAGCTCGGCCTTGATCTTCTTCTCCAGGTTGCCCGCGATCACCTTGAGCTGGCGGGTGTGCTGGAGCATCTCCCGGGAGATGTTCAGGGAGAAGTCCTGGGAGTCCACCACGCCCTTCACAAAGCGGAAGTGGTCGGGCAGCAGATCGGCGCACTTGTCCATGATGAGCACGCCGGAGGAGTAGAGCTGCAGGCCCTTCTGGTAGTCCCGGGAGTGGAAGTCAAAGGGGGCGTGGGACGGGATATAGAGCATGGCCTTGTACTCCACCGCGCCCTCGGCGGACACATGGATGACACTGAGGGGATCCTCCCAGTCGCCGTACTTCTCCTTGTAGAACTGGTTGTACTCCTCGGCCTTGACCTCGCTCTTGGGCCGCTGCCACAGGGGCACCATGGAGTTGAGGGTCTCCCACTCGTCGTAGTCCTCCCACTCCGGCTTGTAGTCGTCGCCGGCGTCCTCCGGGCGGGGCTTCTGGCGGGACTTGTGCATGAGCATGACGATGGGGTAGTGGACGTAGTCGGAGTACTTCTTGATCAGCTCCGCCAGGCGGTACTGCTCCAGGTACTCGTCGTACTTGTCGTCGTCGGTGTTGGCCTTGATGTGGAGCACGATGTCGGTGCCCACGGTGTCCTTCCCGCACTGGGTGAGGGTGTACCCGTCGGCGCCGGTGGACTCCCACTGCCACGCCTCATCGGCGCCGTAGGCCCGGGAGGTGACGGTGACCCTGTCGGCCACCATGAAGGCGGAGTAGAAGCCCACGCCGAACTGGCCGATGATGTCCACGTCAGAGGGCTTGTCCCCCTCGGCCGCGGCCATGTCCTGCTTGAACTGGAGGGAGCCGCTGCGGGCGATGGTGCCCAGGTTGCTCTCCAGCTCCTCCTTCGTCATGCCGATGCCGTTGTCGCTGATGGTGAGGGTGCGCCCGATCTGGTCGGGGGTGAGGACGATCTTGAAATCGGAGCGGTCCAGCCCCACCTTGTCGTCGGTGAGGGCCTTGTAGGCCAGCTTGTCGATGGCGTCGCTGGCGTTGGAGATCAGCTCCCGCAGGAAGATCTCCTTGTGGGTGTAGATGGAGTTGATCATCAGGTCCAGCAGCCGCTTGGACTCGGCCTTGAACTGTTTCTTTGCCATGGTGTGGATGCCTCCTGTATGAAAACTCATTTGTAAACAAATAGCGTTAGCACTCAAACGCTCTGAGTGCTAACGCTATCATAATCCTTCGCGGGGGAAATTGCAAGGGGGTTCAAGAAATGTTTACAATTCAGCCGCCCCGGGCGGAGGACTCCACCACCGCCCGCAGCTCGGCGGGGTCCACCGCCTTGCCCCAGTGCTCCTCAATGAAGTCGATGACGTCCTCCCCGAAGGCGATGCCCACCGGCTCATCGTCCAGGGTCACCAGGTAGACGCTCTGCCAGTCCAGCCCGTGGGCCCGGAGCTGGCTGTCCACATACATGCCCCCGGCCAGCCGCTGGAGGGCCAGCTCCGGCGGGTCGGTGCGGAAGGCGGCCTTCATCCGGAAGGCGGCGGCCCCCTTTCCGTCCTCCTTGGTGGTGCCCAGCACGCCCGCGAACTCGGTCAGCTCCCAGGAGACATAGCCGCTGTCCTTGACCTCCTCCAGCCGGCTGTCGTAATAGCCGTCCACCAGGTCCCGGTATTTCTCGTAGCAGGTCTCGTTGATGACCCCCTCGCTGTCGCAGCTGGTGCGCAGCAGCTGGTAGAGCTCCCCGCTCTCCAGCCACACCCGGCCGCCGGGCAGGCTGCCCCCGCCGGACACCTCCACCACGTTTTCCGCCAGCCCGGCGGTGAGGTGGAGGGCGTCGTCGCCGGAGTAGGTATCCTGCCCCGCCGGGGCCAGGTAGCAGTCCAGGGACCAGACGGTGGTGGCGTAGGGGGCGTCCGCCGGGGCGGGGACGGGGTGGGCCGCCGCCGCCCGGATCAGGCCGGCCAGCGTCCCGGCGTCAGGGGCTTCGTTGGGCCCGTACCAGCTCACATACCCCACGTCCGCCCCCTCCAGCCCGGCCAGCAGGGTCAGCAGGTCGGCGTCGGCGGTGCTCCGGTGGGCCCGGATGTGCCAGTCCTCCCCGTCCCGGCCCAGGACGAGCTCCGTCCGGGTGCCGTCCCCCCGCCGGTCCGTCCACAGCAGGGCGGCGCCGGCCGCCTCGTCCACCTGGCCGCCGGCGCACTGGAAGGTGCCGGGGCCGAAGTCGCTGGAGAAGGTGTACCAGGCGTCGTACTCCTCCAAATAGGGCACGCCGGAGGTGTCCGCCAGGTCGGCGGAGGTGATGCCGGCGTACCGCTCCAGGGCCGCGTCCACCGAGGCCCGGGTGATGCGGTGGATGGGCACGGGCAGGTCCTCCGGGGAATCCCAGCCCAGGGTGTCCACCTCGTCCCGGTAGGGGAAGTCGGGCAGGGCGGCCAGGGCGTCAAACTCCGCCTGGTCTTCCTCCCCCAGGGTGCCGTCGCCGGGGAAGTAGTAGAGGAAGTCGAAGAAGTCCAGCTGGGTCACGTCGTCGTAGTAGCTGGTGAAAAAGCCGCTCACCGGCGTGGCGTAGGTGACTCCGCCCCGCTCCGTGTGGGAGAGGAAGGCCTCGTTGACCCGGGCGATCTCCTCCCCGGTGAGGGGCCGCCCGTCCACCGGGAGTTCAACGCCTGATGGAGAGGGCGTGGCGGCCGGCGGGGTGGGCGTGGTGTCCGATGGGGCCTGCACGGCGCAGCCGGAGAGCAGCAGGGCCGGCAGGAGCAGCAGGGAACACAGGGCGCGTTTCATAGCGATGACCTCCTTTGTGTACGCCCATCTTACCACACGGGGCGGTACAAAGGGTCACAGAGCGGTTCCAGTCCGGCCACAAACGGCTACAAAAGGTTACGGCAGCTCCACCCGGGCGGGGCCCAGGATCTCTTCGCACACCGCGGCGGCCTCCTCCAGCTCGGCGGCCAAGTCCGCGGAGGTGTCCGCCGGGACGGCGGAGGCGTCGGTGAGGGTGAACACCCGCTCGGTCCCGTTCCGGCGCACCATGAGCATGGGCACGTACTCCCAGCCGGTGACTGCGGTCTCCCCGGTGATATTGTCCCGGGTGAGCTCCACCGTCAGCACCGCCGTCACGTCGGTGAGGGGGTCTACCTGGGAGGAGATGAAGTTGCCCAGGGACCAGCACACAAAGCCGGTGCGCTGGCTCCCGTCCTCCGCCGTCACGGTGCGCATTTCGATGGGCTGGGGCACGTGGGGGTGGCCCCCCAGCACCAGGTCGGCCCCGTTTTCGATAAGCAGGTCGGCGATCTGCTCCTGGTAGCTGTTCTGGGTGGTCCGGTACTCCACCCCCCAGTGGATCAGCACGGCGATGAGGTCGGGCTCCAGGGCCCGGGCGGCGGCCAGGTCGGCCTCGATCCGCCCGGTATCCGGGGTGGAGAGGGTGGTCATGTAGTCGGTGTTGAAGAGATCCACGGCGTACTCCCGGCCGCTGGGCACCGGGATGCCGTTGGTGCCGTAGGTGTACCCCAGGAAGGCCACCGAGATGCCCCCCACGTCGGCCAGGTGGATGCGCCCGGCCGCCTGCTCCTCCTGGGTGCGGTAGGTGCCCACGTGGGCCAGGCCCGCCCCGTCCAGGGCGTCCAGGGTGGACACCAGGCCGTCAAAGCCCCGGTCCAGACAGTGGTTGTTGGCGGTGAGCATCAGATCAAAGCCCGCCCCCGCCAGGGAGCCGGCCAGGGCGGCGGGGGAGCGGAAGGCGGGGTAGCCGGAGTAGGGCCCGGTCTCGGACAGGGTGGTCTCCAGGTTGGCCACGGCGTAGTCCGCCGCCTGGATGTAGGGCTCGGCCTGGGCCCAGATGGGGCGGTAGTCGTAGCGCTCCTCGGCTTCCTCCCAGGCATCGTTGGTGACGGGCATGTGGCTCATCACGTCCCCGCACACCGCCAGGGTGGCGGTGGTGGGGGGCGGCGGCGTGGGGGTCGGGGTGGGCGTGGGCACAGGCGTGGGGGTGGGTGTGGGCTCGGCCGCCGCGGGGCCGGCGCAGCCGGCCAGCAGGAGCAGAGACAGGGCCAGGGCGGCCCATTTCATGCGTTTCAAAGGGGGATCCTCCTTATGCGTTTTCATAGACCGCCCGGGCGATGTCCGCGCAGACGGAGTAGACGCCGTACTGGTCGGCGGCGCCGCTGGCCCCGGTGGAAAAGACCACCACCCCGTCCCCGGTGTCCGGGTCATAGGATATCAGGCCATAAAAGCCGTAGGACGAGCCGGTGTGGTAGTACAGCCGGTCCCGGCCGTACATGTCCTCCCACAGGCGCAGGGGATGGCACTGGAAGAAGCCGCTCCCCGTCCGGAAGGCGGGCTCCTCCAGGTAGGCCACCGATTCCGAAGAGATAAGCTGCTCGGCCTGGTAGACCCCGTCCTCTGCCAGCAGGGCGGCCAGCTTGGCCATGTCCCCCGCCGAGCAGGTGAAGCCGCCGGCAAAGTAGTTGCCCCGGTAGCCCGGCTGGTCGATGCACACATAGCCCAGCTGGGTGTCCACCGAGCGGGTCATGCTCCGGCCCTGGTACAGGGGGCAGAGCAGGCCGGTGCCGGCCACGCTGCCCGCTTCAAAGGCCGCGTCGATGCCCATGGGCTCCAGCAGGGCGTCCCCCATCACCCGGTCCAGCACTTGTCCGGCGGCCAGCTCCAGGGTCATGCCCAGCACGGAAAAGCCGTAGTTGTTGTAGGTCCAGCTGCCGGCCTCCCCCGGCTTCCCGCCCAGAAAGCCGCTGCCCGCCAGCCGCTGGCGGGCAGAAGACCCCTTCAGGGCGGAGAGGCTGCCGCTGACGTCGGCCAGGGTGGAGGTGTGGGTGAGCAGGATGTCCGCCGTGATGGGCACGTCGGGGTAGTAGGGGCTGCCTACGTCCACGCCCCAGTACTCAGACAGGTCGGCCTGGGGGTCCAGCAGCCCCTGATCCATCAGCACCCCGGCGCACAGGCCCACCGACACCTTGGTGAGGGAGGCGCAGCGCATTTTGTGCTCCGTGGTCATGGAGACCTGGCCGTTCACGGCCCAGCCCCAGGCGGCCTGGGCGATGACCTCCCCGTCCTGGATCACCGCAGCCTGGAGCCCCATGGCGCCGTAGTCCTCCCCGGCCCGGGCGGCCAGCGCCTCCAGCTCCTCCTGGGTAATCAGGGGCTCCGGCGTGGGGATGGGGGTGGGCGCGGGCCTGTGGGAGACGGAAAAGGACGGCGTCATGGCTTTCCCGCTGCCGTCCCCCTGGGTCTCTCCGGCGGCCATGACGGCGGCGCTCCGGCCGCAGCCCGCCAGCGCCAGGGCCAGCGCCAGGGCGGGCAGCAGACAGAATATGGCGCGTTTCACGAAAAAACCTCCTCATTCCAAAACGATCGTCCTTATTTTACCATAGCATACGAACGAATGGGTTACAAATCGGAAACGGGAATTGCCCTTTTTGCAAATATCGCATATAATGATAGCGATCGAGTGCCGCAAAAGAGAGAATGGAGGACGCGCTATGATCCTGAACGTGCTGGCCGTGGGCGACGTGGTGGGAGACGCCGGGGTGGAATACCTGGCCCGCCACCTGCGGGAGCTGAAAAAGCTCAAGGACGTCCACTTCACCGTGGTCAACGGGGAGAACGCCTCCGGCGTGGGCATCCTGCCCCGGCAGGCCCGGGAGATCTTCGACGCCGGGGCCGACGTGGTCACCCTGGGCAACCACACCTGGAACCGCATCCAGATCGCCGACTTCCTGGAGAGCGACCGCTACACCCTCCGTCCCGCCAACTACACCAGCCGGGTGCCCGGCCGGGGCTGGGGCGTGTACGACGGCCCAAAGGGGGTGCGCATCGGGGTGATCAACCTCATCGGCCGGTGCGAGATGGACAGCAACTTTGAAAACCCCTTCACCACCGCCGACCGGGTGCTCAAGCGCATGGAGGGCACCGACGTGGTGCTGGTGGACTTCCACGCCGAGGCCACCAGCGAGAAGGGGGCCATGGGCTGGTACCTGGACGGCCGGGCCCACGCCGTCTGGGGCACCCACACCCACGTGCCCACCGCCGACTGCCAGGTGCTCCCCAAGGGCCTGGGCTTCGTCACCGACCTGGGCATGACCGGCCCGGCCCAGAGCGTGCTGGGCATCCGGCCCGAGCAGGCCATCAACCGCTTCCTGGGCGGCCTGCCCCGGCGGTTTGAGCCCGCCCCCGGCCCCTGCAAGCTGGAGAGCGTGCTCTTCTCCATCGACGTGGACGCGGGCAGGTGCCTGTCCGTGGAGCGGGTGGACATCCGCGATTAAACGGCGGACGGGCCGCCTACGTCCCATCGCAGAAAGGAATCTGAAACCATGCTGACCATCATCCACGGGGCGGACTTCCATCTGGACGCCCCTTTCGCGGCCCTGCCGGCGGACAAGGCCAGGGAGCGCCGGGGGGAGCAGCGGGAGCTGCTCACCCGCCTGGCCGACCTGGTGGAGGAGCGGCGGGCCGACCTGGTGCTCCTGTCCGGCGATCTGCTGGACGGCGGGGAGACCTACCAGGAGACGGTGCAGGCCCTGGCCCGGTGCCTGGGCGCCCTCCCCTGCCCGGTGTTCATCGCGCCGGGCAACCACGACTACTACGACGCCCGCTCGGTGTACGCCGGGACGGCCTGGCCGGACAACGTCCACATCTTTTCCACCGTGGCGGTGGAGTCGGTGGAGCTGCCCGGCCTCAGCTGCGTGGTGCACGGGGCGGCCTTCACCACCCCCCAGGCCGACCGCTCCCCGCTGATGGGCTTTTCCGCCCCCCGGGACGGGAACATCCACCTGATGGTGCTCCACGGGGATGTGGAAAACCGGAGCCGCTACGGCCCCATCACCCTGGCCGACATCGCCGCCAGCAATCTCACCTACCTGGCCCTGGGCCACGTCCACGCCTGCTCCGGCCTGCAAAGGGCCGGGGATACCTGCTGGGCCTACCCCGGCTGCCCCGAGGGGCGGGGCTTTGACGAGACGGGGGACAAGGGCGTGCTGGCCGTGACCGTGGACGACGGGGGCGCGGTGTCCGCCGAGTTTGTCCCCCTGGCCGGGCGGCGGTATGAGATCCTGACGGTGGACGTCACCGGGGCGGAGAGCCCGGCGGCGGCCCTGGAGGCCGCCCTGCCCGCCGCCCCCACCGGCGACTGCTGCCGCATCGTGCTCACCGGCGAGCGGGACACGCCGCCGGATATTCCCGCCCTCACCGCCCTGGCGGAGCCGCGCTATTACAGCCTCACCCTCCGGGACCACACCCGCCAGCGGCGGGAGCTGTGGGCCCGCTCGGGGGAGGACAGCCTCACCGGCCTGTTCCTGCGCACCCTGAAAAGCGGGCAGCCGGAGGGGCTGGAGCTGGCCGCCCGGTTCGGCCTGGCGGCACTGGAAAACGGGGAGGATCCCTGCCCATGAGAATTGTACGTATGAAGGCCTCCTTCGGCGCACTCCGGAACCGGGAGCTGGCGCTGGGGGAGGGCCTGAATATCATCCAGGCCCCCAACGAGGGGGGCAAGTCCACCTGGTCGGCCTTCCTGCGCTCCATGCTCTACGGCGTCAACACCAAGGAGCGGGACAGGCAGGGGTACATCGCGGAGAAGAACCGCTACCAGCCCTGGGGCGGCGGGCCCATGGAGGGGAGCGTGGAGCTGATCTGGCAGGGCCAGTCCATCACCCTCCGGCGCTCCGCCAAGGGGAGCACCCCCTTCGGCCAGTTTGAGGCGGTGTACACCGACACCCAGGAGCCGGTGCCCGGCCTCACCGGGGCCAACGCCGGGGAGGTGCTCACCGGCGTGCCGAGAGAGGTCTTTGAGCGCTCCGCCTTCGTGGGCCAGGGGGGCGCGGCCATCGACGGCGCCCCCGCCCTGGAGGCCCGCATCGCCGCCCTGGCCTCCAGCGGGGAGGAGGACGTGTCCTACTCCCAGGTGGAGCGGGTGCTGAAGGACTGGCGCAACCGCCGCCAACACAACAAGACCGGCCTCATCCCCCGGCTGGAGGGGGAGCTTGCCCAGGTGGAGGACACCCTGGCCCGGCAGGCCAGGGCCTTCCGCCTGGCCCAGGAGGCCAAGCGGGAGCTGGAGCGGCTCCAGGGAGAGCGCAAGCTCCTGGAGTCTGAGCAGGCCGCCCACCGGGCCGCCGCCCTGGCGGAGCGGAAGGTCCGCTGGGAGGCGGCCCAGGCCGACCTGGCCCAGGCCCAGGCCCAGGTGGACGCCCTGGAGGCCGAGCGCACCCGCCACGGCGCCCCCCCGGATACCGACACCTTAAAGCGGGCCCAGGAGGAGCTCAACGCCCTCAACGGCCTGCGCACCAGCCGCAGGCTGGCGGAGGACCAGCTGGCCCAGGCGCAAACCGCCGAGGCGGAGGCCAAAACGGCCGCCGCCGACCCTCTGTTCGACGGCCTGGGCCCCGACCAGGCGTGGCAGAGAGCCTCCGCCGACAGGGAGGAGGCGGGCCGCACCCCCGGCGGGGCCGGCCTGCTGGCCCTGGGGGGCGTCCTGCTGGTCATTGGGGCCCTGGGCGCGGGGGCCGCGGCGCTGGGCCTGCTGGCCGCCTTCTGGAACCTCACCGCCAACGCCGTGCTGGCCGCCGGCGGCCTGTCCGCCGCCCTGGCCGCGGCCGGCCTGGCGCTGGTCATCGCGGGCGTCCTGGGCCGGAAGCGGGCCGCCGCCCGCCGGGCGGAGCTGCTCGCCCGCTACGGCGCCGCCGCCCCGGAGGACATCCTGGCCCGGGCCAACGCCTACCGGGAGAAGTGCTCTGCGGCGGAGGCCGCCGCCGGCCGCCGTCAGGCGGCGGAGGAGTCTCTGGCCGCCCTGACAGAGCGGGACGGGACCACCCGCGCCGCCCTGCTGGAACTGGTGCGCCCCTTCGCCCCCGAGGTCACCGACACCTTCGGCGTATCCGCCGCCCTGTCCCGGGCCCTGAGCCTGGACCAGCGCCTGGCTACCGCCCAGGTGAAGCTGGAGGGGGCCCGCGCCCTGGCCGCCAGCCTGCCCCGGCCGGAGGGGGAGCCGGTCCAGCCGGACCTCACCCCCCGCTTCGACCCGGCGGAGACCGCCGCCCGGCTCAAGTCGGCGGAGGATGAGCTCTCCCGCCTGCGCAGCGGCCTGGCCATGGCTCAGGGGGAGCTGAATACCCTGGGGGACCGGGAGGCCCTGTCCGCCCGGCGGGAGGAGCTGCTGGAGGAGCTCTCCCGCCGCCGGCGGGAGTTTGACGCTCTCACCGCCGCCCTGGACGCCCTGGAGCGGGCCCATTCCGGCCTCCAGGCCCGGTTTTCCCCCGCCCTGAACCAGGTGGCGGGGGCGATCTTCGCCCGGCTCACCGGCGGGAGGTACGGCAAGGTGACCCTCACTCGCCAGTTCGAAGCCCTGGCGGAGGAGGCGGACGGCCTGCTGCCCCGCCGTGCCCTAACCCTGTCCCAGGGCACCGCCGACCAGCTCTACCTGGCGGTGCGCCTGGCGGTGTGC
>CALXEB010000027.1 GCA_944387215.1 uncultured Flavonifractor sp. | reverse complement strand
CCGGCGCCCAGCGCCTGGACCACCGCCGCCAGGGCCGCCCCCACCAGGTATTCCTCCGCGAGCGCCAACGCGCGGCCCCGGGCCCCGAAGAGGGAGAGCGCCTGCGTGCCCAGCAGCAGGTACGCCGCCGTGAGCAGCGCGCCCGCCGCCCCCAGCAGGGTCAGCCCCGCGCCCAGGGCCCGGCGGCGGCCGGGGAAGTCCTCCGCGCCGGAACACACGCTGTATCGGATGGCCCCCGCCATGCCCATCCCGGTGCCGGCGGCCTGCAGGAAGGCGGTGAGGGGGAAGGCCAGGTTCACCGCCGCCAGGGCGCTGTCCCCCAGGGCGTTGCCCACGAAGAAGCCGTCCACGATGGCGTATACCCCCGACAGGGCGAAGGCCAGTACCGAGGGCAGCACGCTGCGGAAAAAATCCAGCCGATAGCCCGCCGTCATGCCTGCACCTCCCGGAATACGCGGATGTAGCGGGCCTGGATGTCCATAAGGGCGTCCACGGTCTCCTCCCCCAGGACCTCCCACACCCGGCGCTCATGCTCGATCATCTCGCGGTGCAGGGGGAGGGCGACCGCCTCCCCCGCCGCCGTCAGGCGGACGGTCTTGCTCCGGCGGTCCTCCGTCCGCGGCTCCAGAGTCACCCACCCCCGGGCCAGGAACAGCCGCAGGATGGAGTGGACCGTCTGCTTGGACATGCTCCACTGGTCACAAATGGCCCGCTGGGTCCGCCCTCCCTCCGCCAGGGCGGAGAGCACCATCAGCTCAAAATAGGAGAATCCCCGGGCCTGGGCCCACTCCCCGTAGATCTCGTTGTCCTCCCGCCACAGGGCGTAATAGCGGCGGAGCTTTTCCCGGAATCGCGTCTCGTCCATATGGTCCCTCCGAGCGTCTGTATGCAGACTATTTAGTCTGAACAAGGACTAATATACAAAAACGGAGCCGATCTGTCAAGCGGTGAAATTTAAAAAACATGCAAATATTCTTCATGCTTTATACACATTTTGCCGGTATTCTATGTATCGTTCCAAGGAAAACTAGACCCACGAAAAAGGAGCGAGGAAATATGTATTACAGCGATTATAACCGCCCCCCCGAGGAGCGGGAGCCCGTTATAGAGACCGACCAGTATCACGTCTATGAGGCCCAGCCGCCCCGGAAGAAGGGCGGCAAGGCCAAGATCGTGGCCATCGCCCTGTGCTGCGCCCTCGTCGGCGGGCTGGTGGGCGGCGGCGGCGTGCTGACCTACAACCACTTCGCCGGCAGCCGCAGCACCATCTACCAGGGCAACACCCCCACCGTGGCGGTGGACATGGCCAGCGTGGACGGCTCCACCGTCCTCACCCCGGAGCAGATCTATGCCGCCAACGTGGGCGCCGTAGTGGGCGTCAACGGCGACAAGACCACCAACGCCTGGGGCTACACGGTGCGCAACGCCGTGTCCGGCTCCGGCTTCGTCATCAGCTCCAACGCCACTACCAGCTACATCCTTACCAACTACCACGTCATTGACGGCGTCAGCGACATCACCGTGTTCTTTGCCGACGGCACCAGCTATGACGCCACCCTGGTAGGCGGCGAGGAGGAGAACGATATCGCCGTGCTGCAGGTGGAGGCCGGCAACCTGCAGACCGTCACCCTGGGCGACTCCGACGCCCTCAACGTGGGCCAGGAGGTCTACGCCATCGGCAACCCCCTGGGCGAGCTGACCTTCACCTTCACCGGCGGCTACGTCTCCGCCAAGGACCGCTCCGTCACCATGAGCGACGGCACCGTGATGAACATGCTGCAGACCGACACCGCCATCAACTCCGGCAACTCCGGCGGCCCCCTGTTCAACGAGTACGGCCAGGTCATCGGCATCGTCTCGGCCAAGCTGTCCTCCAGCTCCAGCTCTGAGGCCAGCGTGGAGGGCCTGGGCTTCGCCATCCCCATCAACGACGTGCGGGACATGGTGGTCTCCATCATGGAGCACGGCTACGTCACCGGCAAGCCCAACGTGGGCGTGCTGCTGGACGACGTGTCCCAGGAGGCCCAGCGCTACGGCGTGCCCGCCGGCGCGGAGATCATGGCCATCCTGGAAGGCTCCGGCGCGGACAACGGCGGGCTCCAGGTGGGGGACATCATCACCGCCGTGGATGACACCCAGGTGGACAGCGTCAGCGCCCTGCAGGACGCGGTGGACGGCTATCAGGCCGGGGACTCGGTCACCTTCACCGTCTACCGGGACGGGTCGGAGACCACCGTCACCGTCACCCTGGACGAGGACAATCAGGCCCGGCAGGAGGCCATGGACCAGCTCCAGCAGGACTACTATGAGCAGCAGCAGTCCCAGTCCCAGCAGCAACAGCAGCAGGGCGGCAACAGCTTCTTCTGGCCCTTCGGCTGGTAAGCCGGCCCGCACTGGACCATAGACAGCGCGCGGCCCGCCGGATGTTCCGGCGGGCCGCGCATTGTGTTTTACGGCTTTTTTCCCAGCTTGTGCCGGGTGCCGTCAGGCTCCACGATGATGGTGTTTTCCAGCTGGGCGATCAGGTTGTCCCGGTAGGCGGCCACGTACTCCTGCCGCAGCAGGTCCCGCTCCACCATCTCCGCCGGGGTGAGCCCCTCCTCGCTCCTGGCCTTCCGGGCCAGCTCGTTGATCCGGTCGATTTTTGCCTGTTCCATTATACATACCGCTCCAATTCGATCATAATGCGCCCTTTTTTGGACGGGCCGCCCACTTCCTTCACCACGCACTTGCCCAGACCCCGGCAGGAGATCACGTCCCCCTGAGCCACCGGCCGGTCGGGCTTGAGGCACTCCTGGTGGTTGAGCTGCACCTTGCCCGAGGAGACGAGCCCCGCCGCCTTTCCCCGGGCCAGGGAAAAGCCGGCGGCGGCCACCGCGTCCAGCCGCAGGGAGCTCACCGTCTCCCGGATGGTCTTCACGCTTACCGCCGGGGCCCGCACCTCCTCCAGGGGGATGGGGCTCACCTTCAGCCGGGCCCGGCCCGCCTGGTCCAGGTGGAGGAGCAGGAAGCCGGCCACGTCCTCCAGCACCAGCGCGTCGCAGCCGCCCTCCCCCACCAGCAGGTCCCCCACCTTCTCCCGGTCCAGGCCCAGGCCAAGAATGGCCCCCAGGAAGTCCCGGTGGGTAAGGGCCGCCCCGCTCCAGCTCAGCCGCAGGGCCCGGACGGGGCAGGCGGCCAGCCAGTCCTCTTCCTCCTGCCAGTCGGGCAGGAAGGCGCACACCGTCCGCTCCGCGTCGGGCCAGCCGCCGAAAAACAGGTGCCGGGGCCGGCCCACGGCGGGCAGGAGGCCCTGCTCGATGAGGGCGCGCTCGTGAGGGGAGAGAAAGCCCGTGTGGGCGGGGGCGCCCCGGTCCCGGGCCAGCTCCAGCTTGTCCAGGGCCCGGGCCAGCAGCAGCCGCTCCTCCCCGTCCCGGGCCAGGCGCTGGAGCAGTTCTGTCTTATTCATGGCCGCACCGCCTCCTTAAAAACAAAAAAAGATGGCAAAAAGGGTGGATATCCGCTATAATGGGAGAAAATACAGAGAAAAAGGAGAATAGCGCCATGCCACAGGAGATCATTCCCAATCTGTACCAACTGTGCGTCCCACTGCCGGGCAATCCCCTGAAGGAGCTCAACGCCTATCTCATCCGGGGGAAAGACCGCTGCCTGCTGGTGGACACCGGCTTCTGGCAGGAGGCCTGCCGCCAGGCCCTTTTCGCCCAGCTGGGGGAGCTGGGCCTGGGCCCCGGCGATGTGGACGTGCTGCTCACCCACCTGCACTCCGACCACGCCGGCCTGGCGCCGGAGGCGGTGGGAGAGCGGGGGACCATCTTCGTCAGCGCCGTGGACCGGCCGTCCCTGGACTGTACCCGGCAGCAGCGGGCCAGGAACTGGGACGGGCTCACCGCCCGGTTCGCCCAGGAGGGGTTTCCCCCGGACCTGCTGGCCGACATGGAGCACACCAATCCCGCCCGGTCCATGGCCCCGCCGGAGTGCGGCCGCTATGAGAGCCTCACCGACGGCCAGATCCTGGAGGCCGGCGGCTTCCGCCTGCAGGCCCTGCTCATGCCGGGGCACACCCCGGGGCAGATGTGCTTCTGGATGGAGCGGGAGGGGATCATGTTCCTGGGGGACCATGTGCTGTTTGACATCACCCCCAACATCACCGCCTGGCCCAGCCTGCCCGACGCCCTGGGGGCCTATCTGGAGAACCTGGACCGCATCCGCGCCTACGCCCCGGTGCGCGCGCTGCCCGGCCACCGGGAGAGCGGGGACCTGGCCCTGCGGGTGGACCAGCTCAAGGAGCACCACTGCCGCCGACTGGAGGAGGCCCTGAAGGTCGTCCGGGACCATCCCGGCGCCGGGGCCTATGAGCTGGCGGGCCATATGACCTGGAAGATCCGGGCCAAAAGCTGGGCGGACTTCCCCGTGGCCCAGAAGTGGTTCGCCGTGGGGGAGTGCATGTCCCACCTGGACCGGCTCATGGCCCAGGGACGGATCGTCTGCCGGACGGAGGGCGGCAGGAACCGCTATGAAGCTGTGTGACACAGATCCAGATCCCCAACGGGCGGCCGGAAGGCCGTCCGCTTCAGCTTGTTGAAAAAGCCTCGCAGAGTTCGCGCCCGCAGGCGCGAAAAAGTTGTGACCAGTTTTCCCCGGGGACATGTGCCTCGGGGAAAACACTTCTCAGCCCGCAAGTGTGGGATTTGTGCGCCTTAGGCGGACAAATCCTGCGCGCAGCGGGCTGCATCTTACTCGAAAAAGTGGCTTTGCCGCTTTTTCGACAGTCTCCAGCGGGCGGCCGGAAGGCCGTCCGCTTTTTTACTTTTCCGCCGGGCGCTGAAGGGCGTAGAGCCGGGCGTACTCGCCCCCCAGGGCCATGAGCTGGTCGTGGGTGCCCTCCTCGGCGATGCCGCAGCCGTCGATGACCAGGATGCGGTCGGCCGAGCGGATGGTGGACAGGCGGTGGGCGATGATGAGGGTGGTGCGCCCCTCCGCCAGGGCGTCAAAGGCCGACTGGATGCGGGCCTCGGTCACCGTGTCCAGGGCGGAGGTGGCCTCGTCCAAAATGAGGATGGGCGGGTTTTTCAGGAAGATGCGGGCAATGGACACCCGCTGCTTCTGCCCGCCGGAGAGCATGACCCCCCGCTCCCCCACCTGGGTCTGGAAGCCGTCGGGCATGTCCAGGATGTCGTCGTAGAGCTCCGCCCGCCGGGCGGCCTCCACCACCTCCGCCTCGGTGGCGGCGGGCCGGCCGTAGCGGATGTTGTCAAAAATGGTGCCGGCGAAGAGGAACACGTCCTGCTGGACGATGCCGATGTGCTCCCGCAGGGAGCGCTGCTTCAGCCCCCGCACGTCCTGGCCGTCCACCAGGATGCGGCCCTGCGTCACGTCGTAGAACCGGGGGATGAGCTGGCACAGGGTGGACTTGCCGCCTCCGGAGGGACCCACCACCGCCACCGTCTCCCCGGGGCGGACGTGGAGGGTGACGTGCTCCAGCACCGGGGGGCTGTCCGGCTCGTAGCGGAAGGTCACGTCGTCCACCAGGATGTCCCCCTTGACATCGGCCAGATCCTTGGCGGCGGGGGCGTCCTTGATGGAGGGCTCCACCCCCATGAGCTCCACAAACCGCTTGAAGCCCGCCATGCCCTGCATGAACTGCTCCACAAAGGCGGAGAGCTTGCGCACGGGGGTGATGAAGGTGGTGACATACAGGGTGAAGGTGGTGAGATCAATAAAATCCATGTTCCCCTTCATAATGAGAAAGCCGCCGAAGGCGATCACCAGCACGGAGAGGATGCCCATAAAGAACTCCATGCCCGACTGGTAGAAGGCCATGGCCTTGTAATAGCCCCGCTTGGCCCCCCGGAACTGGTCGTTGGCCGCGTCGAACTTGGCCTTCTCCGCCTCCTCATTGGCGAAGGCCTTGGCGGTGCGCATGCCGGAGATGGAGGACTCTACCTCCCCGTTGATGCCCGCCAGCTTCACCTTCACGTCGGTGGAGGCCCGCATCATCTTCTTGCGGCTCAGGGCGGTGAAGAGCACGAACAGGGGGATGACGGCGAAGACGATGAGGGCCAGCTGCCACTGGATGGTGAGCATGATGCAGAAGGCCCCCAGGATGGTCACCGAGGAGATGAACAGGTCCTCCGGGCCGTGGTGGGCCAGCTCGGTGATCTCGAACAGGTCCCCCGTCACCCGGCTCATGAGCTGGCCGGTACGGTTCTTGTCGTAGAAGGAGAAGGACAGCTCCTGCATGTGGGCGAACAAATCCCGTCGGATGTCCGCCTCCATGCGCACGCCCAGCAGGTGGCCCCAGTAGGTGATGATGAAATAGAAAAATCCCTTGAGCACGTAGGCCCCCGCCAGCACCGCCATCACCGCGAAAAAGGCCCGGAAGGCCTGCTGGGGCAGCAGGGCCTGCATGGCGAACCGGGAGGCCACCGGGAAGGCCAGGTCCACCAGGCAGATGCACAGGGCGCACACCATGTCCAGGGCAAAGAGCTTCCAGTGGGGCTTATAGTAAGAGGCGAATATCCGCAAATACCCCCGCCGGGGGCGCTTTGCGGTCTGTACTGCGGCCATGGGAAGTCCTCCTATATAATAAAGTAGATCTCAGGGCCGCTGGACGCGCGGCGCCGGCCCGCAGGGCGGGTAAAGACCAGTATAGCCTCTGTCCCGCGGATTTGTCAACCGATCTGCCCCCCGTTCGGAAATTATGATTTGCATTTTCCCCAGGAATCTGTATAATAAAGCTGTTTTGTATCGACAAAAGGAGCTGTTTGGACGTGGCGGAATACTTTGTACTGGTGGCCTCCCAGGTGGGGACCCTGTTTTTGCTGATGGCTGTGGGCTATGTGCTGGCCCGGATGGGCCATTTCGGCTATGAGACACAGGCCCAGGCCACCACGCTGCTGCTGTATGTGGTGACCCCCTGCCTGATCGTGGACACCCTGCAGATCTCCCCCACGCCCCAGCTCCTCCGGGACATCGCCCTGAGCACAGTGCTGATCTTTGTCACTTATCTGGCCTTCGCCCTGCTCATGGGGCTCTTTTTCCGCCGGCAGCAGGCCGATACCCGGGCGGTGCTCCGATTCGGCGCGGTCTATGGCAACACGGGCTTTATGGGTATCCCCCTCATCCAGGGCGTGCTGGGGGACGCCGGGCTGCTCTATGCCATTGCCGGCCAGGTGGCGTTCAACAGCCTGGTGTGGAGCGCCGGCGTGCGCGCCATGGGCAGCCGGGGGAGCTTTTCCGTCCGAAAGATGATCCTGAACCCCGGGATCCTGGGGTCGGCGGCGGGCATCGCCCTTTTCCTGCTGGACCTGCGCCTGCCGGGGCCGGTGGGGCAGGGCGTGGAGTTCCTGGGCAGTATGAACACCCCCCTGGCCATGGTCATCATCGGCGCGCAGATGGCCTCCGCCGACCTGCCGGCCACCTTCCGAAACCCCAGGCTCTATGCCGCGGCCGGGCTCAAGCTGATCGCGCTCCCCCTGCTCACGGCCCTGGTGCTCCTGCCCCTGGACCTGGCGCACGATATGTTCATCGCCATCGTGATCCTGGCGGGCACGCCGACCGCCGGCGTCACCGCCATGTTCGCCCAGCAGTTCCGCCGGGACACCGTCACCGCCGCGCAGCTCATCACCCTTACCAATCTGTGCTGCCTCGTCACGCTCCCCTGCTGCACGGCCCTGTCGGCCCTGCTGGGCGGCTGAGGCGCCGGGCAGCCCGCGCCGCCCGGCGCGGCATATGGCTGATTTTGCCGTGCTTTTGCACGGTAAAATTTGTTTTACCCTACAAAAACCCTGCAAAGCCGGAACGTTCCCTTGCAATCGGCGGGGAGGTGTGGTATAAATATCAGCATATTTTATAAGGCAGAGCGCTAAAGGCATAAAGAGCCTGGCGCGATGGTCAGTACAAGGGCGTACTGCGGCAGAGGGTGCTGCGGTGCGCCCTTGCCTTATGCAAAAGGAGGAGATCGGGTTTGAAGATCAAGGAAAAGTACCGCAGCTTCTACTACGCGACCATGGACGAGGTGCCCGAGCCCAGGATCGACCCGAAAAAGACCGCCCTGCTGCTGGTGGACCTGCAGAACGAGTTTGTGCTGCGGGATTTCGGCGAAGCGCTGCAGTTCAAGGCCGCGGGGGAGTGGGACCGGTGGGTGCCCTTCCACGACCGGCTGGACGATATCGTCATCCCCAACAACAAAAAGCTCCTGGACTTTTTCCGCAGGAACCGCATGACCGTCACCTACGGCCGCATCGCCTGCCTGCGGGAGGACGGGGAGGACCGCTCCCCCGTGCAGAAGAGCGAGGGCTGGAACGGGATGCTCCTGCCGGTCAACAGCTATGCCGCCCAGATCATCGACCCGCTCAAGCCCCGGGAAAACGAGATCGTGGTCAACAAGACCACCGACAGCGTCACCACCGGCACCAATTACCTGACCCTGCTGCAGTTCATGGGCATCGAGACGGTGGTGGTCACGGGCATCGTCACCGACCAGTGCGTGGCCTGTACGGTCCGCGGCCTGGCTGACGCCGGCTACAAGGTCATCTGCGTGGAGGACGCCTGCGCCGCCGGCAGCATGGAGCTGCACGACGCGGAGCTGAAGATCATGAACGTGATCTACTGCGACGTGCTCTCCACCGACGAGACCATCGCCCTGATCCAGAAGAACCTGTGAGCGGCCCGCCGGGCCGGAGGAGCGCAGGAAAAACCAAGCGGAACAACGAGGAAAAGGAGGAGGAAACGGCATGGAAAACGGTTTGAGGAAAGAGCTGAAGCTCTCCGGCATGATCGCCATGGCGGCCGGCGGCATGGTCGCCGCCTGGATGGTGGAGATCAGGTACTGGTTCGAGCTCAGCGGCGTGGGCTCGGTGGTCTCCCTGGTCACCTGCGCGGTACTGGTGCTGCCTTTGTGCTTCATCTACGCGGAGATGACCAGCATGATGCCCTACGCCGGCGGCCAGAACATCTGGGTGACCAACGCCCTGGGCTGGAACGTGGGCTTCGGGGCCTGCTGGCTGGTCATGCTGCTCTATGTCATGGCCATGCCCACCGTGGCCTACGGCATCGCCAGCATGGTGGGCTATCTGGTGCCCATCGACGCGCTGCAGACCAAGATCATGGCGGCGGTCATCCTGGTGGTGTGGTTCTTTTTGAGCAATAAGGAGATGAAGCTGCTGGCCAGGCTGCAGAACATCCTGTTCTGGAGCACCCTGGCGGTGTCCCTGACCGCCTCCCTGATCTTCGTGTTCAGCGGCCACTGGAGCATCCAGACCATGGAGCCCATCTTCCCCAACGGCTTCAGCGGCTACACCGCCGCGGTGGCCCTGCTCATCATGAAATTCGTGGGCTTTGACCTGATCCCCCAGCTGTCTGAGGAGGCCAAGTTCCCCAAGAAAGACCTGTGGAAGGCCTTTGTGGGGTCCCTGGGCTGCACCGTGCTCATCTACGGCATGGCCGTGGTGGGCGTGGGCGGCATCGTCACCACGGACTGGATCGTCAACACTGACATCGTGGACCCCCGGGTGGCCGACCTGATCGGCATGCACTGGCTGGGCGTGGTCATCGTGGTCATGGGCGCCCTCACCTGCATCACCACCCTGTCCTCCTTCTGGCTGAGCGCCTCCCGCATCCTCTACGGCGCGGCCAAGCAGCACCAGATGACCGCCCGCTTCTCCAAGCTCAACAAGAACGGGCAGCCCCAGACGGCCAACATCGTGGTGGGTATCCTGTCCATCTATTTTACCGTCTTTGCCCCCGACGAGTGGGTGAACTACATTTATGCCATCTACGGCCTGGCGGCAGGCTGCGTCTACCTGCTGGTGGCAGTGTCCTTCCTCAGGCTGCGCAGCGCCCACCCCGAGTGGCCCCGCCCCTACCGCATCAAGGCAGGCGTTCTGCTGGGCGTTCTGGGCATTGCCTTCTGCGCATGGGTGATCTACACCTCCGCCATCGCCACCGACTTGGGGGCCTGGGTGGTCCTCATCATCTACGCGGCGCTGGGCGTGGCCCTGTGGGCCTACGCCAAAGCCATGCAGAAGCGGGACCCCGCCAACTGGGCGCCCGTGGAGCTCTCCCCCGACACGGTGGGCCGGCAGGAGGAGTGACAAGAGGATCTGTGAAAAACAGGGAACGCCCCGGAGCCATGCTCCGGGGCGTTCCCTGTTTGAAATAGGAAGGAAAAGGAGAATGATTCAGAACGTGATGATGCCCTTCTTCATGATCTTGTGGGCCAGGAGCTTGTCATAGGCCTCCACAGACTGGTCGAAGGTGAAGTAGTCGGAGATGAAGTCCTTGATGTTCAGCTGGCCGGAGCGCATCCACTCCACCACCTGGGCGTGGGCCGCGCCCTCCTCCCGCTTGCGGGGCATCTGCTGATAGATGACGCGCCAGTTATAGTCGGCCTTGCTGAAGTCGATGGTGACCTCTTCCTTCTCGGGCACGCCGTAGCACAGCACGCTGCCCCGGTCCTTGATGAGGGCCATGCCCTGGGTGACGATGGCGGGCACGCCGGCGGCGTCCAGCACGTAATCCACGCCCTCGGGGAAGAGCTTGCGCACCTCGGCGGCCACATCCTGCTCCTTGCTGTTGATGAGGTAGGTGGCGCCGTAGTCCTTGGCCTGGGCCAGCTTTTCGGGCAGGATGTCGCAGGCCACCAGGTTCTTCACGCCCAGCAGGCTCATAAACTTCAGGTAGGTCAGGCCCACAGGCCCGCAGCCGAACACCACCACGGAGTCGTTGGGGGTGATGCCGAAATAGCGGATATTGGAGAGCACCTCGCGGAAGGTGACGATCATGGTGGCGTCCACCGGGTCCAGATCGTCGTCCAGCACGGTCTGGGCAAAGGCGCAGTCAGGCGCGCCGTCGGGCCAGGGGGCCTCGGGGTCGCACACCACGGCGTACTCGCTCAGCGCGCCCCAGCCGGAGCCCAGGCCGGGCAGATTCTCCGGGTCGGGATCCACGAAGGGGAGCAGCACCTTGTCGCCCACCTTGAAGCCCTTGACCTTGGCGCCCACTTCCACCACTTCGCCCACGCCCTCGTGGCCCAGCATGATGGGATACACGGACTCGGGGAAGCCCTTGAAGGTGCGGTGGATGAGCTTGATATCGGTGCCGCACATGCCGCAGGCAATGGTCTTGACCAGCGCCTGATACTCGTTGTACTTCGGCTTGTTGACCTCCTGGATGCTGACCTTGCCGTCCTTGCCCACTACCAGTGTTTTCATCGTGTATGTTTCCTCCTTTTTATAATATGCCAAACATCATAATATAACAATGTCACTACAAAAGACAGAGAAAAGAAAAAGTGCCATTCAGACACCGCTATCATAGCACAGCTCTGGTGAAAATGCAACTAAAAACCAAGGAAAAAGCCGTCGGTTTTGGCTGAAATTTTTTTCAGTGTAAAAAGACGCTGAAAACGCAGCGGGGACGCGGAAAATTTGTCAGGGGCCGTCGCCTGGATAAGGCAACAATATGCACAATTATTCAAAAGAAAAATCGTAAAACGTGCACCAAATTACTGGGACTGTATTGACAAGTTCAAAAAAATGATTATACTTAGTACTAACGATATGTTATGACATAGTATCAATAGCCCGCAGCGGCGGGCATATGGGAGAACAATTCGGTCCGCTCCGGGAAGGCGGCCGTTTTGTAAAGAAGGAAACGAAATCAATTGTAAGGAGGAAAACACGAAATGAAGAAACGGAAAGTCATTGCGACCATCCTTGCGGCGTCCATGCTGGTGGGCCTGCTGGCGGCCTGCGGCGGCGGCGGCGGCACCACCGAGAGCCCCGCCGGCGGCGAGAGCACTCCCCCCGCTGAGGAGACCACCGGCGGCGAGGAGCCCTCCGGCGATACCACCGATTGGGCCAACTTCACCATCGATCCCGCTCAGATCCCCCAGGAGAAGCTGGACACCACCCTGCACCTGGCCGTTTCCGTCCGCGGTCTGGAGAACCCCTACATCGCCACCATCAACGACGGCATGCATCTGTTTTCCGAGTACCTGGACTCCATCGGCCAGAAGTACGAGATGCAGGTTCTGGACTCCCAGGGCGACAGCGCCAAGGAAGTTGACAACATGCGTCAGTTCGCGGCCATGGCCAACGGCAACGCCATCGCCTATGCCGACCCCAACGAGGACACCATCGCCTACTCCCTGGCCGAGGCCATGGCTGAGTCCGGCGGCTATCTGGGCACTGCCTGGAACAAGCCCGCTGACGTGGGTCCCGCCGACCTGACCCCCAACTGGGTCATCCACACCTCCCCCGATAACGTGGTCAACGGCTACAACATCGCCAAGGCCCTGTTCGACTCCATGGGCGGCTCCGGCCAGATCTTCGTGGTCGAGGGCCTGCTGGGCAACACCGCCAACAACGACCGCGTGGCCGGCCTGGAGCAGGCTCTGGCCGAGTACCCCGACATCGAGGTCGTGGCTAAGGACACCGGCAACTGGAACACTGACGAGGCTCTGACCCTGGTCGAGACCTGGCTGACCCAGTTCCCCGACGTGGGCGGCATCTGGTGCGCCAACGACAACATGGTCACCGGCGCCATGCAGGCCCTGGACGCTGCCGGCCTGCTGGGCCAGGTGGGCGTGTGCGGTGTTGACGCCAACACCGACGTGGTCGAGGCCATTGCCAATGGCAACGCTACCGCTACCGTGTCCTCCAACGGCTACCTGCAGGGCGGCTACACTCTGGCCATCTGCTACGCCGCCTGGACCGGCCTGCTGGACGTTGAGGCTCTGCCCGCCGAGTACCGCGAGTTCGCCACCCCCACCGTGCTCATCGACAGCCCCGAGGCTGCTCAGGAGTGGCAGAGTTATGTCCCCGACTTCGACTTCAGCCGTCCCTTTGGCTGCCGGGTCGCTGAGTAATCAGTAACGGTCATACGAAACGCAGACCCAAGGATTTGATGGGCGGGGGCTGGGATGAAGGTCCCAGTCCCCGCCCTTCCCTTTTGACCCCGCTGTTTGTAGAGATCGCTGCCGCGCAAGTAGAGGGAGTGGGAGTGGTCCGGTTTAGCTAGAGCGAATTGGAGCGACGATTATGATGAAATTAAACCCTTCAGCAACCCTTACGGAGGAATTTGCCGAGCGCATCAGAAGCGAGAACCGCAGCAACCGCATGATGAAGCTGGCGCCCGTGCTGGTGCTGGTCGCGATGCTCATCGTGTTTCTTGTGACGTGCGGCCCGTCCTTCCTGGGTCCCCAAAACCTGGTCAACATCCTCAACCAGATGGCCCTGCCCCTGGTGGTGGCCCTGGGCCTTACCTTTGTTATTATGCTGGGCAGCATCGACCTGTCCATCGACGGAAGCGTGGGCATGGCGGGCTCTCTGTTTGCCTGCTTCGTGCTCAACACGGAATTTTCCTATAACTTCGGCTTTTTCAGCGTGGTCATCGCCGTAGGCGTCAGCATGCTGTGCGGCCTGGTCATCGGCCTGTGCCACGTCTATCTGAAGATCCCCTCCTTCATGGCCTCCTTTGCATTCATGTACATCTGCAAGGGCATCGGCATGGTCTCCTATCAGGGCCATCCCCCCACGATCAAGGATCCCCTGATCACGGCCCTGCCCACCACGACCTTCCTGTTCATCCCCTTCATTACGTGGGTGGCCATCATTATGTTCGTGCTCTGCTTCTTCATTCAGGAATATACCGCCTTTGGACGCCATATCTACGCCGTGGGCACCAACGAGAGCATTCCCCGCTCCGTGGGCGTCAGCGTGGAGAAGGTGAAGATCGGCGTGTTCACTCTGGCCGGCTTCCTCTTCGGCGTGGCCGGCGTCATCGGCGCCATCCGTCTGGGCCAGGGGCAGATCGCCATCGGCGATGACAAGATGTTCCCCGCCCAGGCGGCCGTGGTGGTGGGCGGCACCTCCCTGGCCGGCGGCAAGGGCGGCGTGGTCAACACCATTGTGGGCGTGCTCATCATGACCGTGCTGGACAATGGCCTGCTCACCCTGCATGTGGATCCCAACATCCGCACCGGCGTCCAGGGCATCATCATCCTGGTGGCCGTCATCCTGACCTCGGCCCGCGGCGCCAAGGTCATCAGCAAGTAAGGGGGGCGGAGCGATATGAGTGAAATGGAACGCAACGAGGCCCAAGCGGCCGCCGTGGAGACGGCGCAGCCTGCCGGCCATATCGGTACCGACGTGCTGTTCAGCGCCAAGGACATCACCAAGACCTTCGGCGGCACCCAGGCCCTGAAGGGCGTGGAGCTGGAGGTCCACCCCGGCGAGATCGTCGGCCTGGTGGGTGAGAACGGCGCGGGCAAGTCCACCCTGCTGAAGATCATCATCGGCGCCCAGCCCCAGACTGCCGGCACCATGACCCTTCACGGCAAGCCCTATGCCCCCAAGACCCCCATGGACGCCAACCGGGAGGGCGTGGGCATGGTCTTCCAGGAGCAGTCCCTCATCGTCACCCTCAACGTGGCCCAGAACATCTTCTTCGGCCACGAGAAGGATTTCAAGAGCGGGCCGGTCATCAACTGGGGCCGGATGAACAAGGAGGCCGCCGAGGTGCTGGCCGATGTGGACATCACCGACATCCCCCCCACCAAGAAGGTCAGCGACCTGAACTTCGCCACCCGCCAGATGGTGGAGATCGCCAAGGTCATGAACGTCACCAAGCAGTCCGGCACCGACCACTGCCTCATCCTGCTGGACGAGCCCACCTCCGTACTCAACGAGGCCGAGGTGGAGAACCTCTATAAGCAGATGCGCAAGATCGCCGACCGGGGCCACGGCATCATCTTCGTGTCCCACCACCTGGACGAGATTCTCCACATCACCGACCGCATCTATGTGTACAAGGACGGCACCAGCGTGGGCAGCCTGGACACCAAGGACGCCAACGAGGCCAAGCTGTACGAGATGATGGTGGGCCACGATACCACCACCGAGTACTACCACCTGGACCGGCAGACCGTTCCCCAGGAGGAGGTCCTGCTGGAGGCCAAGGATCTGGGCCTGCACGGCGTGTTCAAGCATGTGAATTTCCAGCTGCACAAGGGCGAGGTCCTGGGCCTGTGCGGCGTGGTAGGTTCCGGCGCCGAGGAGGTCTGCGAGGTCCTCTGCGGCGATGAAAAGCCCTCCTTCGGCGAGATCTACATCCGGGGCAAGCAGATGAAGTTCTCCTCCCCCAAGCAGGCCCTGAAAGAGGGCGTGCTGATGATCCCCAAGGAGCGCCTGTTCGAGGGCATCGTCTCCACCCTGTCGGTGGAGGACAATATCTCCCTGTCCAACGCCAGCGAGTTGGCCAAGGGCCCCTTCGTTTCCGCCCAGGCGGTGCGGGAGCAGGCCAACAAGTGGATCCAGGATCTGCGCATCAAGACCAACGGCCCCAAGGAACTGCTGCGCCAGCTCTCCGGCGGCAACCAGCAGAAGGTGGTCTTCTCCCGGGCCCTGGCCAGCGGCGCGGAGATCCTGCTGCTCAACCACCCCACCCGCGGCGTGGACGTGGGCGCCAAGGAGGAGATCTACGCCCTGATCCGCAACATGACGGACGAGGGCAAGGCGGTCATCGTCCTGGGCGACACCACGGATGAATGTATTGGGCTGTGCTCCCGCCTGCTCGTCATGAAGGACGGCCTGGTCACCGGCGAATTCGAGGCCCCCGCCGACCACAAGCCCTCCCAGGTTGACGTGGTCAGCCTGATGATGTAAGGAGGAGGAATCGCACTATGAGTACAAAAACCACAGCTCTCTCCGGCGGAAGGTCCTCCCTGCGGGACAATATCACCCGCTACTTCAGCTTCTCCGCCATCATCATCCTGGTGGTGGTGCTCACCGCCACGCAGGATAACTTCCTGGGCCAGATGAACCTGCGCAACCTGCTGCGGGACACCGCGCCCCTGATGATCATGTCGGCCGGCATGACCATGGTGCTGCTCTTCGGCTCCATCGACCTGTCCATGGGCGCGGTGTGCTCCGTGTCCAACGTGACCTACGTCCATCTGCTGCTCTATTTCCAGGACTCCGGCATGAACGCGGCGGTGGTCAATCTGCTGGCCATGGGCATCTCCCTCCTCTTCGGCCTGGCCTCCGGTCTGGCCCTGGGCTTCATCCACGTGAAGCTGAAGGTGCCCTCCTTCATCGCATCCCTGGGCTTTATGTCCCTGTGGCAGTCGGTGGCGCTGCTCATCACCATGAACCCCGAGTCCGTGCCCAAGGTCCTGTGGCCGGCGGTGGACTGGTATAAGATCGTCTTCGGCGTGGTGGGCCTGCCCCTGATCATCGCCCTCATCATCATCCTGTTCATCCACTGCGTCACCCGCTTCACCCCCAGCGGCCGCGCCATCTTTGCCATCGGCGGCAACGAGCGCACCGCCCGGGTGGCCGGCATGGGCGTGGACTCCACCAAGATCCTGGTGTTTGCCATCAACGGCGTGCTGGCGGCCCTGGCCGGCATCTTCCTGGCGGCCAACCTCCGCTCCAGCGCCCCCACCATCGGCGACCCCTTCACCCTGAAGATCGTGGCGGCCTGCGCCCTGGGCGGCACGTCCCTGGCCGGCGGCAAGGGCAGCGAGCTGGGCACCATCCTGGGCGTGTTCACCGTGTCCATCATTGAAAACGGCATGAACTTCATCGGCGTCAACGCCTACTATCAGAACATCGTGTTCGGCATCTTCGTTCTGGCCGCCATCGCCCTCACCGTGGACCGCAGCATCCGCGGCCAGATCGTGAAATAAGCAAATTCAGAATAGAAGGAGCGCGTGTTTATGTCGAACATCAAACCTTTTGTGCTGGACTTCGATCTGGCCTCCGGCTTCTGCAAAAGCGGAAAGGTCAAACCCATCCAGCGCCGTGTGTCCAACATGGCCAGCCAGTTTGCCGACGAGGCGGCGGCCAGGGCGCTGGTGGAGAACGGCGACCCCCTGCTCTATGAGTTCTACGGCCTTGACCTGCCTGAGGACGACCCCGGTGTGCTCCAGTTCGGCACCACCATCCTCTATCCCGGCAAGGTGGGCCAGGAGTATTACATGACCAAAGGCCACTTCCACACCATCCTGGATACCTGCGAGATCTACTATTGCCTGAAGGGCCACGGGGCCATGCTCATGGAGACCCCGGAGGGCGATGTGGACTTCAAGGAGCTCCGCCCCGGCGAGGCCCTGTACGTCCCCGGCCGCTGGGCCCACCGCAGCATCAACCTGGGCGACGAACCCCTGGTGATGTTCTTCGTCTACCGGGCCGACGCGGGCCACGACTACGGCACCATCGAGGAGAAGGGGTACCGCAAGCTGGTGGTGGAGCAGGACGGAAAGCCCACCCTGGTGGACAATCCCAAGTGGAAAAAGGGCTGAGGCCCGGCTGAAACTCTATGCCTTTGCATCCCGGCGGCGCAGCCGCCGCCGGGATGCTTTCGGCGCACGCACCATTGATTTCTGCGTCTAATATTCAAGGAGGTCTTTCAAATGTCCATGCTGCAGCATTCCACCAGAGCTTGGGGCTCCCCCAGCCGTTACATCCAGGGCCGCTTCGAGCTCGACAACATCAAGACCCACACCGAGGTCTATGGCCGCAAGGTGTTCTTCCTCATCGACGTGTTCTTCTATGACGACTTCAAGAAGAAGTTCGAGGCCCTGTACGCCGGCAGCGACAGCACCATCCAGTGCGAGCAGTTCGGCGGCCAGTGCACCGAGAAGGAGATCCTCCGCTGCACCGACGTGGCCAAGGCCCTGACCCCCGACGTGGTGGTGGGCATCGGCGGCGGCAAGACCATGGATACCGCCAAGGCCGTGGCCGACAACTACAACGCCGCCGTGGTCATCGTCCCCACCACCGCCTCCACCGACGCCCCCGCCATGGGCCTGTCCGTCATCTACACCGAGGAGGGCGAGCACATCGGCGCCCGCCACTACAAGAAGAACCCCGACCTAGTGCTGCTGGACACCGATATCCTGGCCAAGGCCCCCATCCGCTTCCTGGTGGCCGGCATGGGCGACGCCCTGTCCACCTACCCTGAATGCCGGGCCAATGTCCAGTCCGCCTCTCCCAACTATGTCAACAGCGGCTATCACCAGACCATTGCCTGCATCGCCGTGTCCAAGGCCTGCCATGAGACCATCCTGACCAAGGGCGTCAGCGCCAAGTTGGCCGCCGAGAAGGGCCTGTGCACCAAGGACGTGGAGGACGTCATCGAGGCCAACACCCTGCTGTCCGGCCTGGGCGTGCAGAACGGCTCCTGCGCCGGTGCCCACTCCATCGCCGAGGGCATCACCGTTCTGGAGCCCTGCGCCAAGCTGCTCCACGGCGAGGTCGTGGCCTTCGGCATCCTGGTGCAGCTCATCGTGGAGGGCGCCCCCGCCGAGGAGATCGACACCATGTACGACTTCTTCGAGCAGGTCGGCCTGCCCACCACCTTCGCCGACCTGGACATCCCCGACGCCACCAGCGAGGACATCATGAAGGTGGCCGAGGCCTCCATGCGCTCCTACTGGGACGTGGAGCCCTTCGCCGTCAATCCCCAGATGGTGTACGACGGCATCATGATGGCCAACGCCCTGGGCATGGAGCGCAAGGGCCTGTAACTTTTTCATCTTATGAATAGACGGAGGATAGAAGCATGAAAGCGATCCAATATTCCGCCGCCCGGCATTTTGACCTGGTGGATCTGCCCAAGCCGGTGCCCGGCCCCAATCAGGTGGTCATCCGGGTCAAGGCCTGCGGCATCTGCAAGACCGACCTGACCATCCACGACGGCAGCTTCCTGGCCAAGTTCCCCCTGGTAAACGGCCACGAGTTCGCCGGCGTCATCGACTCTGTTGGCAGCGACGTCACCGAGTGGAAGCCCGGCGACCGGGTCACCGCCGACAACACCGAGCTGTGCGGCTACTGCGACCCCTGCCGCAACGACAAGCCCCTGTACTGCGAGAACTTCAACTCCCACGGCTGCAACATGCCCGGCGGCTTTGCCGAGTATGTGCTCATCAACCATGAGAAGGTCTTCCCCATCAGCGACAAGCTGTCCTTTGAGGAGGCCACCTTCACCGAGCCCACCGCCTGCGCCGTCCACGGCGTGGACCGCATCGCCCCCCATTTCGGCGACTCCATCCTCATGTTCGGCGCCGGCCCCACCGGCATCATCCTGGCCCAGCTGCTCCGCCGCGCCGGCGCCGGCCGCATGGTCATCGCCGACCCCCATGCCGACAAGCTGGACATCCTGCGCAAGTACGGCTTCACCGACCTGGTGGTCATGGACAAGGCCGACCCCGCCAAGCACACCGCCGAGATCAAGGCCATGATGCCCAAGGGCTTTGATATCGTGGTGGACGCCACCGGCTCCGCCGCGGTCTTTGAGTCCTGCTTCAACTTCCTGCACAAGGGGAGCAAGGTCGTGGCCTACGGGGTGTGCCCCGCCGACGCCAAGGTGCCCGTGAGCCCCTATGACATCTTCAACGAGGAGTATACCATCCTGGGCTCCTTCGCCCAGACCCACTGCTTCGGCCGGGCGCTGGAGTATCTGGAGAGCGGCGTGGTGCAGGTCAAGGAGCTCATCTCCCATGAGCTGCCCCTGGAGGAGTACGGCAAGGGCCTGGAGTACATCATTCAGAAGAAGGCCCGCAAGGTCATCATCCACCCCTGAGTTTTTCCTGAGAGAGAGCGGAGAGAGTGTGTGGAGGGCCGGGGCGCCGCAGGCGCCCCGGCCCTCCTCGTCAAATATTTGGGACCCTGGGCTCGTTTTGCCCAGGGTCCCAAAACACTTCTGCGGCGCGCCGCCCCATCTGCGATGGGGCCCCGAAGAGGCCGCCGGGAAAGACGGGCCCCGGGCGATTGCCCGGGGCCCTTGTGCGAATTTGCTTACTTGTAGAGCTCCACCAGACGGGTCAGGTGCTCGTACCGCTCTTTCGCGGCCTCTTCGTTCTGGGCGAAGAGCTCCTTGGCGCGCTCGGGGAAGGCGCGGGTCAGGGAGGAGTAGCGGGCCTCGTTCATCAGGAACTCCTGATAGCCGCCGGCGGGGGCCTTGGAGTCCAGGGTGAAGGGGTTCTTGCCCTCGGCCTTCAGGGCGGGGTTGAAGCGGAACAGGTTCCAGTAGCCGCAATCCACGGCCTTCTTCATCTCCTGCTGGCAGTTGGCCATGCCGCCCTTGATGGAGTGCATCTCGCAGGGGGCGTAGCCGATGACCAGGGACGGGCCGTGATAGGCCTCGGCCTCCCGGATGGCGGTGAGGGTCTGGTTGGGATTGGCGCCCATGGCCACCTGGGCCACGTAGACGTAGCCGTACTGCATGGCGATCTCCGCCAGGCTCTTCTTGGGCTGGGTCTTGCCGGCGGCCGCGAACTGGGCCACCTGGCCGATGTTGGAGGCCTTGGAGGCCTGGCCGCCGGTGTTGGAGTACACCTCGGTGTCGAACACGAAGATGTTCACATCCTCGCCGGAGGCGATGACGTGATCCAGGCCGCCGTAGCCGATGTCGTAGGCCCAGCCGTCGCCGCCGAAGATCCAGATGGACTTCTTGTTCAGGTACTCCTTCTCCTGGAGGATGGCGGCGGCCAGCTTGCACGCGTCGCACTGGCAGAGGGTCTCGCCCTTGGCCTGGAGCTCCTTGCCGAAGGCCTGGATCTCGGCCTTGGGATTGGCCAGCAGCTCGTCCACGGTGCACAGGCCGTCCTCCAGGGCGGCGATGTAGGCCTTGGCGGCCTCGGCGTTGGCCTCGCCGTCGTTCATGGTGTCCAGCCACTTCTGGCCGGCCTGCTTGAGGGCGGGGACGCACCAGTCCAGAGCGATCAGCTGGCGGGTCTGGTCGGCCAGCCGGTCCCGGATGGCCTTCTGGCCCAGGAACAGGCCCAGGCCGTGCTCGGCATTGTCCTCAAACAGGGAGTTGGCCCAGGCGGGACCCTTGCCGTCCTTGTTGATGGTGTAGGGAGAGGTAGCGGCGGGACCGCCCCAGATGGAGGAGCAGCCGGTGGCGTTGGAGACGTACATCCGATCGCCGCACACCTGGGTGATGAGGCGGGCATAGGCGGTCTCGGCGCAGCCGGCGCAGGAGCCGGAGAATTCCAGCAGGGGCTGCTTGAACTGGCTGCCCTTGACGGTCTTGACGTCCTCCATGTCGGCCTTGGGGGCCACCTTGGCCACCATGTAGTCAAAG
>CALXEB010000026.1 GCA_944387215.1 uncultured Flavonifractor sp. | reverse complement strand
TCGGTGATGCCCTTGAAGGCGCCGCCGATGATGACGCCCACGGCCAGGTCCATCACGTTGCCCCGGGCGATGAATTTGCGGAACTCGGCAAAAAAGCCGGTGGTTTTTTCTTTTGCAGACATAGAATCTCCTTGAATTACCAAATTATGGATACTTATAGCTCCACCTGATACCACATACCGTCCAGCAGCACCACGGCCTGTCCGCCGGAGGAACCGGAGATGCACCGCTCAAAGGCGGCGGGGAGCACCACCTCAAACTGGGTGTTCATCAGGCCCTGGAGATCTCCGTCCAGGAAGGGGGCGCGGCCGTTGACAAAGGGGGCGGGGAGCTGGTTTTCCGGCAGGGAGGCCAGCAGTTCGGGCACGTGCTCCGTCCCGTCGGGGGAGAGGTAGCCCTTCACCACTGTGCCGTCCTCCTCGATCCGGGCAAAGAGGGCCAGACCATCGGAGACGTTTTGCAGATAGTCGTACTCCATGGGGACCACCAGCTCCCCGGCGGTGTTGATGAGGCCCAGCTTGCCGTCGTAGTGGAGCGGGTTGGGGGTGGTTCCGGCGGTGCCCACCACGGCGTAGCCCTCATAGTTGAAGCCGGAGGTCACCAAGGCGAACTGACAGGGGATGACCAACTCCCCCTCGGTGTTGATGAAGCCGGCCAGGCCGCTCTCGTCCCGGACGGCGGCGTACCCGCCGGAGAAGGGGTAGACGGAGGTATAGGCCGCCTCCACGGCTACCGAGCCGTCGGGGTTGAGATAGCCGTATAGGCCGGTATCCTTGTCCACGTACTGGACCAGGCTTCCGACGGTGTTGACGCAGTTAACGCTGCCGTCCAGGTGGCCCAGCACGTTTCCGCTGGTGTCAAAGGCAGTGAAGCCCTCCTCCGCGCTGCCCGCCAGCAGGACCCCGTCGTGGAGCAGGGTGGCCTCCCGATACCGGCAGGGGACGACCTCTGCGCCGGTATGCTGGTTTACATAGCCATACAAGCCGTCCTTCTGCACCCGGGCCGCCCCGTCGGGCAGGAAGAAGTCATATTGGTCATAGGCGGACAGGTCGTATACCAGCGCTCCCGTCCAGTCCAGCACCCGGCCGTCTGCGGTGTAGAGCAGGGTAGTGTCCCCGTCCGCCAGGGTCACCTCATCCACGGGGAGGAGGGGGAGGATCGCCAGCCCCAGTTCCCCCAGGGGTTCCGGCAGCTCCTTTTGCTGTGTGGTCACCCGAAGCTCGGGGGCAAAAATCCGGGCGGACACGGCGGCGCACTCCGCCCGGGTGAGGGTGCCCTCCGGATGGAAGGCGCCGGAGCCGTCCACGCCGTTGAGTATGCCCGCCTCATAGAGGGGCAGCACCGTCAGCCAGATCTCTGCATCCAGGCCGGGGTCGGGGGCAGCCTCCCGGATCGGCTCCAGCTCCCCCGCCGCCGCGGCCATAAGCAGGGCCAGGTCCCACCGGGTGGCGGGTCCCTGGGGCAGGGGGGTATACAGGGCCGCGTCCTCCAGAATGCCGTTCTCCACGGCATACCAGAGGGCGTCGATCCACCACGGGCGGCCCTCCGTCACGGTCAGCTCCTCTGGTGCGGGGGCAGGGCCCCGTCGCCGCCGTGGGTGCGGTGGTGGATGCGGGCGGCCCCGGGAGGGGCCCGAAACATGGAGGGGAGGGTTCAGCCCTTGGGCGTCAGCACTTCCTTGCCGCCCATATAGGGCTGGAGGACCTTGGGAATCTTCACGCTGCCGTCGGCCTGGAGGTTGTTTTCCAGCAGGGCGATGAGCATGCGGGGGGGCGCCACGCAGGTGTTGTTGAGGGTGTGGGGCAGGTACATTTTGCCGTCGGCGCCCTTGACCCGGATCTTCAGGCGGCGGGCCTGGGCATCCCCCAGGTTGGAGCAGGAGCACACCTCGAAGTACTTCTGCTGCCGGGGAGACCAGGCCTCGATGTCGCAGCTTTTGACCTTCAGGTCGGCCAGGTCGCCGGAGCAGCACTCCAGCTGCCGCACGGGGATGTCGAAGTTGCGGAAGAGTTCCACGGAGTAGCGCCACATCTTTTCATACCAGGCCATGGAGTCCTCGGGCTTGCAGACCACGATCATCTCCTGCTTTTCAAACTGGTGGATGCGGTAGACGCCCCGCTCCTCGATGCCGTGGGCCCCCTTCTCCTTGCGGAAGCAGGGGGAGTAGGAGGTGAGGGTCTGGGGCAGCTTGTCCTCGGGGAGGATCTGGTCGATGAAGCGGCCGATCATGGAGTGCTCGCTGGTGCCGATGAGGTAGAGGTCCTCCCCCTCGATCTTGTACATCATGCCGTCCATGTCGGTCTGGCTCATGACCCCCTCCACCACGTTGCCGTGGATCATGAAGGGGGGGATGACGTAGGTGAAGCCCTTGTCGATCATGAAG
Source organism: uncultured Flavonifractor sp. (assembly GCA_944387215.1). Classification (GTDB taxonomy): domain Bacteria; phylum Bacillota; class Clostridia; order Oscillospirales; family Oscillospiraceae; genus Flavonifractor. The sequence goes on along the minus strand of CALXEB010000026.1, from coordinate 18,904 downwards.
TCCCGGCCGCAGGCCAGCACCGCCTCGTGGAGGCGGGCGATGTCCCCCAGCAGGTAGTAGAAGCCGGAGCCGGACACCCGGCCGGCGGCGTCCAGGTCGATGCCGCCGAAGGACTCCATGATCTGGGTGTGGTAGGGCACCTCAAAGTCGGGCACCACGGGCTCGCCGAAGCGCTCCACCTCCACGTTGGCGGAGTCGTCGGGGCCGATGGGCACGGAGGGGTCGATCATCTGGGGGATCAGGAGCATGATCTTGTGGATCTCACGGGCCAGCTCGTCTTCCCGGCCTTCCAGATAGGCCAGCCGGTCGGCGTCGGCCTTGACCTCGGCTTTGAGGCGCTCGGCCTCGGCCAGCTTGGAGGGGTCCTTCTTGGCTTGGCCCATGAGCATGCCCACCTGCTTGCTCTTGGCGTTGCGGGCGGTGCGCAGGTCCTGGGCCTCCTGGATGGCGGCGCGGTTTTCCTTGTCCAGGGCGATCACCTGGTCCACCAGGGGGAGCTTGTCCTCCTGGAACTTCTTGCGGATGTTTTCCTTGACGGCCTCGGGGTTTTCCCGGATGAATTTGATATCCAGCATGGTTGGTCACCTCAAGAGAATTGAGAATTGATAATTGGGAATTGACAATTATGGGCCCCCGCCGAAGCCCAGCGAAGCGGGTTCGGTGGGGAGGAGGAGGGGCAAGGGAGCGGACTTTGCCCCGACGACGTTTCACGTGAAACATGATGGCCGCCGGCTATCCCAGCCAGCTCACCAGGTCCCGCCAGGCCGCCAGGGGGTCGTAGACCTCCAGGTCCTCCGGGTCGGCGTAGTCGGTGCGGTAGCGCTCCAGCCAGGTCTCAGTGACGTAGCTGCCGTCGGCCTGGGTGTCCAACCCCGCCAGGAAGTCCCGGGCGTCGCTGTATCGGCCCTGGTTGTAGAGACCCCGGAGGGTATTCAGATCGCTGAGGGCCTGGAGGACGGAGGTCAGCTCCTCCTGTTCCTGCCGGGCCTGATCGTCGGCCTGCTGGACCTGCTGGGTCAGCTTGTCGTTCTCCTCCTCCAGCTGGGCCACCTGGGCCTTGAGCTCTTCATTTTCCCGGAGCCGGTTTTCCAGCGACTCCATGGCGGAGTTGGAGGTCTCTTCCAGGTGGTCCATTGCCTCCCGGTTGGAGCGGTTCTGCATGAGGAAGGACATGAGCAGCAGCAGAAATGCCGCGGCAAAAAGGATCATGAGATAGAGGACCACCGAGGGCGTGTGCTTGGAGGGGCGCTCATGCTCGGCGTCGTGCTGCAGGTCTGTTCGGTGGTCCTGGGGCGTATGCTCCTTCAACGGCCCTGCGCCCCCTTCCCCCGGCCGGGCATCTGGCCCAGCAGGTCCAGCAGGGCGTTCAGGTCGTCGGGATCGTAGTATTCCAGCTCGATCTTTCCCTTGCGCCGGCCCCGGACGATGTGGACCTTGCGCCCCAGCCGGGCCCCCAGATCCTTTTCGGCGGCCCGGTCGTAGATGGCCAGCTCGTCAGATCTGGCGGCAGCCGCCGCCTGCCCGCCCTGGGCAAGGCGCTTGGCCAGGGCCTCGGTCTGCCGGACGGAGAGGCCGTCGGCCACCACCTTTTTGGCCAGCTTCATCTGGGCTTCCCCGGAGGGGACGGCCAGGATGGCCCGGGCATGGCCGGCGGAGAGCTGGCCCTCCTCCACCAACAGGCACACCGGGTCGGGCAGGGCCAGCAGACGCAGGGCGTTGGCCACCGCCGGCCGGGATTTGCCTACCCGCTGGGCGGCTTCTTCCTGGGTGAGGCCGTAGTCCTCCATCAGGCTTTTGTAACCGTTGGCCTCTTCGATGGGATTGAGGTCCTCCCGCTGGAGGTTTTCAATGAGCGCCAGCTCCATGGTCTTTCGGTCGTCAGCTTCAATGATGACAGCGGGGACCTCCGTAAGGCCCGCCAGCTTGGCTGCCCGCCAGCGGCGCTCCCCGGCGATGATCTGGTAGTAGCCGGAGGACAGCCGGCGCACCGTCAGGGGCTGAATAATGCCGTGGGTTCGGATGGAGTCGGCCAGGTCCTGCAGGGCCGCGTCCTCAAAGCGCTTGCGGGGCTGCTTCAGCCCCGGCTCCACCTGGGAGATGGGCAGGGAGAGGGACCCTCCCTCCTGGCTCTGAAGGGCGGCGTCACCCAGCAGCGCCCCCAGGCCCCGGCCCAGGCCCCGTTCATTGGCCATGTGTCTCGCTCCTTTCCACGCGGGTGACCGCGTACTGATTGTGCTCCAGCAGTTCGCCGGCCAGGGCGTCGTAGGCCTCCGCCCCCCGGGACAGCGGGTCATAAGCGCCTACCGGCTTTCCGTGGCTGGGCGCCTCGGACAGGCGGACGTTCCTGGGAATGACCGTGGCGTATACCTGGCCGGGGAAATGCCGCTTGACCTCTTCAGCCACCTGCATGGACAGATTGGTCCGCCCGTCGTACATGGTGAGCACCACCCCCTCCAGGCTCAGGCCCGGATTGAGGGAGCGCTTGACGATGCGGATGGTGGACAGCAGATCGCTGAGCCCCTCCAGGGCGTAGTATTCACACTGGACAGGCACCAGCACCGTGTCCGCCGCGCACAGGGCGTTGAGGGTGAGCAGTTCCAGCGAGGGGGGGCAGTCCACCAGGATGAAATCGTGGCCCTCGCCCGCCTTTGCCAGGGCGTCTTTCAGCCGGTACTCCCGCCGGTCCAGGTCGATCATCTCCACCGTCGCCCCGGTCAGCGCCTTGTTGGAGGGGAGCACGTCGCAGTAGGGGGTGGTCACCACGGCCTTGGCCGGCTCCGCGCCCCCCAGGAGCACGTCGTATATGTTGGGGGAGACCGTCTTGTCCACGCCCAGGCCGGAGGTGGTGTTGGCTTGGGGGTCAAAATCGCACACCAGCACCCGCTGCCCCAGCTTGGTCAGGGCGGCGGCCAGGTTGACACAGGTGGTCGTCTTGCCCACGCCGCCCTTTTGATTTACGATCGCAATGGTCTTTGCCATAGCACACCTGCCTTTTTGGTCGGATGCAGAGGAACGGTCTCTATTATATCGCTTTGGCGGGTGCAGTTCAACTGATTTTCCGCTGTTTCACGCGAAACATTGAAATTTTTCAAAAAAAGAGGGCGCATGTTTCACGTGAAACAGCGCCCTGCACGGCTTGATATGGACCCTCAGTTTCCCTTGGGAATGGTAATGGTAAGGCAGATGGCCCGGTCCGTCTCATGCCGCTGGCAATCCGCCGGAACGCCGGCTGAACGCATCATGTCCAGCCCCCGACTGACGGAATTGAGAAAGAGCCGCACATCACGCAGCAGGAAAGTAGGCCGTTTGCGGGGCCTGTCTGCCCCGGCCAGCAGGCGCTCCACATACTCCTCCGTGCGGGCCACGGTGAGGCCGTGCTCCGTCACATACCGGGCGGCCTCCCGCTGGGCCTCCGGCTCCTCCAGCCGCAGCAGGGCCCGGGCGTGGCGCTCAGAAAAGCCCTTTTCCCGCAACAGGGTCAGGGCCGCCGGGTCCAGCTTCAGCAGCCGCAGCTTGTTGGCCACGGCGGACTGGCTCTTTCCGATGCGCCGGGCGGTCTCCTCCTGGGACAGGTGGTAGGTGCGGATGAGCTTGTCCAGGGCTGTGGCCTCCTCCAGGAAATCCAGGTCCCGGCGCTGGAGGTTCTCCACCAGGGCCAGCAGGGAGGAGTCCCGGCTGCTTACCGCCACGCAGATGCAGGGGACCTCGGCGAGCCCGGCCATCCGGGCCGCCCGCAGCCGCCGCTCCCCGGCGATGAGCTCATACCCCCCGCCGGGGGCCCGGCGGACGGACAGGGGCTGGAGCACCCCGTGTTCCCGGATGCTGGCCGCCAGCTCCTCCAGACCCTCTTTGGAGAAGTGGCGGCGGGGCTGGTCCGGGTTGGGGGAGATGGCGGCAATGGGCAGGAAGAGCACCCGACTGTTCTCAAACAGGCCCTTTCGGCGCAGCAGCGGCATAAAAAGCCCTCCTTCGCGGCAGAAGCAGAAGTGATAACCATATATTACCATATTCTGCCGCAAAGGAGGGCGAACGATGTCGGCTGGGAAATATTTTCCAGAAACTTCCTTACGCCCGCAGGAAGCCCTTGCCGAAGATCTCGCTGGAGTTGGCCACGATAAGGAAGGCCCTGGGATCCATGACCTTCAGCTGCCGGCGGAGGATCACCGCCTGGCCCCGGGAGAGGACGGTGAGCACCACGTGGTGCTCCTCGCCGGTGTAGGCCCCCTGAGCCTGCCACACGGTGGCTCCCCGGCCCAGGGTGTGGGTGACGTAGTCGCACACCGGCTCCGGCTGGGAGGTGATGATGAAGAAGGCCTTCCGGCGGTTGAAGGACTCGATGGCGCTGTCCACCAGCACGGACTTGAGAGCCAGGCCCAGCAGGGAGCACAGGCCGGCCTGGATGTCGAAGATCGCCAGGGCGGCGGCGGCGATGGCCACGTCGGAGAAAAGCAGGGCCCGCCCTACATCCAGGCCGGTGTACTTTTTCAGGATCATGGCCGCGATGTCGGTGCCCCCGGAGGAGGCGCCGATGTTGAACAGGATGGCCGAGCCCAGGGCGGGGAGGATCACGGCGAAGAGCAGCTCCAGCATGAGCTGGTCGGTGAGGGGGGCTGACAGGGGGCAGAGGATCTCGAAGAGCTGCACCAGCCCGGCGTAGAGGATGGAGCAGTACACCGTGCGGAAGCCGAAGCCCTTGTCCAGCATCAGGAACCCCAGCACCAGGAACAGCAGATTGATGATGCCGTTGAAGGCGGAGGGGGAGAGCATGGGCACCAGCCGCCCCAGCAGCACCGCCAGGCCGGACACGCCCCCCATGGAGAAGTTGTTGGGAAATTTGAAGAAGTACACGCCCACCGACACCAGGGCGGTGCCCAGGGTCATGAGCAGGAACTCGTGAAAAAGCTCCCTGCCGCTCAGCTTCATGATCGTATCCTCCTTCGGTCAGCGGGTGCTCTCCACCGCGGACCACACGTCGTAGCCCCCGGCGGCGGGGATGTTGCCCAGCCGCCACAGGGACACGCCGGTGACGCCGAACATCCGGGCCAGCTGGAGCTTGTCCAGCACGCTGCGCTCGTTCTCATACCACACCACGTAGCGGCTGCCGTCCTCGGTGGTGTAGCTGGCGCAGGGGTTGCGGTAGGTCTCGGAATAGGTCACCACCGTGTCCGGCTGGCTCAGCCGGGCGGCGAGGGTGGCCGCCGACGGGTGGTAGATGGTGGTCTCCAGCAGCCGGCCCTCCTCGTCCACGTGGAAGCCGGCGGTGCCGAAGGAGACGGCCAGGGCCACCTTGCTCACGTCGGCCACCCCGGTGTCCGGGTGGGTGATGTCGGCCAGGGCGTCGTAGATCTGGGGGAAGGGGGTCACCGGGGAGGCGGTGTTGGCGGTGCCCACATAGTTCTCGGGCACGGAGGTCCACTGGTAGTCGTGGGCCATGAGGATCACCCTGTCGGCGGCCTGGCCGATGCCCCGGTAGTCGTACCCGTCGTACCAGGTGTCGGGCTGGACGCACACATACAGGGTCTTGTCCGCCGGCAGGGCGGCGCGCAGCTCGGACAGGAAGGTCACGAAGTTTTCCCGGGTGTCCGCCCCCCTGAGCCCCTCGAAGTCGATGGTGAGGCCCGCGTAGTCCGCCGCGGCGGCGGCCAGGGCGGCCACGGCGGCGGCGCGGCCCTCCGCCGTGCCCACGGCGCCGTCCACGGTGGAGGGGCTCTCCCCGTTCTCAGCGGCGCCGTCATAGGCGTATACATTCAAATTGTAGGGGACCTGGCGCTCCGCCCAGTAGCCGGTGGCGGGGGTCACGTCGTCGGGCTTGACCCAGTCGTTGCCGTTGGCCGAGGTGGAGTTGAGCACAGGCGCGCCCTGATCGTCCAGTTCCATCCGGGCCCAGCCCACGCTGACGGCGTCCATGCCGGCGGTGAGGGCGATCTGGGAGTAGGAGGAAAAGGCGTAAAAGCCGTGGAGCCACTCCGTGCCCGACACGTACCGCTCGTACACCCGCACCAGCATGGCCGCGGCCTCGGCGCGGGTGGCGGAGTAGGAGGGCAGGAAGCGGAGGGTCCCGCTGGGTCCGGCCACCCCGTTGACCATGCCGATGCGCCAGGCCACGTGGATGTACCCGGCGTCCTCCGTCACGTCGTCAAAGGGCAGGTCGGGGTCCTCCAGCCCCTCGGCCAGGTCCCCGTAGCCCAGGGCCCGCACCAGCATGACGGCCATCTCCCCCCGGCTGATGTAGTCCTCCGGCCGGAAGGCCCCGGCGGGATCCATCACGTCGTGGGCCCGGGCGGTCTCCACGGCGGAGTAATACCAGGCGGAGGGGAGGCAGTCTATGTAGGAGGGGGTCTCCGGGCTGATCAGATCCCAGCCGAACATGCGGCACAAAACGGTGACGAACTGGCCCCGGGTGATCTCGTCCTCCACCCCGAAGGTGCCGTCGGGGTAGCCCTGGATCAGGCCGTAGTCCTCCGCCTTTTCGATGATCTCCGCGGCCCAGTGGCCCGCAGCGTCGGAAAAGGCGGCCCGGGCGGGCTGGGGGGCGGCGGCAAGCACCAGCAGGGCCGCCAGGGCCCCGGTACAAAATCGTCTGAGCATCATAGGACCTCCTTGTGAGGGGATGGTATCTGCCCCAATATTGTACCAAAGACCGCCGGAAAGCGCAACGAAAACAGGGCGGAGAGCCGGCCCGGATTTCGGCAAAGCGCCCGCCTTTTCAGGACGGAGGGAAAAATGTCCGACAAATTCCACAAAATTTTGAAAAACAGGTGACGGGGCCGCAGTTTAATGGTAAAATAAAGCGACAAGCTATTTCGTTGCCCGCCCGCGGCGGCGGTGCAGGGCAGACTGAGGAGAGAATATGATGAAGGAGCTGGAGGAGCGCATCCGCGCCGACGGGAAGATCCGGGAGGGCGGCGTACTGAAGGTGGACAGCTTTCTCAACCATCAGATGGACGTAAAGCTGTTTCAGGATATGGGCCGGGAGTTCCTGCGCCTGTTCGGGGACTGCGGAGTCACCAAGATCTTGACCATCGAGGCATCGGGTATCGGGATCGCGTGTGTGGCTGCGCAGTTTTTTGATTGCCCGGTGATCTTCGCCAAAAAGAACAAGACCAAGAACATCGCCGGCGACGTGTACACCTCCAAGGTAGAGTCCTTTACCCACGGCCGGGTGTACGACATCATCGTGGCCAAGGAGTTCCTGCTGCCGGAGGACCGGGTGCTGATCATCGACGATTTCCTGGCCAACGGCTCCGCCCTCCAGGGCCTGATCAACCTGGTGCGGGACGCCGGGGCCACCCTGGTGGGGGCGGGCATCGCCGTGGAAAAGGCCTTCCAGCCCGGCGGGGACCTGATCCGAAGCATGGGCGTGCGCGTGGAGTCCCTGGCAAGAGTAAAAAGCATGAGTGTGGAAAACGGCGTGGAGTTCTGCTGAGGGGGCAGGATTGCCTGACGGCGGCGCGTCTGATGAGGCGAACCCGCCGGCGGGCGGATGTGCACGGGCGCACTATTCAACCGCCGGGGGCGGCGAGCACCCCCCTCCGGCCCTTTGGGCCACCTCCCCCGCGAGGGGGGAGGTTTTGGAGGAACGGATTGCCGCGCCAGTCTGCGGACTGGCCCGCAATGACAGGGACGGGGATGGCGGGCGGATGTGCACGGGCGCACCATTCAACCGCCGGGGGCGGTGAGCACCCCCCTCCGGCCCTTTGGGCCACCTCCCCCGCGAGGGGGGAGGTTTTGAGAGGAACGGATTGCCGCGCCAGTCTGCGGACTGGCCCGCAATGACGGAAGAGAAGTGACCGGCTGGCGTCCGGCCCCTGTGTATACGACTTACTGTTCCACTGTTTTGACATAGCAAGACCGGCTGCCGCAGGCGGAGGATGCCCTCCGTGATGAGCGGATGTAAAGTGGCGTCCACCACGGGCGGGGGCAGCTGTCCCCCATGCGTGCAGCCGTTTGGAATAGAGGATCCATACTGTCTTGTGACCAACATGAATTGAGGAGGAACCTGTTATGAAGAAGAGACTGCTTGCAATGCTCCTGGCGGGCGCCATGGTCTTTGGGCTGGCGGCCTGCGGCGGCGGCACCCAGGGCGAGAGCGAGAGCCCCGCCGGCGAGAGCACCCCTCCCGCCAATGAGGAGACCGGCGGCGAGACTGAGACCAAGACCATCAAGGTGGGCCTGATCTGCATCGGCGACGAGAATGACCAGGGCTACACCTACAACTTCATCCGCGGCCAGGAGGCCGCCACCGAGGCCCTGGCCGCCAAGGGCATCAACGTGGAGTGGCTGGTGGAGTGGAACATCGGCGAGGACTCCTCCTGCGAGGACGCCAACCGCAACCTGGCCGAGGAGGGCTGCGAGCTCATCATCAACAACTCCTTCGGCTTTGAGCCTTTCATGCTCCGGGTAGCCGAGGAGTACCCCGAGATCGAGTTCATCGCCTGCACCAACCAGGCCTCCTGGAACGACGACCTGCCCAACACCCACAACGCCTTCGCCAACATCTACGAGGGCCGCTACCTGGCCGGCGTGGTGGCCGGCATGAAGCTGCAGGAGATGATCGACAACGGCGAGATCACCGAGGACGAGGCCGTCATCGGCTACGTGGGCGCCTTCTCCTTCGCCGAGGTGATCTCCGGCTTCACCGCCTACTACCTGGGCGCCAAGAGCGTGTGCCCCAGCGTGACCATGAAGGTGCAGTTCGTGGGCTCCTGGTCTGACGCCACCCTGGAGGCCAACGCCGCCCAGGCTCTGTGCGATCAGGGCTGCGTCATGATCTCCCAGCACTCCGACAACACCACCCCCGCCACCGTGGCCCAGAGCAACGGCGTGTTCCACACCGGCTACAACAACGACATGATCTCCATCGCCCCCGAGGCCTCCCTCATCGGCACCCGCATCGACTGGTCCCTGTACTTTGAGTACGCCATCGAGGCCGTGGCCAACGGCGAGGAGTTCGATCAGGACTGGTGCCACGGCATGGACATGGGCGCCGTGGTCATGACCGCTCTCAACGAGGACATTGCCGCTGAGGGCACCGCTGAGAAGCTGGCCGAGGTGGAGCAGGCCCTCCACGACGGCACCCTCCAGGTGTTTGACACCTCCACCTTCACCGTGGATGGCCAGGAGCTGACCTCCGCCCTGGCTCTGGACACCGACGGCGACTTCGTGGCCGACTCCGAGGAGGCCGTGTTCGACGGGGCCTTCCACGAGTCCTACTTCCAGTCCGCCCCCTACTTCACCGTCCGCATCGACGGCATCGAGTGGCTCAACGAGGCGTTCTGATCCTTCCGTCTCAGACGAGGGCCGCGAAAGCGGCCCTCGTCTGAGCGTTTTCGCAGCCGCTTTTCCGGGCGGCCGCGATATAGGGCGGCCCGGGCAGGACCACCCTATATGGCGGCCGCGCGCCCGGCCCGGACGCGCGCGCAGAGCGTCCCGCCCCATCAACCGCTTCCCGAAGGCCCTGCCTGCCGGGACGGAGCAGAAAGGATGACAGCCTTGGAAACTGTCCATGCCATTGAACTGCGGCACATCACCAAGCGCTTCGGCCAGGTGGTGGCCAACGACAGCGTGGATCTGACCCTGGACCGGGGGCAGATCCTCTCCCTGCTGGGGGAGAACGGCAGCGGCAAGACCACCCTGATGAACATGCTCTCCGGCATCTACCGCCCCGACGAGGGGGAGATCCTGGTGGAGGGCAAGCCGGTGGTGATCCGCTCCCCCAAGGACGCCTACGACCACGGCATCGGCATGATCCACCAGCACTTCAAGCTGGTGGACATGTTCACCGCCGCGGAGAACATCGCCCTGGGCCTGCGGGGCCGCGGCCACGACCGCAGGGCGGTGGCCGCCCAGGTGAAGGCCATCAGCGACAGGTACGGCTTCGGTATCGACCCGGACAAGAAGGTCTACGACATGTCCGTGTCGGAAAAGCAGACGGTGGAGATCGTCAAGGTGCTCTACCGGGGGGCGGACATCCTGATCCTGGACGAGCCCACCGCCGTGCTCACCCCCCAGGAGACCGACCGGCTCTTCGACATCCTCCGGGCCATGAAGGCCGACGGCAAGGCCATCGTCATCATCACCCACAAGCTCCACGAGGTCATGGCCATCTCCGACCAGGTGGCCGTCCTGCGCAAGGGCAAGTACATCGGCACCGTCAACACCGCCGACACCGACCCACAGGCCCTCACCGAGATGATGGTGGGCCGGGCGGTGAGCCTGAACATCGACAGGCCGGAGGCCAAGTACCGGGACCTGCGGCTGGAGGTCAAGGGCCTCAACTGCAAAAACGCCGAGGGGGTGGCCACCCTCTCCGACGTGGGCTTCCAGGCCTTCGGCGGGGAGATCCTGGGCATCGCCGGCATCGCCGGATCGGGGCAGAAGGAGCTGCTGGAGGCCATCGCCGGCCTGCAGAAGGCGGAGTCCGGCCACGTGTTCTACTACCCGCCCCACCCCAAAAGCGACATCGCCGGCAACCACGTGCCCGTGGACAAGGCCGGAGAGGAGCTCTTGGGCAAGACCCCGGCCCAGATCCAGAAGGTGGGGGTGGCCCTGGCCTTCGTGCCCGAGGACCGGCTGGGCATGGGCCTGGTGGGGGGCATGGGCATGGTGGACAACATGATGCTCAAGACCTACAAGGAAAACCCGGGCCCCCTGGTGGACCGCAAGCCCCCCAGGGCCCTGGCCGAGCGGCTCATTGAGGAGCTGGAGATCGTCACCCCCGGCGTCACCGCCCCGGTGCGCCGCCTGTCCGGCGGAAACGTGCAGAAGGTGCTGGTGGGCCGTGAGATCGCCTCCCAGCCTACGGTGCTCATGACCGCCTACCCCGTCCGGGGCCTGGACATCAACTCCTCCTACACCATCTACCGCCTGCTCAACGAGCAGAAGATGAAGGGGGTGGCGGTGCTGCTGGTGGGGGAGGACCTGGACGTGCTGCTGGAGCTGTGCGATCGGATTCTGGTGCTGTGCGGCGGCCGGGTGTCCGGCGTTGTGGACGCCCGCACCGCCACCAAGGAGGAAGTGGGCCTGCTGATGACCCGCGTGGATCAGGGAGAGGAGGGAACGGTACATGCGTGAGGGCAATACCCCGCTGGTGCGGCTGGCCAAGCGGGACGCCATGCCCCGGGGCCAGGTGTGGGCCATCCGGGTGGGCTCCTTCGTGCTGGCCATCCTCATCGGCGCCCTGATCTTCCTGCTGCTGGGGCACAGCCCCTTCCAGGGCTACGCCACCATCCTGGACGGATCCCTGGGCAAGGCCACCGTGTTCCGCCAGACGGTGCGCATCGCGGTGCCCCTGCTGGGCACCGCCCTGGCCATCGCCCCCTGCTTCAAAATGCGCTTCTGGAACATCGGCGCCGAGGGACAGATCACCGCCGGCGCCGTGGGGGCCAGCTGGCTGGCCCTGTTCTGCGCCGACAGTATTCCGGGGCCGGTGCTGCTGGTGCTCATGGCGGCGCTGGGCGCCCTGTTCGGCGGGCTGTGGGCCCTGGTGCCCGCCTTCTTCAAGGCCCGCTGGGGCACCAACGAGACCCTGTTCACCCTGATGATGAACTACATCATGATCGGCATCGTCCGCTGGCTCCAGGGCGGCCCCTGGGAGGGGCGGCCCGGCTCCCAGATCATCCCCGAGTTTGCCGACAACGCCCTGTTGCCCCGGGTGTTCGGGGTCCACTGCGGCTGGATCATCGTGCTGGTGCTGACGGTGCTCATGTTCCTCTACATGAAATACACCAAGCAGGGCTATGAGATCGCCGTGGTGGGCGAGAGCGAGAACACCGCCCGCTACGCCGGTATGAACGTGGCCAAGGTGGTCATGCGCACCATGTTCCTCTCCGGGGCCCTGTCGGGGCTGGTGGGCTTCATCGTGGTGTCCGGCGCCGACGGTACCCTCCACGCCGAGGTGGCCGCCGGGGTGGGCTTCACCGCCATCACCGTGGCCTGGCTGGCCCAGCTCAACCCCTTCGCCATGATCGCCATCTCCTTCCTGCTGGGCGTGCTGGAGAAGGGCTCGGACACCCTCCAGACCCGCATGGAGGTGCCCGCCTCCATCTCCGACATCATCACCGGCGTGTTCCTCTTCTGCATGCTGGGGTGCGAGTTCTTTATCAATTACAGGCTTATCTTCCGCAAGGGGAGAAAGGAGGCGGCGATCCATGGGTGACATCAACAGCAGTCTGTGGGTGGCCCTGCTGGCCGCCGCCGTCCTCAACGGCGTGCCCCTGCTCTTCGGCACCGTGGGGGAGATCCTCTCCGAAAAGGCGGGCAACCTGAACCTGGGCGTGGAGGGCATGATGTACACCGGCGGGGCCATGGGCCTGGGCGCGGCCTTCTACTACGAGGGCTTTGCCGGCGCCGGGGCCAACGGGATCGTGGCCGTGCTGCTGGCCCTGCTGTTCGCCTTCCTGGGCGGGGCCTTCGGTGCGCTGATCTACTCCTTCCTCACCGTCACCCTCCGGGCCAACCAGAACGTCACCGGCCTGGCCCTTACCATTTTCGGCACCGGCCTGGGCCAGTTTATCGGCGAGTACATGCGCCGCACCTCCGGCGGCTATGTGGCCATCGGCAACGATTTGAAGGCGGTGTTCGCCAATTCCCCCTTCCCGGCGGCCCTCCAGCAGCTGCCCGTGGTGGGCCCGGTGATCTTCCGGCACAGCATCTTCCTCTACATCGGCCTGGCCATCGCCATCACCATGGCCTGGTTCTTCCGCCGGACCAAGGCCGGCCTCTACCTGCGGGCGGTGGGCGAGTCCCCCGCCACCGCCGACGCCGCCGGCATCAACGTCACCCGCTACAAGTACCTGGCCACCGTCATTGGCGGGGGCATCTCCGCCATCGGCGGCATGGTGTATATCATGACCATCGCCGGCTGCGTGTGGAACCACGAGGGCCTGTCCGGCGAGGGCTGGCTGGCCGTGGCCCTGGTCATCTTCTGCCTGTGGCGGCCCCTGAACGCCATCTGGGGCTCCGTCCTCTTCGGCGGGCTGATGATCCTCTACAACTACCTGTCCCTGCCTATGGTGCCCACCCAGATCTACCGCATCCTGCCCTATGTGGTCACCGTCATCGTGCTCATCATCACCTCCCTGCGCAACAACCGGGAAAAGCAGCCGCCGGCCAGTTTGGGCAACGCGTATTTCCGGGAGGAGCGGTAAGAAAAAGCGAAAACGATCCGGGGAAAGGGCTGCTTTTCCCGGGGGACCCGCCGCAGGCGGGACGCGCCGAGCGGCGCGCAGGCCGGGGGAATTCACTTCCCCCGACCGCGATTTGGATGGGATGGATGGGATATGACCTGCAGGCAAACGGCCCGGCCGCCACTGGCGGCCGGGCCGTTTATTTGCAGGCCGGGCGGCGGCTCCAGCCGCGGCATATGCCGTGGCTGGAACCAGATCCGGCGCTTGGACAGAAAAGACGCCGTCGCAGCTGCCTTTTCAAAGGGGAACGACCTGCTGCGGATCGGTGATGGGGATACAGGCGGGGTGGCAGTGCCGCTGCGCCCGATAATATTCGCAGTATTTCTCAGGGGCCTGGTGGGCGTCGGTACACAAAAAGCCGCAGCCTGTGGGGGAGAGGGCGTCCAGGACCGGCTTTCCCACCGCCCGGCGGCAATAGCCTCCGTTTGAAATGATATACTGCCCCGCCGGCGGCAGCGCGGAGGAGAAATACCGCCTGGTGCCGTGGTGCGGGAGCTTGACCACCTGATAACGGCTGTGGAAGCGCCCCTTTTTTCCCAGATAGCTGATCACTGCCGGAGGCGCGTCCCCGGGGAAGAGGAGCCTATCCTTCCACTGGAACACGATGCCGCAGGCATTGACCGTCTTTGCCAGCACGTGATATTGCCGGGCCGCGAAGCGGACCAGGGGCAGCAGGCGGGGGGGATAAGGGGGCCTGAGCGCTTCCGCAGGCCCTCCCCACAGGTCTTGGCGCAGTCTGTCGGCCTGCGCCCGGGCGTAGGAGAGCTCCTCCAGGGCCGCCGGGCGGCCCGCCTCCAGCAGGGGCTCGCCGGAGCTTGCGAGCAGGCAGCGTTCCAGGGCACCGGCCAGACGGAGGGCCTCCTCCGGCAGCCGCCCGTCCGTCTGCCCCGCCAGGGCGGAAAATGCCGCCGCCATTTCCCTGTCGGCCGCCAGAAAGCCCGCCTGCCCCCACACCGGCAGGGAGGAGAGGGCGTGCTCGGCTTCCGGCCAGAGGATCTCCAGCATGTTCCGCTCCAGTGGGATCTCTTCTCCCGCCTGGAGCATCCGCTGATGGACCGCCTCCCGCCGGAGGGTGGGCAGCAGGTCTGCCAGCCCCCGGGCCAGCTCATGGGCCAGGGTGCGGGGCGGGGCGGTGAGATACAGCCGGGCGTAGGCGGCAGACAGCACGGCCCGCCCGCCCAGGATGGTCCAGGGCAGATAGGCGGTGCCCACCGGCGGCGCCTGGGCAAACAGGGGCGGGACGTCTTTCCCCAGGTTGAGAAAGCCCCGGTAGTGGTCGGTATGGAGGTGAGAGATCAGGATGTCGGTGGGTATGTGGTCGTTGACCTGGGCGGCGATGGCAGAGTAGGCAAAATCCTGCGCCGACAGGTCCTTTCCCAAGGACTGGTTGTCGCTGCCGCAGTCCACGATAAGCCGTGCCCGGCGCCCTTCCAGCACCGCGCAGTCGCCGAACCGCACCCGTTTGACCTGCAGCTTCACGGGGCACCCCTCCTCTGTGGTACCAGCATAACACAGTCCGGGAAAAACGACAAGGGCCGGACGCCTGCTCCTGACGTCCGGCCCCTGCCGAAGGAAAGAGGATACAATGAAATGAAAAGAAACTGTCTCTTGCAAGTATTAGGATACCTGGGAATTGTTAAAGAAGAAACGAGCAGATGTTACAAAAGCTTTAAATCCACAACTTTTTTTGTAAACTTCCTGTCAAAATCAAAAAAGAGCCGGAAAATGGGAGGCAGGCAGCGGGAATTCCCGCTGCCTGCCCCGATGATTGGAGGATAGAATGAAAAGAAGACTCGTCCCTTGCAGATATTATGGTAACAGCCAATCATTACAAAAACCAGCGTGTTTTTGTTACAAAAGGGTTAAATCACCGCAGCTTCTGAAAAAATTCCCGCAGCAGGGCGGCGCAGTCGCCCTCCAGCACCCCGCCGTAGATCCGGGGATGGTGGTTGAACCGCTCCTCAAACAGGTTGAGCACCGAGCCGCAGCAGCCCGCCTTGTCGTCCCTGGCCCCGTAGCACACCACGGGCACCCGGGCGTTGAGAATGGCCCCGGCGCACATGGGGCAGGGCTCCAGGGTGACGTAGAGGGTGCAGCCGGTGAGCCGCCAGCCCCCCAGGGTGCGGCAGGCCTCCGCGATGGCCTCGATCTCCGCGTGGCCCAGGGCGGTGCGATCCCCCTCCCGCCGGTTGCGGCCCCGGCCCACCACGGCCCCGTCCCGCACGATGACGCAGCCCACCGGCGCCTCCCCGGCCTCCAGAGCCTCCCGGGCCAGCTCCAGGGCCTGTGCCATCCAGCGTTCCCGCTCGGTCATAGGATCTCCCCCTCTCCGTATATCTTGTTATAGCATATTTTTCCCTTCTGTGCTATAATTTTGTCCAATAAACCTTTGGATGTGGTGTGTGTGCTTGAAATTTTCCTCATTGCAGTGAGCCTGGCGCTGGACGCCTTCGCCGTGTCGGTGTCCAGCGGGATCGCCATCCCCGGCTTCGGTTGGCGGCAGGCGGTGAAGATGGGCCTGTGGTTCGGCGCGTTCCAGTTCATGATGCCTCTGGCCGGCTGGTTTTTGGGCAGCAGCGTCAGCGGGTACATAGAGGCGGTGGACCACTGGGTGGCCTTCGGCCTGCTGGCCCTTATCGGCGGGCGCATGGCCTGGGGCGCTCTGCGCCACGGCGACGAGGAGGAGGCCCCCGCCGACCTGTCCGCCAAACGCCTGTGTCTGCTGGCCATCGCCACCAGCATCGACGCGCTGGCGGTGGGGGTGTCCATGGCCTTCATGGCCGTGCCGGTGCTGGCCTCCGCCGTGGTGATCGGCGTGGTGGCCTTCGCCCTGTCGGTGGTGGGCGGGCTGGCGGGCCGGCGGCTGGGCAGCCTGTTTCAGAAGCGGGCGGAGCTGGTGGGCGGCCTGGTGCTCATCGCCATCGGCGTAAAGATCCTCGTGGAGCACACCCTGGGAGGCTGACATGGACGTCTGGGCGGCGCTGGAGCTGGATATGGAGGTCCACCGGCTGGTGGCCCTGACGGGGGCGGGGGGCAAGACCTCCACCCTCTACGCCCTGGCCCGGGCGGGGGTGGACGCGGGGAAAAAGGTGGTGGTCACCACCACCACCCACATCCTGCCCCACCCCGGCCTCCCCCTGGCGGGAAGCCCGGCAGAGGCGCGGGCCCTGCTGGAGGGCTGCCCCGCGGTGACCCTGGGCCGGTTCGCCCGGCCGGACAAGCTCTCCGGCGGCGGGGACCCGGCGGCCTGCCTGGCCTTCGCCCACCTGGTGCTGGCGGAGGCCGACGGGGCCCGGCTGCACCCCCTGAAGGCCCCGGCGGACCACGAGCCGGTGATCCCGCCCCAGGCGGACGCGGTGGTGGCCGCGGCGGGGCTGGACTGCCTGGGGAGGCCCGTGGGGATAGCCTGCCACCGGCCCGAGCGGGTGTGCGCCCTGCTGGGGGTGGGCATGGACCACGCGCTCACCCCGGCGGACGTGGCGGCGGTGCTCTCCCACCCCCAGGGGGGGCGGAAGGGCGTGGGAGCGGGCATGGCCTTCCGCTGCCTGCTCAACAAGGCGGACGACCCGGCCCGGGAGGCCCTGGGCCGGGAGATCCAGAGCATTCTGGCCCAAAAGGGCATCGTCAGCGCGGTGACCCACTATACGGAGAGGGAGCGGGGCGGCTTATGCTTGTTTTGATCAAGGGCGCCGGGGACCTGGCCACCGGCACGGCGATACGGCTGCGCCGGGCGGGCTTTGACCTGGTGATGACCGACCTGGCCCAGCCCGCGGCGGTGCGGCGGACGGTGGCCTTCTGCCAGTGCATGTACGACGGCGCGGCGGAGGTGGAGGGCGTGGCCGCCCGGCGGGCGGCGGGGCCGGAGGAGGCCCGGGCCGTCCTGGCCGCCGGGGAGGTGCCGGTGCTGGCCGACCCCGGGGCGGACATTTTAAAAGAACTGCCCTTCGACGCGGTGGTGGACGCCATCCTGGCCAAGCGCAACCTGGGCACGAACATCACCGACGCGCCTATTGTACTGGCCCTGGGCCCCGGCTTTGCCGCCGGCGTGGACTGCCACGGGGTGGTGGAGACCCAGCGGGGCCACGACCTGGGCCGGCTCATCCTGTCCGGCTCCGCCGCCCCCAACACCGGCGTGCCCGGGAACGTGGGGGGCTATACGGTGGAGCGGCTCATCCGCGCCCCGGCGGACGGGCTCTTCGAGCCCCTGGCCGCCATCGGCGACCAGGTGGAGGCCGGCCAGGACGTGGCCCGGGTGGCGGGGGAGACCGCCCGCGCCCGGATTACCGGCGTGGTGCGGGGGATGCTCCCCGCCGGGCTGACCGTCACAAAGGGCATGAAGGCCGGGGACATCGACCCCCGGTGCGAGGCCCGGCACTGCTTCACCGTCTCGGACAAGGCCCGGGCCATCGGCGGCGGGGTGCTGGAGGGCCTGCTGTACTTCGGAAGGGAGAAGGGGTTATGGAACGTCTGATCCTCTGCGGCGGGGGGCATGTATCCCTGGAGCTGGCCCACATCGCCGCCCGGCTGGAATTTGAGCTCATTGTCATCGACGACCGGGCGGAGTTTGCCAACGTGGCCCGCTTCCCTATGGCCGCGCAGGTGATCTGCGCCCCCTTCCTGGAGGCCCTGGAGGCCCTGGGCAGCCGGGCGGACGACTACTACGCCATCCTCACCCGGGGCCACGCCTTTGATAAGGAGTGCCTGGAGCACGTGCTCCGGGGGAAGTACGCCTACGTGGGCATGATCGGCAGCCGCACCAAGGTGGCCGCCGTGCGGAAGGCCCTGGAGGAGGCGGGCTTTTCCCGGGAAATTCTGGACGGGGTGGACGCCCCCATCGGCCTGCCCATCGGGGGGCAGACCCCGGCGGAGATCGCCGTGTCCATCGCCGCCCGGCTGGTGCAGGTCCGGGCCGCCCTGGGCCCCGGCCTGGCGCCGCCCCCGCCGGGGCCGGGGGTGCTGTGCACCATTGTGGAGAAGCGCGGCTCCGCCCCCCGGGGCGTGGGCGCCTGGATGCTGGTGCGGCCCGACGGGACCTGCGCCGGCACCGTGGGGGGCGGCGCGGTGGAGCACCAGGTGAAGCTGGACGCCCTGGCCCTGTGGGCCCGGGGCGGCGGAGAGGCCGTGAAGGAGTACGATCTGTCCCACGCCGCCGCGGAGCTGGGCATGGTGTGCGGCGGCCGGGTGAAGGTCCGTCTCCAGTCCCGGGAGAAATAGGATAGAAATGCGGGGCCGCCGGGCAAAAGCCCGGCGGCCTTTACCTCCCCCTTGTGCGCACCGCCTGCGCAGGTTTGGGCGCCCCCCTCAGCCGGCTGAGCCGGCAGCTCCCCCGCCAGGGGGGAGCTTGATACGGAAGCCCCCGGCGGGCTTTTAGAGAGGAATTTTTGCATCGTGCAAAAATTTTCTCCCCTTTTTTGAAACCAAAGACCCCCGCAGAACCGTGTTAAGGGCAGAAAGGAGGGACGCGGCATGGAGCAGACCTGGGACAGTCCGGAGGCGCTGGCCCGGCGGTACGCCGGGGACGTGTTCCGCCTGGCCTACGCCCGCACGGGCAGCCGGGCCGACGCGGAGGACGTGATGCAGGAGACCTTCATCCGCCTGCTGCGGGCAAGGCCGGCCTTTGCCGAGCCGGAGCACGCCCGCGCCTGGCTGCTGCGGGTGGCGGCCAACTGCGCCAACGACTGGTTCCGCGCCCCCTGGCGGCGGCGGGAGGGGCCCCT
>CALXEB010000025.1 GCA_944387215.1 uncultured Flavonifractor sp. | reverse complement strand
ACCTTTTTGGAATACTCCGAGAAACAGGCGGTCATGGCATCAGCCTGTCCCGCCTTGAAAAACAACAGGTATTTGTCCGGGCCTGTCTTGTAAAAGGCATAATCCACATTCCACTTCCGGGCCACCCGGTCAAAACTTTTGGTATCGCCGGACAGCTCCAGACTGTTGGTAGACACGCCATGCCGCATAAGTTGCTTGACCGTCTGTTTGCCGTGAGGGATCTGCCGGGCGCGGTGTTCTTTGGCGATTTTGCGCCCCACAGCGGCCACCACATAGGCAAGGCTCCGCGCCGTCAGCTTACTGGCCCGGACGGAAACTGCAACAGTACGCCGGGAAATATCTTCTTCTATCAGCTATGCCGCCTCCTTTCTCACCTCGGGACAAGTTGTCCCAAGGTGGGGTTATCGTTCCGTATGGCCCAGCGTGGGCCGTTTCCGTTCCCCCTCCAGCGAGGAACGGTCTATAATTTCCTTGAAAGCTGACATCTGCTCCCGGATGGACAGCTTGGGCATGGAGAAAACGCGGTGCTCGTCGGGAATGTCATCCCGGCCCGTGTAGTGCTCTATAAAGCTGCTGCGGTTGTCGGCCACATATCCACCGGGGGCATAGTGGCCGCCGTCATTGATCCGCACATCCCGCCCGTATGCCTCATAGTCGATATAATCAATGAGGTGTTCCGGGACTTCCACACCGCCGAACTCCAGCACATACATACGGCCCAGCTCCTCGTCACTACGGACACCGGAATAGAACTCAAAGCAATCCAGATTTTGCGTGAGGTTGATTAAGTCTTTTACGCTACCTGTGTATTCGCCAGCGTCTATGACCGCCTCAAACTTTTCTATATCGCTCTGATCCATTTCCGACAGCAGCGCGGCCAGATAGTTGAGCTCGTCAATGCTTTCATATTCGCCCAAGTGCTCATGCAGCCCCAGTACATCGCCGTCAAAGCTGGTTATGAAAATCTCCTCATACCGTATGCCGTCCACGCCGATGCGCTTTAAGAGGGACTGTACCTCCTCCGCCGTGGTGGGAAATTTCAGCGTTTCGCCCACAAGCTGCCCCTCGGCATATTTGCCGAGGTTGGTAATGTAGGCTTCCAGCAGGGCCGCCATATCAGCGGCGGCCCTGTCCCTTGACCGTCAAGATGCCCTCCAGCGTGGTTGCCGTGATACCCAGCCGCTGGGCAACAGCAATATCGTTCTTCATAGCCTCGGTGACGGTATGGCCGCACACCACCAGCACATGAGAGCGTTTGAGCAGATTACGGGCCATGTCGATCCCGCTTTTATGCTCCTCGGGAATGGCATCATTGAGGAACAGGGGATGGAACAGCGTGGGGCAGATGGGCGAAAAGCCCGCCTCATACACGCTGCGGCAATACTGCGCCGCCTGTTTTGCGTTTTCGGCATCGCTGCCGCACCACGCAGCGGTGATATATGCGAGGGGTCGTTTCATTGTTAAAACCTCCATTCAATGAAAAAACCTCGGGACAAATTGTCTCGAGGTTACAGGCTCTTATCCGTTTTCTTTTCGGGCTTGCCCAGCTCGGGGGGCTGCTTGGCCTTCCAGTCATCCAGCAGGGCCATGATCTGATCCTTCATCTGACGGGGGGACTTGTCCTTGCCGAAATACTTTTCCAGTTCCGCGCTATTGATAATCACCTTATCAACCTCCTTCTTTTCTTCCATCAAAATGCCGTCGATCACATCGCCGTTCAGCTTGCCCTCTTGATCCAGCTTGCGGAGCCGCTGGGCTTGGGATAGGGACGGAGAGGACTGCTGGCCCTCAATGGACACGGCGATATACTTCTGATGTTTGGGCCGGATAAAGGAAATCTCCACGGCGGGGGTAAATGCCAGCTTTTTTTCGTCCAGCATTTTCTGCAAATCCGGCACCAGCTCGGTCAAGCGGATATACCGCTGTACCTGTTTGTAGTTCATGCCGTTGCGATCACCCACGATCTGCGTGGAGCGTTTACCCGCCTCCTGTGCGTCCTCACCGGGACGAGCGCCTTGGTGCTTGATGGCCTCCACCTGCATTTTCAAAGACTGTGCCTTTTCCGTGGGCAAAATCTTTTCGCGGTGGCGCAGGTTGTCATCCGTCATAGCGAGGATGGCCTCGTCATCGGTCATGTTACGGACAATACAGGGCATATTCACAAACCCGGCCAGCTCGCTTGCCCTCTGGCGGCGGTGGCCCGCGATGATCTCATACCCGCCATCCTCGGTGGGGCGCACCAGCGCGGGCTGGTTTACACCACTTGCCCGGACGGACTCCACAAGGCCCTGCATCTCGGCATCGTCACGGACACCAAAGGGATGGTTTTTGAACGGGCGCAGCTCGGACAGATTGAGGTAGACAATTTCCTCTTTTTCTGCGCGGGTAGCGTCACGGGGCGCGGCGGGCTGCTCCGGCGCGGCAGGGGCGGGAGCCTCCTGCGGATTGGGTGCAGCATTTTCCGGGGCAGCCTTACTTTGGGACATTTTGTCTCGCGTGGGCGGCTTGGCCTTGTCGGGGGCCGCCTTGTCAGCCTTTGCCGGGCGGCCCTTGCTGGCCTTGGCCGCTGCTTTGTCCTTCGACTCCGTGGTTTTCTGCTTGGGAGCCTTTTCCTTCGGGGCCTTGTCCTTTCCGGCCTCCTCACGGGCGGCGGCGAAATCCACCACCTTGCCAGAGGGAGCAGGGGCAGGATCACTCTTGTCCGGGGTGGCAGTCTGCTTGGCCTCCTTGTCGGGCTTGAGCGGCTCGGGAGCCGCAGGGCTGGGAGCCTCCGGGACGGTGGGCTCCGCCTTTTCTGCGGGAGCTGCCTTTTCAGCCGGGGCGGGATCTGCCACAACGGGCTCGGCCTTGCCGGGAGCAGGCTGCTCCTGCGCGGGGGCCGTGTCAGTCGTTTCTGCCTCGGGGCCGATATTCTTTTTATCGTCTGCCAATGTCAAACCTCCTTTGTCTTGAAATGAAAAAAGCCAGCCCGATGGCTGGCAGCAGATAAGGGACTCCTCCTTTCAAGTTGTGGTGTATGAAAACGCCGCCCATAGTCTCACTCGGGCGGCGTAATGCTCAATATGAAATTGTTTTAGAATAAATACCTTGCTTGACAACTCGGATTTAATTTTAGATTAGATTTTTTCGCGGTGGCCTTCGTTCCACATTTTTTCATCGACATCGGCCATCATCAGCTTTAACAGGATGTCCGACATACTTTCACCGTTTTTATCATAACGGGGCTCCACGATAAAAACGCGATTGCCGATCTCATATCTTTGCGGCTCACCAGCTATATATTCTTTCTCCATACTCAACACCCCCTTTCGCTATGGAACAAGGAAATTATACCATGCGAAAAGGGAATTGCGGTATCGAGCTTGTTTTCAAATTTAGTATTGATATGCGGTCTGGCCCCAGCTATAATGAATTTCAAGAAAAACGCCGATGGTTTTGCGGCTTTTGGTGGGGTGTCCCGCGTATTGAACGCTCTATTGGCCCGATTTAGAGGGGTATGTAACCGATCTAACCGGGAGAGCGCTTGAATGGCATTCAAGAGGTCAGCGGTTCGATCCCGCTTATCTCCACCAGGAAAATGACTCACACGATGAACGTGTGAGTCATTTTCTATATATTGAAACCCGGAACGGGGGCAAATGCCCGATCTGTCCGCTATAGGCCCGCGCTTGACTGCGCGGGCCGTTTCTTATTTGGGACGCGGGGGAACGGTGTGGTGGGCGTTAAAGGCCGCGGGCGCCCCGGCGCGATGGAGAAACTGCTCCGGGGCGCCCCGGCGGTCAGACTGACTCTGTCCGTCCCCGGGGGGAGGCCGCGCCGTGCGGACGGCGCCCTGCGGGGCAAGTCGCCAGAAGGGCCACGCCCGCGAGGAACAGAGCGCACTGGACGGCAAGGGCCCCCGCGGGCAGGGAAAAGGCGGGGTCCGGCGTGCCGAGGGCCAGGGGCCTCTGTGCAAAAAGGCTGCCGTTCCACAGCCCCAACGGCTCCGGCAGGGGCAGCGCCGCCAGAAGAGCCGGCAGGGGCATCCACAGAAAGATCAGCCATGGGCGGACGCATCCCAGCGCCCAGCCGCTGCCCAGAGCAAAGACCAGCGACGGGACCAGGACCGCCAGGGCGGGGGAGAGCAGCGTCTCCCAGCCGTACCAGCCGAAGTAGCGGCCGTAGAACACGGCGGCCTCCGCCAGACAGGCCAGCGCCAGAAGGCCGGTCCCGGCCAGGGCGGCGGAACACCGGGCCATGGCGTACCGGCGGGGGGACATGGGCGCGGCGTCGGTGAGCACGGCTGTGCGGCGGGCCTTTTCAGAGGTAAAAAAGGTCAGAAAGAACAGCGCGCCGAGCCACAGCAGCGGGAGCATCCGGCTCAGGTGATCCCCAAAGCTCCAGGGGGAAAAGGGAGCGGTGTGGGACACGCCCAGGATGGTGGCGCCGGTCAGCGTCTGCCAGCCGTAAAACAGCGTTACCAGCAAGAGACCGGCAAAAAACTTGTTGCAGAGCAGCCGCCTGCACTCATATCTGATGATCTTACCCAAGGTCCAGCGCCTCCTCCGTCAGCCCGCAGGCGTCCAAAAAGTCTTGATAGGTGAGATAGGGATAGGTATAGTCGATCTCCCGGTTGAAGAGGTCGTGCAGGATCTGGTCCATGGCCTCCTCGCCGCCCACCAGCGCCTCAGCCCTCAGGAGCTTCAGGGGCATCTCGCAGTACCGGCGCACCTGGGACAGGCTGTTGGAGATGGTCAGCCGCTCCTCCTGGGGCAGCTTCTCCAAATACTCCGGGTGGCGGACATAGAAGTTCAGGTAGTAGTCCTCCACCTCCCGCCGCCACTGGTCCGCATAGTGCTCCTGGGCGTACGCCTCGCCGTAGAGCTCCTTGACGATGCGGTAGGTGGTGTACACCGTCAGGCCCTCGGCAGACCAGGGACTGCCTTCCTCCGGCACGTCGAACATGTTGCCCAGGCCCCACCACTGGTGGACCAGCTCGTGGATCATCACTTCGCCGGCCCCGGCCCCCTTGCCGGCGTCCCCCAGGTTGGCGGCGGTGAAGTCGGCCTCGTCCAGCAGGCTGGCGCCGTCCGTGGCATAGCCGCCGCCAGCCACCCGGCTCTGGACCAGCTTGAGGGCGCCGCCCGCCCCGAAGGACAGGGGACCGTAGTGCCCGGCGCAGTAGTCCACCACCGCCTTCACCGCGTCCGCCGCCCCGGCAGCCTCCATGACGGCCCGGTGCTTGCGGCCATAGTAGAACTGGATGGTGATGCCGCCGGCCTCGATGTCTTCCCGGATGTAATCCCCGGCGTAGAGGATGCCGCCCAGGCTGTTGCAGGTATAGCGCCAGGTCCTGGCGCCGTCTTCTGCCTCGGCGGTCACCTCCGCGTCGCTGCTCCCGAAGGGGACCGCGGTCATGGCGGCGGGGAGAGTGATCTCCACGGTGGTGGGGTAGCCCGCCTCCCCGGGCAGTACGTTCAGCAGATAGGGGGCCAGGTTCTGGTTTTCTAAGCACAGGTAGGTCCCGCTGATCTCCGGGTCTCCCTGGGTGGTGGAAGAGATGTTCCAGTCCTTGGGAAACCCGCCGTATTCCAGCTCCAGCTCCACCGTTTGATCCCCGGGTATGGCGACCTCCCACAGGGCCATGTTGCTCTCCTCGTAGCCGGAGCGTACGGCGGAGACCTGCGCCCCGTTGGCGCGGGCGGAAAGGCTGTAGCCGGGATTCACCCCGAAGCAGATCGTGCGGGGCTGGCCGGAGGCGTTCTGAAAGCGGTAGACTGCCCGGCCTGCCACCGTCCCGGCGGAGGTGTCCGGGAACACCTGGATGGTGCGCTCCAGAAAGACGACCTGCTCCGCGCTTTCCAGCTCGTAGAGCTCCATGGCCGTCAGGTCCGGGTTGCTGTCGTCATAGAAGGGCTGGGCGGCGCAGGCCGCGCCGGAGCAGGCCAGGAGCAGCAGGGCGATAGCCGGGCGGTAGGCCCGCCGGGCGCACCGGGCCAGGGAGCCCAAAAGGCCCTTCCCGTACCGCCGGATGCAGAGGTAGGATATGCTCCACAGCCCCGCCAGGGCCGCCAGCCAGGTCAGGCGCATATAGGCCACGCAGCGGAACAGCCGGAAGTTGGAAAAGTCGTCGGACATGGCCCACACGTTGGGATTGAGCCAGCACAGCTGCCAGTCGTCCGCCCACACGGTGAAGCTCAGCCCGGCGAAGGCGGCAAAGAGCACCAGGGACAGGTCGGCGCGCCGGGTGAACTGATAGGCGGCCCCGGCGGCCAGGATGGACAGGGGCAGGGCCAGTCCGAAAAAGAGGAGGTAGGCCAGCGCGTAGTCCGAGCCGGTAAAGACAGCGCCGATGAGCGCCCGGCTGGCGGGGAGCCAGGCAAGGGCGGCGAGCCCCGCCGTCAGCGCCGCCGCCGCCATCAGGGCAGACAGGCGCGCCAGGGCCATGCTCAGCGGTGAGATCACCGCGTCGGTCAGCAAATCCACCCGGCTGCGGCCTGCCCGGTCCAGCTCGAAGATCGTCAGCAGGCCGAAGAGGATGCCGCCTGCGGCCCCGCCGGCCAGGGCCGGGTCCGCCAGATAGAGGGAGAGCATGGTGTCGGCATAGGCCGGCTGGTAGAGGGTCAGCCCGGCCGCGGGGGAGAGGACGGCCAGCAGGATGACAAGCCAGGTCATACGGCTGCGCAGCAGCCGCCCCAGCTCCAGAGGAAAAAGGCGGATGGTCCTCATCATACCGCCTCCCGGGAGATGAGATAGAGATAGGCGTCCTCCAGAGAGGGTTCCTCCGGCTGGACATAGGGGGGCAGCGCATCAGCCACCGCCCGGCAGCGGATGCCCTGGGCGGTGTTCACCCGGGCGGTGATGTGCAGCTGCTGCGTCCGGGCGGCGTCCCGCTCCCAGAAGGCCCCCACGTGGCCTTCTGCGGTGTGGATCAGCTCCGCGGGCGTGCCGGCGAACAGCGCCCTGCCGCGGTCAAGGACGACGATCTGGTCGCACACCGACTGCACATCTTCGATGATATGGGTGGAGAGCAGCACCAGCCGGTCCTGGGCCGTATGGGAGAACAGGGTCCGAAAGCGGATGCGCTCTTCCGGGTCCAGCCCCACGGTGGGTTCGTCGAAGATCAGAAGGGCCGGATCGCCCAGCAGCGCCTGGGCGATGCCCACCCGCTGGCGCTGGCCCCCGGAGAGGGTGCGGATCCTTGCGTGGGCCTTTTCCTCCAGACCCACCGCGCAGACAGCGTTCCGAATGGCCTCCTTCGGCTCCCGCAGCCCTTTCAGGGCGGCCATGTAGTCCAGGAACTGGACCGCGGTGAGTTCGTCGAACAGCCCGAAATCCTGAGGCAGATAGCCCAGGCGCGCCTTATACTGCCGTTCCGCCCTGGCCAGGGGCGTTCCGTCCACCCGGATGGAGCCGTCCGTGGGCAGCAGGGCGGCCACCAGCAGCTTCATCAGGGTGGACTTGCCTGCGCCGTTGGGCCCCAGCAGGCCGACAAGGCTGGGGGAGCGCAGGTCCAGGCTCAGGTCCTTCAGCGCCTGCTTCCCGTTGGGGTAGGTCATGCTGACGTTTTGAATGTTGATCTGCATTTGCACACGTTCCTTTCTGCGTGGGATGAAGAAAGGATATCAGCCCTGTGTGGAGCAGATCTGGAGCGGCGGTGTGATTTGTGTGAAGCGGAGGGGAACAGACGAGCCGGAAGGCCGCCCGCCAGGGCGGCCTTCCGGCTCATGATCTTATGGGGACAGGGAATCGATGAGAGACTGCGTCTCCTTGAAAAAACGGGCCAGGTGGAATCCGTCCGCAACGGCGTGGTGGATGTTCATGGTCAGCGGCATAACGAGCCTGCCGCGTCTGGCCTCATATTTTCCCCAGGTGATCACCGGGGCGAGAAATTTCCCCTCGTCAAACACATGGACGTCAAAATGGGAATAGCGGACCCACGGAAGGCAGGATACGTCGAAGTGGTTGGGCGGCTGGTTTTCCGCCACGGCCCGGAGGTCCCGGTACTTCTCCCGGTCCCGGAGAAATCGCGCGTGGAACCCCTCCAGGTCCTCTGAATATGGAGTGACGAGCTTCGTAAAGGCCTCGTCCTCCGGGTGGAAGTGGGCGTAGCTGGGGGAGACGCACGCCCAGCGGATCAGGTTCCCGCCGGCGTCCCAGCCGTACTTGAATTCGTCATGGGCGTTGACTACCTTTGAAACGGCCCAGATCATCACAGGGTAGAATTTCAGGCGCCGGTTTTTTGTGAAACGGACCAGGGCGGTCACGTCCATCTCCACCGTCAGGCTCATGACGATGCGCATCCGCTCCATGTAGAAGCGGAACAGCTTTCCCCGGCCCCATGTGTTCAGATCGACAGTTTGATCGTTCATCTCGGTGCTCCTTTGCATGTGATGGCAGAGGTTTGCCCATGCAAGGCCTGTGAGATGAGCGCGGCCCTCCTCCATGCAAGCCGGCCCGATCAGGCCCTGCATGGAGCGCCGTCAAGTCCCAGCTTCATAAAAACACCTCCCCCGGCTGGTCTGCGCCCATTTTACCACGTCCGCCCCGCAAAGTCCACCGGCCGGCGCTGCGTCAAAACCGCACGGCCGCCCGGACCCCCTCTTCGGTGTTCTCGATGGAGCACTCCGCCCCGTGCCGGTCCAGGATCATTTTGACCAGGTAGAGCCCCAGACCGCTGCCTCCCGTCCGTCGGCTGCGGGAGCTCTCGGTCCGATAGAAAGCCTCGAAGAGATGGGGCAGGGCCTCCGCCTGGATGTGGGCCTCGGTGTTTTCCACCGTCAGGGCGGGACGCCCCTCCAGCAGGCCGCACCACACCCGGATCTCCGCGCCCTCGGGAGAATAGAGGGAGGCGTTGGAGAGCAGATTTCCGGCGGCCTTGCCCAGCAGAGAGGGGTCGCCCGTCACCGTAAGGCCCGGCGTCAGCCGGGCGGCGAGGCGCTGCCCCCGCTGCTGCAAAAGCTCACGGTCCAGGGCCAGCTGCGCTTCCAGCAGGGCGGAGAGCTCCACCGGCTCCCGCCGGATCTGGCCCGAGCCCGCCTCCATGCGGGAGATGGCCAGCATCTCCCCGATGAGGGCCTCCATGCGGGCGGTCACCTGAAGCGAGCGGGCCAGGTACGTTTCCCGGTCCCGATAGACGTCCACGCCGTCCAGCATGCCGGCCAGCTGTCCCTTCAGTATGGTGACGGGGGTCTTCAGCTCGTGGGAGGCGGCATTGAAGAAGGCCATGCGCTGGCGGTCCAGCTCCCGCTCCAGCGCCACCTCGCCCCGAAGGGCCTCGTTGGACGCCTTGAGCTGGCAAAGCGCGCCCGACAGCTTGCCGGCCATCTGGTTCAGGCTCCGGCCCAGACGGCCGATCTCGTCCTGCCTGCCCTCCTCGCAGGTCCAGCCGAAGTCCAGCTCGGCCATTTTCCCTGCGACGGCGCTCAGATGGAGGATGGGACGGGTGATATACCTGGAGTAGGCCAGCGCACACAGCAGGGAGAAGCACAGCAGCGCCAGCAGCAGCCATGGGGCCATCTGCACCAGCGCCTGCACCGCCAGATTTTCCGCCTTCAGCCGGGGCGTGACGTAGAGGGTGTAGGCCTCCGTCCGGCCGGAAAAGTATACCTCAGAGGCGATGGTCGCCTGTTCGGTGGTGGTGATGGCCACGGCGTCCGCCGAGCCCGGCTGGCTGGTGATATAGGTGACCGTGCCGCTGTCCTCCGCCTGGGCCTGGTATCCGCCGGCCGGCTGGGCGGCGAACCGGGAGCCGGTGTCGACGGCCTGCCCGTCGGGCCCCACCAGCACGGCGTCCGCCCCGGAGGTCCGAAGGAAGGCGTCCAGCGCCGGCCCGCACTCCTCCGGCGGGACGTCCGAGAGCTCCTCCGCCAGCGCGTCCACCTGCCCGGCCAGCTCGTCGTTGACCACGGCGGTATAGGTGCTGGGGGTGGCCCAGGCGATCAGGCCGAAGGTGATGGCCCCGGCCCCCAGCAGGATGAGAGCGGTGATGAGGAAGATGCGCGCGGTGAGGCTCTCACGGATTTTCTTTCCCAACACGGTACCCCGCTCCTCTCACGGTCTCGATATAGTCGGTGCCCAGCTTGCGCCGCAGGTTTTTGATGTGGCTGTCCACCACGCGCTCGTCCCCGAAAAAATCGTACCCCCACAGCTTGGCCAGCAGCACCTCCCGGGTGAATACCCTTCCCGGACTGGATACCAGAGCCTCAAGCAGCTCGAACTCCCGGAGGGTCAACTCCAGCGGCCGGCCGGCCAGCACGGCCTGCATCCCGTCCAGATCCAGGGTCAGGTCCCGGTAGCGCAGGCATCTGCCCTCCGCCGCGCCCCCCGCTGTGCGGCGGAGGATGGCCCGGATCTTTTGCAGCAGGATGGGCATGGAGAAGGGCTTTGTCACGTAGTCGTCGATCTCCAGCTGGAACCCGCGCAGCTGCTCCTGTTCCCCGTCCAGCGCGGTGAGCATCAGCACCGGCACGTCAGAGTGCCGGCGGATCTGCCTGCATACGGCGAAGCCGTCCATCCGGGGCAGCATCAGGTCCAGCAGCACCAGGTCAAAGGCGCCGGCCTGGAACCGCGCGAGCCCCTCCGCGCCGTCGCCCGCGGCCGCGGTCTCATATCCCGCGTCCCGGAGATAGGCGGCCAGCAGCTCCTGGATATCCGGCTCGTCCTCTATGATCAGGATCCTCTTCAAGTCAGATCACCTCTACGGGAATATAGCACGCAAATATGAATTTTTCATGGAGAAATACAAAACTGCGCAGATGCGGGCCCGGGCGGCGGGAAGGGGGATTTTATGGTGTGTGAGAAAGGGGACGGCGGGCAGAGGACAGTTTTGTCAAAAACG
The DNA here is from genome assembly GCA_944387215.1 of uncultured Flavonifractor sp. GTDB lineage: Bacteria > Bacillota > Clostridia > Oscillospirales > Oscillospiraceae > Flavonifractor. The sequence continues at coordinate 10,528 of CALXEB010000025.1, read as the reverse complement.
CCCATTGACAACTGTTAGCAAGGAAACTAAAATAGGTCGTACGCAAAAGGGGGTGAAAAGCCATGCGGCGGGAACGCCATATCGGCTATGAGATCAAGGCCCTGTCCAACCTGATGCGCCGGAATATCTGGGAGCAGAGCGGCATGCCGGAGTGCGACGAGTTCACCGAGATGCAGGGGATGCTGCTGGGCTTTCTGTGCCGCAACCGGGATCAGGAGATCTTCCAGAAGACCCTGGAGGAGGTGTTCTCCATCCGGCGCTCCACCGCGTCCCGTCTGCTCAAGCAGATGGAGGCGGAGGGGCTCATCCTGCGCCTGCCGGTGAGCCGGGACGCCCGGCTCAAGCGGGTGACGGCCACCCCCAAGGCGGAGGCGCTCAACCAGCAGGCGGCGGCGCGCATTCAGGGGATGGAGGCCATGCTGACCCAGGGCGTGAGCCAGGAGGAGCTGGATCAGTTCCTGGCCACCCTGGAGAAGCTCAAGGCGAACCTTTCGCCGGCCCGGGCCCCCTGCGAGGGGCACAGCGTCCACGGAAGCACAGAGGTTGTGCGGCGCTAACAGTTAGAAAGCGAACTTATCCCAGTATACCCAAGGAGGGGACCCTATGAAGAAAAAGCGCAGCATAGCAGGCTGCATCAAGGAGTTCTGGCCGGCCACCATCCTGACGCCCGTTTTCGTCATCGGCGAGGTGGTCTTTGACGTGCTGATCCCCACCATGACCGGCAAGCTGCTGGACGAGGGCGTGGAGGCGGGCAGCATGCACCATATCGCCCTCTACGGCCTGACGGTGGTGGCCATGGCCCTGGTGGCGCTGCTGCTGGGCGCCCTGTCCGGCCGCTTCACGGCCAAGGCGTCCACCGGCCTGTCCCGCAACCTGCGCCGGGAGATGTACCGCAATGTGCAGAACTTTTCCTTTTCCAATATTGACAAGTATTCCACCGGCGGTATCATCACCCGCCTGACCACCGACGTGACCAACGTGCAGATGGCCTTTATGATGATCATCCGCATTGCGGTGCGCTGCCCCATCATGCTCATCTGCGCCTGGGTGATGACCTTTCGCATCAATCCCCGGCTGGCCCTCGTGTTCCTGATCGTGATCCCTGTGCTGGCGGTGGGGCTGCTGTTCATCATGACCCGGGCCCACCCCATCTTTGAAAAGGTGTTCAAGAAGTACGACTGGATGAACAACGTGGTCCAGGAGAACCTGCTGGGCATCCGGGTGGTGAAGTCCTTCGTTCGGGAGGAGCACGAGAAAGAAAAATTCGGCAAGGTCTCCAAGGAGATCTATCTGGACTTCTCCAAGGCGGAGAAGCTGCTGGCCTTCAACGCGCCCCTGATGCAGCTGTGCGTGGCGGCCTGCATCCTCACGGTGTCCTGGCTGGGCGCCCACCTGATCGTGGGCGGCTCCATGACCACCGGGCAGCTCACCAGCATGTTCAGCTATATCATGATGATCCTGATGAACCTGATGATGCTGTCCATGGTGGTGGTCATGATCGTCATTGCCCGCGCCTCTGCCGAGCGGATCACCGAGCTGCTCAATGAGGAGAGCGACCTGCGCAACGGCCCCGACCCCATCGAGGAGGTCAAGGACGGCTCCGTGGTCTTTGAGAACGTCAGCTTCAGCTACGCCAAGGACCCGGCCAAGGAGTGCCTGAAGGACGTGGACCTGACCATCAAATCCGGCGAGACCGTGGGCATCCTGGGCGGCACCGGCACCTCCAAGACCACCCTGGTCCAGCTCATCCCCCGGCTGTACGACGCCACCGAGGGCCGCGTGCTGGTGGGCGGCGTGGACGTGCGGGACTACGACATGGAGGCCCTGCGGGAGCAGGTGGCCATGGTGCTCCAGAAAAACTTGCTCTTCTCCGGCACCATCAAGGAGAACCTGCGCTGGGGCAACAAGGAAGCCACCGACGAGGAGATGATCCACGCCTGCCAGCTGGCCCAGGCCGACTCCTTCATCCAGGAGTTCCCCGACAAGTACGACACCTATATCGAGCAGGGGGGCACCAACGTCTCCGGCGGGCAGAAGCAGCGGCTGTGTATCGCCCGGGCCCTGCTGAAAAAGCCCAAGATCCTCATCCTGGACGACTCCACCTCCGCCGTGGACACCAAGACCGACGCCCTCATCCGCAAGGCCTTCCGGGAGGAGATCCCGGACACCACCAAGTTCATCATCGCCCAGCGCATCTCCTCCATCGAGGACGCCGACAAGATCCTGGTGATGGACGGCGGCAGGATCGCGGCCATGGGCACCCATGCGGAGCTGCTCCAGACCTGCGATATTTACAAGGAGATCTACGAGTCCCAGACGAAGGGAGGCGGCGGCGATGAATAAAAGACCTCCTGTGAACCGCAAGCGGGTGGTGGGCCGCCTGCTGAGCTACGTGGGCCGGGGCTACCTGGCGCTCTTTGTGGTGGTTATCCTGTGCATCCTGGTCAGCGCGGTGGCCTCCGTGTCCGGCTCCCTGTTCCTGGGCAACCTGATCGACAACTACATCGCGCCCCTGCTGACCATGGAGGACCCCGACTTCAGCGGCCTGGCCCGGGTCATCCTCATGATGGCCTGCCTGTACCTGGTGGGCGCACTGTGCGCCTTTGCCTACAACCGCCTCATGGTCACCATCTCCCAGGGCGTGCAGAAGCGCATCCGGGACGACCTGTTCGGCCACATGCAGACCCTGCCCATCAAGTATTTCGACACCCACGCCCACGGCGACGTGATGAGCGTCTACTCCAACGACGTGGACACCCTGCGCCAGATGCTCTCCCAGAGCATCCCCCAGGTGATCAACTCCGCCATGATGATCCTGGTGACCTTTGTGAGTATGCTGGCCACCAACCTGCTCCTCACCGGGGTAGTCATCGTGTGTATCTTCTTCATGCTGCTGGTGACCCGCTTCCTGGCCGGGCGCAGCGGCCGCTACTTCGTCCAGCAGCAGGTGAAGCTGGGCGACCTGAACGGCTATATCGAGGAGATGATCAACGGCCAAAAGGTGGTCAAGGTCTTCTGCCACGAGGAGGAGGCCCAGGCGGGCTTCGACAGGGTGAACGACGCCCTGTTTGAGAGCGCCGACAAGGCCAACAAGTACGCCAACATCCTCATGCCCATCCTCATGAACATCGGCAACGTCCAGTACGTGATCGTGGCCATGGCCGGCGGGGCCCTGGCCCTGGGCGGCATCGACGCGGGCATCACCCTTGGCACCATCGCCACCTTCCTCCAGCTCTCCAAGAGCTTTTCCAACCCCATCAGCCAGATCTCCCAGCAGTTCAACTCTGTGGTCATGGCCCTGGCCGGCGCCCAGCGGATCTTTGACCTGATGGATGAGCCCGCCGAGGAGGACCATGGCGTGGTCACCCTGGTGAACGTGTCCTACGACAGGGAGGGCCGCCAGCTGGAGGAGAGCGACAAGCGCACCAACCTCTGGGCCTGGAAGGTCCCCCACAGTCCCGAGGCCGTGATGGTCCCCGTGGAGACGGGGGAGGACGGCGCCGTCACCGAGCTGAAGGCCCCCGGGGAGGACACCGCCTGGGCCTGGAAGTACCCGGAGACAAAAGAGGGCGTTACCTACCGCCTGATCCAGGGCCCCGTGCGCAATGTGGAGGGGGAGGACTACTACCTGGTGAAGCTCTCCGGCGACGTGCGCTTTGACCACGTGGACTTTGCCTACGAGGAGGGCAAGACCATCCTCCACGACATCACCCTCTTCGCCAAGCCCGGCCAGAAGCTGGCCTTCGTGGGCGCCACCGGCGCGGGCAAGACCACCATCACCAACCTCATCAACCGCTTCTACGACATTGCCGACGGCAAGATCCGCTACGACGGCATCTCCATCAACAACATCAAAAAGCCCGACCTGCGGCGGAGCCTGGGCATCGTCCTCCAGGACACCAACCTCTTCACCGGCACCGTCCGGGAGAACATCCGCTACGGCAACCTGGACGCCACCGACGAGGAGGTGGAGGCCGCCGCCGCCCTGGCCAACGCCGACGACTTCATCCGCCGCCTGCCCCAGGGGTACGACACCATGCTCACCGGCAACGGCGCCAACCTGTCCCAGGGCCAGCGGCAGCTCATCGCCATCGCCCGGGCGGCCGTGGCCGACCCGCCGGTGATGATCCTGGACGAGGCCACCTCCTCCATCGATACCCGCACCGAGGCCATCGTGCAGCAGGGCATGGACGCGCTGATGAGCGGGCGCACCGTATTCGTCATCGCCCACCGCCTGTCCACCGTGCGCAACTCCGACGCCATTATGGTCCTGGACCACGGCCGCATTGTGGAGCGGGGCGACCACGAGGACCTGATCCGCCAGCACGGCGTGTACTACCAGCTCTACACCGGCGCCTTCGAGCTGGAGTGAGCCCCGATCCGTGCCCGCCCTCACGCACCCCTTTTCCCCCTGCGCATAGTATGGAGTGAGACCGGGGCGGCGGGAATACCCGCCGCAGGTCCGGCTCTCCATTTCTGACCAGGAGGTACTTCATATGGGGTGCAACAACGGCTGCGGCTTTGGCGGCGGGAGCTGCCTGTGGATCATCCTCATTATCATCCTGCTGTGCTGCTGCTGCGGCAACGGCGGCCTGTCCGCCAACAACGGCGGCTGCGGCTGCGGCAACAACTGCTGCTGAGCCGGCAGGGCCAGACAATGGCAGGCCGTGGGGGCTGATCCCCCACGGCCTGTTTTTATCGTGTCCCGCGGCCCGGTCAGGGCCGCGGGAAAAGAAAGGGAGAGAAACTGTCATGGAGTACAAGACCACTGCGATCTGGTTCAGCCCCACCGAGGGCACCCGCGCCTACGCCCGGGCCGTGGCGGCCGCCATGCCCGGCTGCGGGGAGGAGGTGGACCTGACCCGCCCCGCCGTCCGCCGGGCGGAGCACACCTTTACCGCCCACGACCTGGTGGTGATCGGCGTGCCGGTGTACTACGGCCGGGTGCCGGCGGTGCCCGGCCTGTTGGACGGCCTGCGGGGTGAGGACACCCCCGCCGTCCTGCTGGCGGTGTACGGCAACCGCGCCATTGACGACGCGCTGCTGGAGCTGGCCGACCTGGCCGCCGCCCGGGGCTTCCGGCCGCTGGCGGCGGGGTCCTTCGTGGCCCGGCACACCTATTCCGAACTGGTGGGCGCCGGCCGGCCCAATGAGGCGGACCTGGCTGCCGCGGCGGAGCTGGGCCGCAGGGCGGCGGACAAGCTCTCCGGGCCCTGGGATGCCCCGGCGCTGCCGGGCAGCCGGCCCTACCGGGACTTTGCCACCGCCCCCTTCTATCCCCTGGGGGATGAGAGGTGCGTCAGCTGCGGCGCCTGCGCCGGCGTCTGCCCCACCGGGGCCATCGACCCCGCCGCCCCCGGCAGACCGACCCGGCCCGCTGTGTCCGCTGCATGGCCTGCGTCAGGGCCTGCCCCACCGGCAGCCGCCGGGTGGACCACCCCGGCCTGGCCGCCACCCGCGCCCGGCTGGAGGAGCACTTCCTCCGCCCGGAGCGCCCGGCGGAGCTGTTTCTGTGATCTGTCATCGCGGGCCGGTCTGGTCTCCGTAGGGGCGACCTGCGGTCGCCTGCGGGCGGCCACGCGGGGCCGCCCCTACGAATGGAATACGGAAACGCGTCCGTAGGGGCGCGCAGTGCGCGCCCGCCCGGCACCGACCCCGTCCGTAGGGGCCGATGCCCACATCGGCCCGGCGGGGGCCCGGCGCGTCCGGGAGGCCGCGCCCTACGGGGAGCTTCCATACGGGAGCATACCCGTTCCCCGGACCAACGGGCGGCCACATGGGGCCGCCCCTACAAGGGATACGGATCGTTGGTTGTCCGTAGGGGCGGATATCATCCGCCCGCCCCAGCGCGACGACCCCGGTCTGTGGGGCGCGACGACCTCGGCGCGCCCACCTCTGAAAAATAAACGAATCCCGCCGGGCTCCGGCGGGATTCGTTTTCTGTTAGGACATTCAGGCCTCGCTGGCCTTCTTGTGGGGGATGGCGAAGGGGTCCCCGTGGACGATGTAGCGGGAGACCGTTTTGTACACCAGGAAGGTGACGGCAGAGTTGGCCCCGGCCTTGATGAGGTTGAAGGGGAGGATGAAGGGGAAGAGCAGGGTGTCCACATAGGCGCGGTTGGCAGCCACGGCGGCGGCGTCGCTCCAGTCATTGGTGATGAAATAGGGGGTGAGGAAGTGGTTGAACACCAGCATGGCCCCCGTCATGGCCAGGGTGCCGGCCGCCAGGGCGATCACCGCGCCGGAGCGGGTGTGGCGCACCCGGTAGATGGTGCCCGCCGCCAGCACCAGGGTGGTGGTGGCGAAGATGTGCATGGCGATGCCCATGACGCCGCTCTGGGCGCTGACGGTGAGGCCCTGGATCACGCTCACCGCCACGGTGAGGGCCACGCCGGCCAGGGGGCCGTAGGCAAAGGTGCCGATGAGGATGGGGATGTCGGCGGGGTCGTACTCCAAAAAGGCCACCGGGGCGAAGATGGGGAAGTGGACCAGGGACACCAGCACGATGGACAGGGCCACCAGCATGGCCATGACGGCCAGCTTCTTGATGCGCGCGGATCTTGCAGACATAAAAAACAACTCCTTTCTGATGCGGACGCCCGAAAGACCATGTCTTCCAGGTGTCAAAATCAAAAGGAGCATGCGCAATTTCAACACATCTTCTTCCATCCAGACTTCGCGCCGCGGGGATATGCGCGTCACTGTCGGTCCCGGAGTTGCACCGGGTCTGCCGTTGCCGGCTCGCGGACTGTACCGCCGATCGGGATTTTCACCCTGCCCTGAAGACATCTCATTCAGTTGTCCATATAACATTATACACATTCCGCCGGAAAATGCAACCCCTCTGATGGGACTTTTTGAAAAAACAAATGTTCGATTGCGCATTGACTTGCCCCGGCGGATATACTACAATGGAGCGGAAAGAACGAGCAGAGGAGGCGGGAACCATGGACCTGCGGGAAATTACATGCTGTTTCACCGGCCACCGGCCGGAAAAGCTGCCCTGGGGAAACGACGAGGGCGACCCCCGCTGCCTGGAGCTGAAGCGGCGGCTGGACCGGGCGGTGGAGGAGGCCTATGCCGCCGGGATGCGCCATTTTCTGTGCGGCATGGCCCGGGGGGCGGACTTCTATTTCTGCGACGCGGTGCTCAAGCTGCGCCAGGCCCGCCCGGACGTCACGCTGGAGGCGGTGATCCCCTGGGAGGAGCAGGCCGCCCGCTGGGGCGAGCGGGACCGGGCCCGGTATTTCGACCTGGTGCGCCGCTGCGACCGGGAGACCATGGTCCAGAAGCACTACGACAAGGGCTGCACCCTCCGCCGCAACCGCTATATGGTGGACCGCGCCTGCCGCCTCATCGCCGTGTACGACGGGATGCTGGGCGGGACCATGTATACCCTCACCTACGCCATGCGCCGGGGCCTGACTGTGGAGCTTCTGGAGGTGGAGGCCGCCGGCTGACCGATGCCCGGCAGCATTTTTCTTTTCAAAAAGGAAAATGTGTGCTATACTAAAAAATAACCATCCAACGGGGGGTGGGCTTATGAACGGCCGCATATCTGATCGGTGCGCAGCAGACGGGCGCGGGATCCGCTCCCGCCCGGCTTTTGTGCCCAAAGGGGAGCGTACGGCGCTTTTATGGCATTCCGCCATGAGAGCGCCGCTGTTTTTTCCCGCGGCCGGGCCCCGTCCGCCCGCGGAGCGGGGATGAGTTCAAAAATGAGAGGAGTTTGAGCATGAAAAGAAGATCGTTGTCCGCCTTGCTGGCGCTGGTGCTGGCGCTGCTGCTTTCGCCGGGGGCGCTGGCCGCCTTCCAGGGCTTCAGCGACGTGGAGGCCACCGATTACTATGCCGACGCGGTGGCCTGGACAGTGGAACAGGGGATCGTGCAGGGCACCGGCGGCGGGCGCTTCTCCCCGGACAATACCGTCACCCGGGCGGAGGCCGTCACCTTCCTGTGGCGGGCCCATGGCCGGCCGGAGCCGGCCTCCTCCGTCTCCCCCTTCACCGACGTCACCGACCGGGACGCCTATTATTACGACGCCGTCCTCTGGGCGGTGGAGGAGGGCCTGGTCAACGGCGTGGGGGGCAACCGCTTCGACCTCTACTCCACCCTGGCCTATGACCAGATGATGGCCCTCATGTGCCGCCAGGCCGGCGGGGACGCGGGCGGCGCGGACTGGTCGGACAAGGCCATGGCCTGGGCGGCGGACAGCGGCCTCACCCAGGGGCTGACCCTCTCGGCCAAGGCCGGCTGCCCCCGGCGGGACGTGGCCTACTGCCTGTGGCGGCAGCTCTCCGGCGGCGCGGGGGAGGAAGAGGAGCTGCCCGCGGAGGGAGAGCTGGCCCTGGTCGGCGACCAGGCTCTGGCGGCGGACATTATGGACGCCCTCATCAACGGCTACAGCAACATAGAGCTGACAGACTATGATTTGGACTTGAACGAGGCCAGAGAGCTGGCGCAGGCGCTGGCGGACATCTCGGGGGACAACCCCTATCAGGTGGAGAGCATCGCCGGCACCATGGACCTGAGCGGCAAGGCCCTGCGCCTGACCATCAACTACATCGGCGGCACCGCCGCCAACGGCGGGGCATCCCGGGCCGCCATGGAGGCGGCGGACGCCATCCTGGCGCAGACAGTCACCGCCGGCATGAGCGACTATGACATCGCCAAGGCCCTCCACGACTATCTGGTGCTCAACTGCGTCTACGACTACGAGAACTATCTCCGCCACACCGTTCCTGCGGAGTCCTACACTGCGGATGGCGCGCTGCTGGAGGGCACCGCCGTCTGCGCCGGCTACGCCAGGGCCTATCAGCTTCTGATGCAGGAGGCGGGCATCCCCTGCGAGTATGTCTCCGGCTACGCCGGCGGCGGCCACGCCTGGAACGTGGTGGAGATCGACGGGGCGTGGTACCATGTGGACACCACCTGGGATGACCCCGTCCCTGACAGGGCCGGCTATGTCCGCTACGACTACTTCCTCAAGAGCGACGACTATATGCGCGCCAACCGCCACACCAGATGGACGGCCGACCGCACCTGCACCAGCACCAAGTATGACGACGCGGACCTGCCCGACACCGACGAGCAGCAGGAGCAGGAGGAGCAGCAGCAGGAGCAGGAGAAGTTCAACGAGATCCTCACCCTCTGCTTTGCCGCCATCGAGAGATTCCCCTATCAGACCCAGGCGGAGCTCCAGGCGGCCACGGAGGACGAGCTTTTTGCCGCACGAACCGCCTACATCGATCTCTCCGGCTCCGGCATCGATGCCTCCCTTCTGTCCCAGTACCGCGGGCAGGTCAGTCAGGCCATTACGGAGCGGTACCCGGACTATATGATAATGTCCTTTGACCGCACCAATATGCGCTATGAGCTGCGCCGCGCCGATGTGACGGAGGAGATCCAGCGCCGCCAGGACGCGGAGCGGGAGGAGCAGGAGCAGCAGCAGGCCCAGCAGGACGCCGAGGACGCGGCCGCCGCGGTGGAGATCCAGGCGCTCCTGGAGAAGGCCATCGCGGAGATGAACTGCGAGAGCCAGACCATCACCCTCACCGGCTACGCCGACAGCGCCATCAAGCTGGCCTGCGAGAACATGCGTACCCCCGGGTACAGCTTTGACGGCTACACTTACAGCAGTACCTGGAACGTCACCGACTACAACCTCAGCGCCAAATCCGGCGGGGCGGTGACCCTCACCAACAAAAAGTGGGCCGCGGCGGAGGAGCAGCGCTACCTTGACCAGATCGACGCGGCCCTCGACAACGGCGAAAACCGGGTCGAGCTCCAGCCCGGCAGCTATGCCGACGGAAAGCGGGGAAGCTATTACGCCAGCAGAGCGGCCGCTGCGGCAAAGGCCAGCGGCTACACCACCCCCGGCGGCCTCGTCTGCGGCGTGGACTATGAGGTCACCGCCAGCGGGACGAACGCGAACACGGGGATCCACTCCCTGACGATCCGCTATCTGAATCCGACGGTGTTGACCGTGGACGAGTATGTGGCCAGCATTGAGGACGCCATTCGGGAGAGAAAGACCTATGTGGTGTTCCAGTATCAGGACGGGGACGACAGCCGCGCCAACATTGAAGCCGCCGTCGAAACGTTTTGGGATGAAAAGCCCACCGTGGACGGACTCGCCTATGGGACCAACTACGGCCTGACCCTCGGCACCAGCTATAACGACAAGACCTGCAATATCACCATCACCTACAAATAAGCCGGGCAGACCGGCTGCGGCAGGCGGGGCGCCCCCGGGGCGCCCCGCCCATTTCTGCAAAAGGGTGTTTACAACACGCTTCATTCCCTGATATAATAATTTATTCAAAAGACTATATGCAGCGAGGTGCAGGCCTTGTATTTAAAGGCATTGGAGATCCAGGGCTTCAAGTCCTTCCCGGACAAGACGGTGCTCACCTTTGGGGAGGACATCACGGCCATCGTGGGCCCCAACGGGAGCGGAAAATCGAATATCTCCGACGCCATCCGCTGGGTCATGGGGGAGCAGTCCACCAAGGCCCTCCGGGGCGGC
>CALXEB010000024.1 GCA_944387215.1 uncultured Flavonifractor sp. | reverse complement strand
ATGACCAGGTGGGCACCATGGTGTTCGACGAGGTGGACACCGGGGTCTCCGGCCGGGCGGCCCAGAAGGTGGCCGAAAAGCTGGCCCAGGTGGCCCGGGCCAAGCAGGTGCTCTGCGTCACCCATCTGCCCCAGCTGGCCGCTATGGCGGACGTACACTTCTCGGTGGAGAAGGGGGAGCAGGACGGCCGCACCTTCACCCGGGTGGAGCGGCTGGACCGGGACCGCCGCACCCGGGAGCTGGCCCGGCTCACCTCCGGCGACCACCTCACCGGCGCCGCCCTGGCCGCCGCCGGCGAGCTGCTGGACAGCGCGGAGCGCTTTAAGCAGGAGATGCTCAGGAAAAGCTAGGTTTTGTTGAGTTGACGACCGGGAAAGGTGGGCTGCACGATGGCGGAAGTTTCCATACAGGCGTTCCTGCCCTGGGATATCCGCCGGGTGTGGGAGACCGTCACGGCGGTGGAGCACTACGGCTGGCGCAGCGATCTGAGCCGGACGGAGGTGCTGGGCGGCGGAAGGTTCGTGGAGTATACCAGGGAGGGCTATCCCACCGCCTTCACCACCACGGCCTGGGAGCCCTGCCGCCGCTGGGAGTTTGACATGGAGAACAGCCGCATGACCGGCCACTGGACCGGCCTGTTCCGGGAGGCGGAAGGGGGGACCCAGGTGGTCTTTACCGAGACAGCCGTCCCCGGAAACCCGCTGCTGCGGCCCTTCGCGGCCCGCTACCTGCGGCGGCACCAGGCCCGGTTCCTGGCCGATTTGAAAAGGGCCCTGGGGTGAGCCGCCCTGACGGCGGGGCGGCGCAAAGAGACGATTGAGAGGTGCTTGCATGAAGACCATCGGCCTGATCGGCGGCATGAGCTGGGAGAGCACGGTGACCTACTACCAGGTGATCAACGAGACAGTAAAGCGGGAGCTGGGCGGGCTCCACTCCGCCCGGTGTGTGCTGTACAGCGTCGACTTTGACGAGATCGAGCGCTGCCAGTCCGCCGGGGACTGGGACAAAAGCGCGGAGATCCTCACCCGGGCTGCCCGGGCGCTGGAGCGGGCCGGGGCGGACTTTATCGTCATATGCACCAACACCATGCACAAGGTGGCCCCGGAGGTGGGCCGCCAGGTCTCCATCCCCATCCTGCACATTGCCGACATGACGGCCGTGGAGCTGAAAAAGGCGGGCGTCGGGACGGTGGGCCTGCTGGGCACGAAGTACACCATGCAGCAGGATTTTTACAAGGCCGTCCTCCAGCGCAGCGGCATTGAGGTGCTGACGCCCTCTGAGGCCGACATGGAGGAGGTGAACCGGGTCATCTATGAGGAACTGTGCGTGGGGATCCTGTCGGCACAGTCGAAGGAGAAGTACCTGAGCGTTATCGCGGAGCTGGCCCGGCGCGGAGCCCAGGGCATCATCCTGGGGTGCACCGAGATCGGCCTGCTCATCAGGCAGAGCGACACTGAGATCCCCCTCTTTGACACCGCCCTCATCCACGCCAGGCAGGCGGCCCTGCGCGCCATCCGGGATTGACCGCGCCGCCGTATCCATTGAAAACCATAGACGAAGGGCAAGGCCCCCTCTGTCAAAACGACAGGGGGGCCTTGCCCGTATCCCGGGTAAAATGAGGCTCATTCGCTCCATACAGCGCGGTATCCGTTTGTCTTATCGCCGGCGATGGTGATGAAATACGATTCGCCAAAGCGCGCTTCTCACGAGATGGGCTCCAAATATTTTGTGATGTCATCCGGGTATCTGTTTTCAAAATTCGGGGCCACATACTCCGTTATGACTCGAAATCGCACGGAGAAATCCACAACGTCGGCAGAAGCGTTGAGCTCTGCCTTGTTCAGGCCCACAATGATGCCGGAATCACGCTTTATCAGCGAGCCGTCCGCATTTGCCGTGCCCCCGACGGATTCATAGCCGTCTGCACGATAATCGTAAACCAATAAGCCGATATCTTCACTTGTGTCAAATTGTATATGCAGAGCGATCTCATCATCGGCAGGCGCAAATTCATCAGGTGTCATTTGACTGTAAAAGATGAAAGCCAGTCCCAATACAACCACCGCTATAACCGCCGCCCCGATTTTCTTTCTGCTCATTTTCGGACGCCTCCAGTTCGCATCTGCTTGTTCCGCCGCTGCCATTGTAGCCCGGAATGGCTCATTGCCGCAAGCAACGCATTTTAACATCTGGAATTCCGCCCCCCGTTGTTTCCCCGCGGCGTTTGATGAAATCAAATTGAAAAGAGTTCGCGGCGCCTCCCCCTTGACAAGCGCCTCGGAATGGCCTATAATCCAAGTCAATATGGCACTGCGATGACAGGGAGGAGTACCGCCCCCGTCCCGCTCAGAGAGCCCCCGGATGGTGGAAGGGGGAGGGGACCGGCCGGGAAATACGCCCTGGAGCAGCCGCCCGAACCGCGCCTGCCGCGCAGTAGGGCTGTGTCGGGTGCGCCCGTTACCGCGCCGGAGTGTGTTGGCACTCCATGAGGCCGCGTCCCGCGAGGGGCCGGCGAACCAGAGGTGGTACCGCGTTGACCTGACGCCCTCTGTCCATGTGGACAGGGGGTGTTTTTTTACGGAAACGGAATATGAGCGGCGGGCGGCCCGGAGGGGGGCCCTGTGCGTGTTCGGGGCGGCCCTGCTGTACAGCCTGGGCGGGCTGTGCATCAAGGTCATCCCCTGGGGCGGCATGGCCATCAACGGCGGGCGCAACCTGATCGCCCTGCTGGTCATCGGGGCCTACCTGCTGCTGGCCCGCCACAGGCTGCGGCTGAACCGCTGGATCCTGCTGGGCGGCCTGTGCGTGTGCGGCACCAACGTGCTCTTCTCGGTGGCCAACAAGATGACCACGGCGGCCAACGTTATCGTCCTGCAGTTCACCGCCCCCATCTTCGTGCTGCTGCTGGGGGCCCTGTTCTGGCGGCGGCGGCCGGGGAAGATGGACGTGATCGCCTGCATGGTGGTGCTGGCCGGGGTGCTGTGCTTCTTCGTGGAGAGCCTGGAGGCGGGGGACATGGCGGGCAATGTGCTGGCCCTTTTGTCGGGGCTGAGCTACGCCGGGGTGTTCCTGCTGAAGGAGCTGCCCGACTCCGACCCCATCTCCTCGGTGTTCTGGGGGGATGTGCTCAGCGCGGTGATCGGCCTGCCCGCCCTGCTGGGGGAGCAGGCCCTGGACCCCGGACCTTTGTTCAGCCTGGTGGTGCTGGGCGCCCTCCAGGTGGGCCTGGCCTATATCCTGCTCACCATCGGCCTGCGCACCACCCCGCCGGTGGCCGCCAGCCTCATCTCCGGCATCGAGCCGGTGCTCAACCCCATTCTGGTGGCGGTGTTCTACCACGAGACCATCGGCCCCCTCTCCCTGGCGGGGGCGGTGATCGTGGTGGGAGCCATCGTGATCTACCAGATTATGAAAGGAAAAGCCCAGGGACAGCCTGAAGGATAAGAAGGAGAATGAATATGACCTGCTATGAAGAACTGAAGGCCCGGGGCCTTATCGCCCAGGTGACCAACGAGGAAGAGATTTCAAAGATGATCAACGAGGGCAAGGCGGTGTTCTACATCGGCTTCGACCCCACCGCCGACTCCCTCCACGTGGGCCACTTCATGGCCCTGTGCCTGATGAAGCGGCTGCAGATGGCGGGCAACCGGCCCATCGCCCTCATCGGCGGCGGCACCGGCTATATCGGCGACCCCTCCGGCCGCACCGATATGCGCAGCATGATGACCCCCGAGACCATCCAGCACAACTGCGACTGCTTCAAGAAGCAGATGGAGCGCTTCATCGAGTTCGGCGAGGGCAAGGCCCAGATGGTGAACAACGCCGACTGGCTGCTGAAGCTCAACTATATCGACCTGCTGCGGGACGTGGGCGCCTGCTTCTCGGTGAACAACATGCTCCGGGCCAAGTGCTATGAGCAGCGCATGGAGAAGGGCCTGTCCTTCCTGGAGTTCAACTATATGATCATGCAGTCCTACGACTTCTACTACCTGTTCCAGCACTACGGCTGCAACATGCAGTTCGGCGGCGACGACCAGTGGTCCAACATGCTGGGGGGCACCGAGCTCATCCGCCGCAAGCTGGGCAAGGACGCCCACGCCATGACCATCACCCTGCTGCTCAACTCCGAGGGCAAGAAGATGGGCAAGACCGCCTCCGGCGCGGTGTGGCTGGACCCCAACAAGACCAGCCCCTACGAGTTCTACCAGTACTGGCGCAACATCGGCGACGCCGACGTGCTCAAGTGCCTGCGGATGCTTACCTTCCTGCCCATCGAGCAGATCGACGAGATGGACAAATGGGAGGGGGCCCAGCTCAACACCGCCAAGGAGATCCTGGCCTTCGAGCTAACCCAGCTGGTCCACGGCACCGAGGAGGCCCGGAAGGCCCAGGACGCCGCCCGGGCCCTCTTCTCCACCGGCGGGGACAAGAGCAACATGCCCGCCACCGTCCTGACCGAGACCGACCTCACCGACGGGGCCATCGGCGTGCTGGACCTGATGCTCAAGTGCGGCCTGGTGCCCTCCAAGAAGGAGGCCCGCCGGCTCATCGAGCAGGGGGGCGTGGAGCTGGACGGCCAGAAGGTCACCGACGTGTCCGCCGCCGTCACCGCCGGCCAGCTCGCCGGCGAGGGCGTCACCATCAAGAAGGGCAAGAAGGTCTTTCACCGGGCGTCGCTGTAAGAACAAATCCAACCGGGCGGAGCGGAGCTCCGCCCGGTTTTGAATCCGAGGGGGAGAGACATGACGGACTGGAACGCATGGCTGGAGGAGTACCAGTCTATGGCGCTGGGTCTGTTCGGGGAGCGGGTGCGCTTTCTGGGCCTCCAGGGGAGCAGGGCCCGGGGCGAGGCCGGCCCGGACAGCGACATCGACGTGGTGCTGGTGCTGGACCGGCTGGAGCCGGAGGACCTGGAGGTCTACCGCCGGGGGCTGGAGGGCCTGCCGGATCGGGCGCTGGTGTGCGGCTTCTGCTCCGGGGCGGAGGAGCTCCGAAACTGGGACAGGGGGGACCGCTTCCAGTTCTGGTACGATACCGTTCCCCTGCTGGGGCGGCTGGAGGAGATTTTCCCCGCCCCCGACCGGGCGGACGCCCGGCGGGCCGCCCTGGCGGGGGCCTGCGCCCTCTACCACCTGTGCGTCCACAATTCCCTCCACGGCCGGGACCCGGAGGTGCTGCGCCAGGCGGGCAAGAGCGCCCGCTTTGCCCTCCAGGCCGCCCATTTTGCCCGCACCGGGGTCTACCTCCGCCGCCGGGAGGATCTGGACGCCGGCCTGGCCGGGGAGGACGCCGCCCTGTGGGCCGCCCTCCGCGTGGAGCGGGACCCGGACGTCCGCACCGCCGCCCTCCTCCGCTGGTGCGGCGGGATACTCCGCGCCTTTGGCCCTTCTCAGCGATAAAAAGCGGCGCACCGATCCGGTGCGCCGCTTTTGTCATGCAATTTTCCGTCACAGTCCGGCTGCAGAGCAGAAGTTTGGCCGCCCTGCGTCCGCAGGGCATGAGTTGCCGGGACGCTTGCGAGCAAAGAATCCTGTTTACCAGGCATAAAAGAAGCGTGCGCTCTGGTGTTCAGGCGCTGAGCAGGCCCAGCCGGAGCATGGACCGGCGCAGGGCCTCCAGGTGGCCGCCGCTCATATCGCACAGGGGCAGGCGCAGGGGACCCACGCCGTAGCCCGCCAGGTTCATGGCCGCCTTGATGGGGATGGGGTTGACCTCCAGAAAAAGCGCGTCGATGAAGTCCATGTATTTGAGCTGGAGGGCGGAGGCCTCCTGAAAGCGGCCGGCCAGGCACAGGCGGGTCATTTCCAGCATCACCTCAGGGGCGAGATTGGCCGCCACAGAGATGACCCCCTTGGCCCCCAGACTCATCATGGGGACCACCTGGTCGTCGTTGCCCGACCAGACGTAAAAATCCTCCGGGCAGATGGCCCGGGTGTGGGCCAGCAGGGAGAAATTGCCGCTGGCTTCCTTGACCCCGTTGATGTTGGGGTGTTGGGAGAGGACCCGGTAGGTCTCGGCGGTGAAGGAGACCCCGGTCCGGGAGGGAACGTTGTAGAGGATGACCGGCAGGTCCGTTCGGTCGGCGATGTACTCGTAATGCTTGATGAGGCCGGCCTGGGACGCCTTGTTGTAATAGGGGGTCACATGGAGCAGGGCGTCCGCCCCGGAGTCCTGGGCGTGCTGGGACAGATAGACGGCGGCGGAGGTGTCGTTGCTCCCCGCGCCGGCGATGATCTTTACCCGGCGGTCCGCGCGCCTGACACAGTACTCCACCACGGCGATGTGCTCCCGAAGGGTAAGGGTGGAGCACTCCCCGGTGGTGCCGCAGACGCAGATGGCGTCGATGCCCCTGGCGATCTGTTCATCCAGGATGCGGCCAAGCAGATCATAGTTGACCGCGCCGCTTTCGTCGAAGGGGGTGATGATGGCGGTACAGGCTCCGGTGAAAACGGGCTCACGCATGAATATGGGTTACCTCCTTACATGTAACCCTCCGCGCACAGAAGCTCGGCAAGAAGGACCGCGCCGCCCGCGGCGCCGCGAAGGGTGTTGTGGGACAGGCAGACGAACTTGTAGTCGTACTGCGTGTCGGGACGCAGGCGGCCCACACAGACCGCCATGCCGCCCTCAGCCATGCGGTCCAGACGTGTCTGGGGGCGGTCGGGCTCCTCAAAATAGTGCAGGAACTGCCTGGGGGCGGAGGGCAGGGCCAGCTGCTGGGGCCGGCCGGAAAACTCCGCCCAGAGCGCTTTGATCTCTTCCTCGGAGGGCTTGTTCTGGAAGCGGACGAAGACGGCGGCCATGTGGCCGTTGGAGACAGGCACCCGCAGGCACTGGGCAGTGATGGAGGGCGTGTCTGCGTTGACGATGACCCCGTTTTCCACCCGGCCCCACAGCTTCAGGGGCTCCTGCTCGCTCTTTTCCTCCTCGCCGCCGATATAGGGGATGACGTTGTCCACCATGTCCGGCCAGGTCTCAAAGGTCTTGCCCGCCCCGGAAATGGCCTGGTAAGTGCACACCAGCACCTGCTCCAGGCCGAAGCCGCGCAGGGGATGCAGGGCGGGCACATAGCTCTGCAGGGAACAGTTGGACTTGACGGCGATGAACCCGCGCTTCACCCCCAGGCGCTTCCGCTGGGCCTCGATGACCCGGATGTGTTCGGGGTTGATCTCGGGCACCACCATGGGCACATCGGGCGTCCAGCGGTGGGCGGAGTTGTTGGAGACCACGGGGCACTCATGCCGGGCGTATGCCTCCTCCAGGGCGCGGATCTCCTCTTTCTTCATGTCCACGGCGGAAAAGACGAAGTCCACCTGATCTGCGATGGCCCCGATGTCGGCGGAGGCGTCATACACCACCATGCCTTTTGCACACTCGGGCATGGGCTCCTCCAGGGCCCAGCGGCCGGCCACGGCCTGCTCATAAGTCATGCCCGCGGAGCGGGCGCTGGCCGCCACGGCGGCCAGCCGGAACCAGGGGTGTTCGGCCAGAAGGGACACGAACCGCTGCCCCACCATGCCGGTGGCGCCGATCACGCCGACTTTGTACTCTTTCATCGTCCATACCTCCGTTGTTCATATTCCAGACTATTCCCACACAGGCTCGTCTGAGACCGAAATCAAAAAGAAAAAGAAAACAGCAGTTTACACAACTGCGGATCTTGTACTATAATGACAGGGAACGGGCGTCCGCGACACCATCCCGCAAAAACGGACAACGCCCCGCTGCGGGCCCTGTTCTGCAAGGAAAGACAGATCGACTTTCAAAAAGTTTATCACAGGCCTTTTGCCGCTGTCAACGAACACAGGGAGGGAATCTCCACAAATGATACGTGCCGCCAGAAAAAGAATTGTGCAGGTTGTCGGTGCCACCCTGGCGCTGGCGCTGCTGGTCCATGGCCCGGTGGTGGGGAGCGCCGCCGGAACGGTGGAAGAGGACCCCGTCATCCGGGTAGGACTGTTCTATGGCTCCACAGCCCTGGATGGCGCCAACCTGCTCAACGACGTGGGCTCCGGCTACCGCCTGGGCTACTATGACAGCCAGCGGGCGTTCCAGACCCTGGCCCAGACCACCGAGACCGCCATATCCGTGGTCAAGACCCAGAACGTGTACTACGGCACGGGGGTGGACTGGAGCGGCTCCGGTTATTACGACAGCCCGGCGTCCGGCGTGATGGTGGGCTGCTGGCACATCGTTCTGCCGGGCAGCTACGGCAGCTTCCAGGCGGCCCAGGCCGCCGCCGGCGCCTATTCCGGCGGCTTTGCCGCCTGGATCGACGGGGCCTGGCAGGCCCGGGTGGGCGCCTATGCAGATCAGGCCTCCGCCCAGGCGGTCCAGGCATCCCTGGGGCTGACGGGCGCCACAGTGACAGGCACCTCCTCCTACGGCGTTTCGGTGGTCAAAACGGGCACCAGCCAGATCCTCTTCCAGTTTGACGACTCCAGCGGGTCCCTCTGCCTGGGCATCCTGCCGGGGCTGGACGACAGCGTCAAGACCGAGACCATTTTCCGGGGGAATACTTACTACGGCGGCTTCCAGTACCAGCGGGTGGGCGGCGGCGACCTGACGGTGAGCAGCGTGCTCACCCTGGACGACTATATCCAGGGGGTCATCGTCCGGGAGATGAGCTCCTCCTGGCCCCTGGAGGCCCTGAAGGCCCAGGCGGTGTGCGCCCGGACCTACGCCTACCGCAATTACGCGGCCCAGCGCCACAACAGCCAGGACTTCGACCTGTGCAATTCCACCCACTGCCAGGCGTACAGCGGCATGTCCGCCGTCACTGCCGAGAGCAGCCGGGCGGTGACCGAGACCCACGGCGAGTACCTGTGGTATGACGGCGAGCTCATCGAGGCGGTGTACTTCTCCAGCGACGGCGGGGCCACCGAGAGTTCGGAGAACGTGTGGGGGGGCACGCTGCCCTACCTGGTGGGCAAAACGGACCCCTATGAGGTCGCCGTGGCCGGCCAGATACCCGACTACAACTGGACCGTGACCTATACCGCCCAGGAGCTCACCGATCTGCTCAACGAAAAGGGCTACATCAACTCCGGCGTCGTGGATTTCCGCATCACCGGGACCAGCCCCACGGGCAACGTGACCGAGATCACCTTTACCGACTCCTCGGGGAAGAGCTGGAGCAAGGTGCGGGAGGACTGCCGCACCTTCCTGGGGCTGCGCTCCCAGCGGTATACCGTCACCGGCGGCAGCGGGGCGGAGGGCTACCCGGTCAACGAGGGGGGCAGCCTGAGCTCTCTCTCCGGGGCCTACGCCCTGGACGGGAACGGGAACACCGTCGCCCTCTCCGGCGGCACGGTGTACGCCATCGGCGGGGACGGAACGGTAGGGGCGGCGGAGCCTGCCGCCTCCGGCGGCTCTTCCACCGGCGCGTTCACCATTACCGGCTCCGGCTGGGGCCACAGCGTGGGCATGAGCCAGTGGGGGGCCTACGCCATGGCCCAGCAGGGGCACACTTACCGGGATATCCTGAACTTCTACTACACTGGAATTGAGGTGCGCACACCATAAAGACGTCTGATTTTGATTTTGACCTGCCGGAGGAGCTCATCGCCCAGACCCCGCTGGAGCGGCGGGACGCCTCCCGCCTGCTGGTGCTGGACAAGGAGAGCGGCGCTACCCGGCACCTGCACTTTTACGATCTGCCCACGCTTCTAAGGCCGGGGGACTGCCTGGTACTCAACGACTCCCGGGTGCTTCCCGCCCGGCTCATCGGCCGCCGGGAGCCCGGCGGCGGGGCGGCGGAGGTGCTGCTGCTCATCGACCGGGGGGACAAGACTTGGGAGTGCCTGGTCCGGCCGGGGAAGAAGCTGCGCCGCGGCGCCCGTCTCTCCTTCGGAGACGGGGCCCTCACCGCCCAGGTGACGGAGGAGCTGCCCGGCGGCAACCGCCTGGTGCGCTTCGACTATGAGGGGATCTTTCTGGAGAAGCTGGAGCGCCTGGGCAAAATGCCCCTGCCCCCCTATATCAAGGCCGAGCTTCAGGACCCGGAGCGGTACCAGACCGTCTACTCCAAAGAGGTGGGTTCCGCCGCCGCGCCCACCGCGGGGCTCCACTTCACCCCGGAGCTGCTGGAGCGGGTGAGGGCCATGGGGGTGGAGACCTGCTTTGTCACCCTCCACGTGGGCCTGGGCACCTTCCGGCCCGTCAAGGAGGAGGAGATCACCGACCATGAGATGCATTCCGAGTACTGTATGATCTCCGCCGCCACCGCCGAGACCATTAACCGCACCCGCCGGGCGGGGGGGCGGGTGATCTGCGTGGGCACCACCTCCTGCCGCACCATCGAGAGCTGGGCGGCGGAGGACGGCACGCTGAAGGAGAGCGCCGGGTGGACCAATATCTTCATCTACCCCGGCTACCGCTTCAAGGTGCTGGACTGCCTTATCACCAACTTCCACCTGCCCGAGTCCACCCTCATCATGCTGGTCTCCGCCCTGGCCGGCCGGGAGCACGTCCTGGCCGCCTACAAGGAGGCGGTGGAGCGGAAATACCGCTTTTTCTCCTTTGGAGACGCCATGTTCATCTGCTGATACGCGGCCGGGGCCTGAAAGGCCCCGGCCGTTTTCGCGCAGGCAGGGCGCGGGGGTCACCAGGACAGGACCGCCATATTCTCCGCCAGGCGGGGGTCGGAGGGGGCCAGGCGCAGGGCGGCTTCGGCTTCCTCCAGGGCCTGCTCCCGACGGCCGGTCTGAAAGTATGCCTGGCAGCGCAGGTCGTGGGGGAGCGGGCCCCAGGGCTCCGCCTCGCAGATATAGCTCTCCGGCCGCTGCCGGATGGCCAGGGCCCGGCCGGTGAAGTAGAGCACCCCGTCCCAGTCCTCCTGGGCGTAGAGCAGCCGGGCCATCTCCATCCATGGCTCCCGCAGGTGGGGGGCCTGGGCGATGGCCCGAAAGAGCCAGCTGCGGGCCGCGTTCGCGTGCCCCTTCTGGAGCCATGCCCGGGCGATATAGCGCATGGAGGCCGCCCGCTCATCCGCCCAGGTGGCGGAGGGCAGAGCCAGGTGGCGCTCCAGCGCGGCGATGCACTCGTCCCAGCGCTGATGGTACAGATACTCCCGGCCCAGGTAGTGGGCGTTTCGGTCGTCCGACGGGTCCTCCCGCACCGACAGCTCCAGCAGGGGCAGGTATTGCCCCCGGGACTTGGACGGGTCCGGGTGGTGGTCCAGCTGCATCCCCGGGACGGTGACGGTGGGCCCCGGGCTGCCTTCGCCTGTCCATTCCAGCACCTCGTGGACCGGGTGGACCCAGCGGTAGCCGTGCCGCCGGTGGACCTTTTCGTACCAGAACACCACGCCCTCGCTGCCGTCCGGGTTGAAGGACCAGGTATAGCGGTACCGGGCCTGCCCCGCCTCCGGGACCCAGGCCGCCTCCAGCGCCGCCCGCCAGCCGGGGTGGAACACCTCGTCCAGATCGGTACACACGCAGACGTCGGCGTCCTCCGGCGCCAGCTCCAGGGAACGGTTGCGGGCGGTGTCGAACCGCCAGGGGACGATGGTCTCCTCCGTGACTTCCGCGCCGCGGCTGCGCAGGAGGGGGACGGTCTCATCGGTGGAGCCTGTGTCCAGCACCACCACCTGGTCGGCCTCGGACATGGAGTCCATCCAGCGGTGGACAAACTGCGCTTCGTTTTTGCAGATGGCATATACGACGACTTTCATGTTTGCCTCCCATTGAAATGCCTGAGCCGGACCCCCGCGGGGGTCCGGCTTCTGCGGCAGGTCCGTCAGGGCGTCAGGTTGCCCAGGCGGGTGACGGTGAGCGTAAAGGCGCTGTTCAGGCTGGCGTTTCCCACCGGCACCACCTGCAGGGTGGTGGGGACGGTGGAGACGGAGAGGGCGACGGAGAAGGAAATGGGCGAGGTCTCCGTCATGTTCTGGAAGTTGTGGGGGACCGAGGCCCCGGGCACGATGCTTCCATTCTGGGTCAGGGACGTGACGATGCTCACGGGGAAATTGGCGTTGGAAGGCGCGGAAACCACCCCGTGGAAGTCCGCCCGGTACAGGCCGGTCTGGTTGATGGTAAAGGTCCCGCTCCCGGCGGTGTGGGAGATGGCGCTGCCGTAGGAAGTGCCGTTTTGGTCAAAGAGCAGGGGCGAGCCGGAAGCGGTTGATTGGCTGGGCGAAGAATAGGCGGCCATCAAAGAGGTGGCCTGGGTGGTACCCGCAGGCCCGGTGGGGCCGGTGGGACCAGTGACACCTTGCGGCCCGGTGGGGCCTGTAGGCCCTGTAGCGCCCTGAGGGCCGGTGGGCCCCGTGGGACCCGTAAGACCGGCGGGGCCGATGGGGCCGGTAGGCCCTGCGGCGCCCTGAGGTCCAGCGGGTCCCGTAGGCCCCGTAAGACCAGTTTCACCAATGGGGCCGGTAGGCCCTGCGACACCCTGAGGTCCAGCGGGCCCCGTGGGCCCCGTAGGACCAGTCTCACCAATAGGGCCTGTAGGCCCTGCGACACCCTGAGGTCCAACGGGTCCCGTAGGCCCCGCAGGACCAGTCTCGCCGGCAAGGCCGTTTGGCCCGGGGATGCCCTGGGGGCCTGTAGGGCCGGTCACACCGTCAGGCCCCGGGATGCCCTGGGGACCTGTAGGCCCGATGGGACCCTGAGGCCCGGTAGGCCCGGTGGGGCCGGGCACAGACGGCCCGGTGGGCCCCGTCGGTCCTGCGGCGCCTTGCGGCCCGGTGGGTCCTGCCGCGCCCTGAGGGCCGGCAGGACCCGTAGCTCCCGTGGGACCGATGGCGCCCTGGGGGCCGGTGGGGCCTGGAATACCCATGCCGGTGGGACCGATGGGTCCAACCGGCCCCTGAGGACCCATAGGCCCTATCGGCCCGGTGGGCCCGGGCGGGCCGGGGATAGGCCGGGGCGGGGGACAAGGAGGAGGACAGGGCGGCGGACAGCAGTTCGTCTGGCAGCGGCACGCTCCGTCCTGCTTGCGGTTCCACGCCCAATCCGTGGGATGGTAATGATTCATGTCCATGCTCCTTTGATCTGTTTGGACTGATGCAGCGGTATGCTGCATCCCCAGTTTATGCGGGCCCGGCAGTCCGGGTGCGGGTTTGCGGCGTCTGCCGCAGGCAAAAGTCCTGCATCCGCATAAAAAGGACTTGACAGGGGAAACTGTAACTGTTATAGTTACAATATAAATGAAACCAAAAAAGTTACAGTTAAACTGCCGTGAAAGCAGTCATATGGAAAGGATGAGCAATATGACACCCGTGACCATTACCAAAGAGAATTTTGAGACCCTGGTGCTTCAGAGCGAAAAGCCCGTTCTGGTGGACTTCTGGGCCCCCTGGTGCGGCTACTGCCGGCGGATTGCCCCGGTGGTGGACCAGCTGGCGGAGCAGTACGGCGAAGAGATCCTGGTGGGCAAGATCGATGTGGACCAGGAGCCTGAGCTGGAGGAGCGCTTCCAGATCGAGATCATCCCCACGCTGCTGCTGTTCCGGGACGGCAAGGCGGGGGAGCCCCTGGTCAACCCCGGCTCCAAGGCCCAAATCGTGGACTGGGCCGGTCTGTAAAGGAGGAACACTTGTATGCTGTATGACGTGATCGTGGTGGGAGGCGGCCCCGGCGGATACACCGCCGCCCTGTATGCCGCCCGCAGCGGCCTGACCGTGGCGGTGCTGGAAAAACTCTCCCCCGGCGGGCAGATGGCCACCACCAGCCAGATCGACAACTACCCCGGCTTCCCTGACGGAGTGGACGGCTTTGACCTGGGCCAGCAGATGGCCCATCAGGCGGAGAAATACGGCGCCAAGACCATCCTGGCGGAGGTCACCGGGGCTGACCTGGCGGCCAGCCCCAAGGTGCTGCACACCAGCGAGGGGGACTTCCAGGGCCGCGCCGTGATCCTGGCCACCGGGGCCTATCCCCGGGAGCTGGGCCTGCCCGACGAGGGGGGCCTCCGTGGCCGGGGGGTGGCCTACTGCGCCACCTGTGACGGCATGATGTACCGGGGCAAGGTGGTGGCGGTAAACGGCGGCGGCAACACGGCGGTGGAGGACGCCCTCTACCTCTCCAGACTGTGCGCCAAGGTCTACCTCATCCACCGCAGGGACCAGCTCCGGGCCTCCGCCGTCTACCGCAAGGCTCTGGACGAGCAGGGGGTGGAGATCCTGTGGAACAGCCGGGTCACCGCCCTGCGGCATGAGGCGAAGCTCACCGGCGTGGAGCTGGAGGACACCAAGACCGGGGCCAAGCGGGAGCTGGCCTGCGACGGCCTCTTTGTGGCCATCGGCCGGGTGCCCGACACCGCCCTCTTTGCCGGCCAGGTGGACATGGACGAGGCGGGCTACCTGAAGGCCGACGAGACCTGCCGCACCAGCCTGCCCGGCGTGTTTGCCGTGGGGGACGTGCGCACCAAGGCGGTGCGCCAGGTGGTGACGGCGGCGGCCGACGGGGCCAATGCCGCCCACTTCGCCGAGGAATACCTGATGAACAACGTATAAAGGAAAGACGCCTGATATGAACGGACTCTTCTGCGTGGCGGTCCACGCCCTGATCTACCTGGACAAGCGGGGCGAGCAGCTCTCCAGCGAGGAGCTGGCCGCCAACATCTGCACCAACCCCGCCCGGGTGCGCAAGGTGATGGCAAAACTGAAAAAGGCGGGCCTGGTTGCCACCCGGGCGGGCAGCGTGGGGGGCTACCAGCCCCTGGTCCCGCCGGGGGAGCTCACCATGGACCGGGTGGCCGACGCCCTGGAGGTGCGCTTTGTGGAGCCCGCCTGGCACAGCGGCGGCACCGACCTGCCCTGCATGGTGGCCTCCGGCATGGCGGGGGTGATGGACGGCCTGTTTGACGATCTGGACCGGCGGTGCCGGGCCCGGCTGAGCCAGCTCACCCTGGCGGATCTGGAGGAGGAGCTGGCCCGGGCCGCCGGCGGGGAGGAGGGTGACCATGGGCTTTGATCTGGAAGTGAGCGTCCCCGCCCTGACGGTGTTTGTCCAGGGCCTGCTGAGCTTTTTCTCCCCCTGCGTGCTCCCTCTGGTGCCCCTGTACGTCAGCTACCTGGCCGGCGGGACGGGCACGGTAGGGGAGGATGGGGTCATCCGCTATCCCCGGAAGAAGGTGCTGGTAAATACGGTTTTCTTCGTCCTGGGGGTCAGCTTCGCCTTCTTCCTGCTGGGCTTCGGCTTCACCGCCCTGGGCCGCTTCTTCAGCGACTACCAGACCTGGTTTGCCCGGATCAGCGGCGTCATTATGGTGCTCTTCGGCGTATATCAGTTCGGGTTCTTCGGAAAGGCCGCCGCTCTGGAGCGGGAGCACCGGCTCCCCCTCCGGCTGGATAAGTGGGCCATGAACCCGGTGACCGCCCTGGTACTGGGCTTCACCTTCAGCTTCGCCTGGACCCCCTGCGTGGGGCCCACCCTGGGCAGCGTGCTGCTCATGGCCTCCTCCGCGTCCACGGCAGGGCTGGGCTTCCTCCTCATCGGGGTGTACACTGCCGGTTTCGTCATCCCCTTCCTGGCGGTGGGCCTGTTTACCGGGGCGGTGCTGGGCTTCTTCAGGCGGCACCAGAAGGTGGTGCGCTACACCGTAAAGGTAGGGGCCGCCCTGCTGATCCTCATGGGCGTCATGACCCTCACCGGCTTCATGAACGGCATCACCGGCTACCTGTCCCAGTTCGGCGGCACGGCCGGCCAGCCCCAGACGGAGGAGACGGCCCCGCCCGCCCCCTCCGAGCCCGCCTTGGACGAGACCCCGGCGGAGAGCGAGCGCCCCGTGATACCCGCCCCCGACTTCACCCTGACGGACCAGTACGGGCAGGAGCACACCCTCTCCGACTACCAGGGCAAGACGGTGTTCCTCAACTTCTGGGCCACCTGGTGCGGCCCCTGCCAGCGGGAGATGCCGGACATACAGGCCCTCTACGAGGCATACGGGGAGAACGAGGGCGAGCTGGTGGTGCTGGGGGTGGCCAACCCCAAGACCGAGGAGAACCCCTACGCCCAGGACGGGACCATCGACGAGGTGGAGGCCTTCCTCACCGACGGGGGCTATACCTTCCCGGTGGTGATGGACACCACGGGGGCGGTGTTCGCCCAGTATGCCGTCTCCGCTTTCCCCACCACCTTCATGATCACCGCCGAGGGCAACGTATACGGCTATGTGCCGGGCGCCATGACCATGGACATCATGGAGTCCGTCGTCCGCCAGACCATGGACGGCGCGGCGGAATAAAGGAGCAGCCGCAGGCTTTGCCGCTTGTTCGACAATCTCAAGGGGCCTCTCCGTGGGGAGAGGCCCCTTGTCAATTCCAGTTCCGTCTGGTATGATAATAGCTGCTGAACGAAACTGAGCGGAAAAGGAGAGTTCGCGTGTTCCGAGTGCTGAAAACCGAGGGGAGAGCCCGGCGGGGGGAGTTCACCTGCGCCCACGGCACGGTGCAAACCCCGGTATTTATGAACGTGGGCACCCAGGGGGCCATCAAGGGGGCGGTATCCGCCCTGGACCTGAAGGAGATCGGCTGCCAGGTGGAGCTGAGCAACACCTACCACCTCCACCTGCGCCCCGGCGACGAGGTGGTACGCCAGCTGGGCGGGCTGCATAAATTCATGGGCTGGGACGGGCCCATCCTTACCGACTCCGGCGGCTTCCAGGTGTTCTCCCTGGCGGGCCTGCGGAAGATCAAAGAGGAGGGGGTCACCTTCGCCTCCCACATCGACGGCCGGCGGATCTTCATGGGGCCCGAGGAGTCCATGCGCATCCAGTCCAACCTGGGCTCTGACATCGCCATGGCCTTTGACGAGTGCGTGGAGAACCCGGCGACCTACGAGTACGCCAAGGCCTCCTGCGAGCGCACCCTGCGCTGGCTGGAGCGGTGCGTGACGGAGCACGGGCGGCTCAACGCCCTGCCCGACACGGTGAACCCGGCCCAGATGCTCTTCGGCATCAACCAGGGGGCCACCTTTGCGGACCTGCGGGTGTGGCACATGAAGGAGATCGCCAAACTGGACTGCGACGGGTATGCCATCGGCGGCCTGGCGGTAGGGGAGCCCACGCAGGTGATGTACGACATCATCGACGCGGTGGAGCCCCATATGCCGGCGGACAAGCCCCGCTACCTCATGGGGGTAGGCACGCCGTCCAACATCATCGAGGCGGTGGCCCGGGGGGTGGACTTCTTCGACTGCGTCATGCCCGCCCGCAACGCCCGGCACGCCAAGCTCTTCACCTGGTCGGGGGCGCTGAACATCAAAAACGAGAAGTACAAGCTGGATGACCGGCCTATCGACCCGGGCTGCGGCTGCCCGGTGTGCCGGCATTTCTCCCGGGCATACCTGCGCCACCTGTTTGTGGCGGGGGAGATGCTGGCCATGCGCCTGGCCGTGCTCCACAACCTGTGGTTTTACAACGAGCTGGCCGCCCGCATCCGCCAGGCTCTGGACGGGGGAGAGTTCGCCGCCTTCCGGGCGGAATACGCGCAGAAGCTCACCGGCCAGCTGTGAACTTTTTGGGAAATCGCAGAAAAATACTTGTCAAATTTGGTATTTCGCTTTATAATGTCCCATTGATGACGTACTGCGTCAAAGTTTAAGGAATGACTCGGAGGGGATCGATTTGCTGACACAGGTTGCGGGCGCCGTGCTGAGCGGCACCCAGAACGCCACTGGCGGCGGGATGAGCATGATCATAATGGTCGTGGTGATGATCGCCATCTTCTACTTCCTGCTGATCCGGCCGGAGAACAAGAAGAAAAAGGCGGCCGCCAAAATGCGTTCTGAGCTGACGGTGGGGGACCAGATCACCACCATCGGCGGGATCGTAGGCACCATCTGCGCCGTGAAGGAGGATACCATCGTCATCGAGACCAGCGCCGACCGGGTGCGGATCGAGTTCACCAAGTGGGCCGTCTCCACCAAGGGCACCCAGAGCGTGGAGGATGGCGTTGGCGAGGAGAAGAAGGACAACAAAAAGTAAGACATAAGAACGCCCTCCCTGCATAGGTTTCCAGTAGAGGAACCAAAGGCAAGGAGGGTGTTTTTATGGGAAAACGGGAGGAGGACCAGGGCGCCCGCCTCATTCGGTGCGGAACGGGACTGCTGCTGGGAGGCGTGCTGGCCCTGGCCGTCTGCTGCCTGTTTCTGCTGGGGTGCGCCGCGGCGGTGTCCGGCGGCCTGGCGGGGGAGGAACTGGGCTATCAGTTCACCATCGTGGGCTGCGTGCTGGGCGGCTTTTGCGGCGGGCTGTTCGCCGTGCGGCAGTGCGGAGGCGGCCTGCTGGCCGGCCTTGGGGCGGGGACGGTGCTCTTTCTGCTGCTGCTCACGGTGGGGGCGCTGTGCTTTGAGAGCATGTCCCTTCAGGCCGGGGGCATCGGGTTGCTGTGCGGCTGCCTGTGCGGCGGCGCTGCGGCGGGGCTTTTCTCCGGCAGGGGGAAAAAGCGCCCGACCCGGAAAAAACGCAGAAAATAATTGAAATGTGCCGCCTGGTATGGTATAATCCCTTTAAAGTTCCGTCAGAGGAGGGAAATCAGAATGAAGCATGTGAAAACGCTCAACGGCGCGACTTTGAAGAAGAGCGCCGCCCACGGCGGCTGCGGCGAGTGCCAGACCTCCTGCCAGTCCGCCTGTAAGACCTCTTGCACCGTGGCCAACCAGAAGTGCGAGAACCAGTAAACCAACAGGGGAAAGGGTGGGTTTGAAGGCCCACCTTTTTCTATGCCCTTTAGGAGAGGATCAGATTTATGGTACATACCTTTACGAGCCTGGGCGTGCACATCGCCGTGGATGTAAACAGCGGCGCCGTTCACGTGCTGGATGCGCTGACCTGCGATTTGCTCTCCGCCCTGGCGGAGCGGGACACCTCCGGCGCCCTGCTGGACGGCCCCCTGCCGGAGGAGCTGGCGGCCGCCCTGCCCCAGTATGACGGCGCGCATCTGTCGGAGGCCTGGGCGGAGCTGCGGGAGCTGAAGGGGGAGGGCCTGCTCTTTGAGGCTGACGACTACATCGATCGGGACAAGGCCGCCGACCTGCAGCAGCAGGCCCTGGTGAAGGCCCTGTGCCTGCACGTGTCCCACGACTGCAACCTCCGCTGCCAGTACTGCTTTGCCGGCACCGGCGACTTCGGCACCGGCAGGCGCATGACCATGGACGTGGATACGGCCAAAAAGGCCATCGACTTCGTCATCGCCAAGTCGGGCGGCCGCCGCAATATCGAGGTGGATTTCTTCGGCGGAGAGCCCCTGATGGCTATGGACACGGTGAAGGCCACGGTGGAGTACGCCCGGTCCATCGAAAAGGAGCACAACAAGTGCTTCCGCTTTACCATCACCACCAACGGCGTGCTGCTCAATGACGAGAACATCGAATACATCAATCGGGAGATGTCCAACGCCGTGCTGTCCATGGACGGCCGGCGGGAGGTCAACGACCAGCTGCGGCCCACGGTGAACGGCAAGGGCAGCTACGACGTGATCGTCCCCAAGTTCAAAAAGCTCATCGCCGGCCGGGGCACCAAGGACTACTACCTCCGGGGCACCTTCACCCGGCTGCACCTGGACTTTGCCGAGGATGTGAAGGCACTGGCCGCCATCGGCAGGAACGTGTCGGTGGAGCCGGTGGTGGGGAAGCGGGAGGACCCCTACGCCCTCCAGGAGGAGGACCTGCCCGCCCTGAAGGCCGAGTATGAGCGCCTGGCGGAGTACCTGAAGGACCACCCGGAGACCAACTTCTTCCACTTCAACGTGGACCTGTCCCAGGGACCCTGCGTCATCAAGCGGCTGCGGGGCTGCGGCGCCGGGTGCGAATATGTGGCCGTCACCCCCGACGGGGACATCTACCCCTGCCACCAGTTCGTGGGGCAGGAGGATTACAGGCTGGGGAACGTGTACGACGGCAGCTTTGACGCCGAGCTTTCCGGCCGCTTTGCCACGCTGAACATCTACACCCGGGAGGAGTGCCGGGACTGCTGGGCCCGCTTCTACTGCTCGGGGGGGTGCTCGGCCTCCAACCTGCTTGTCAACGGCGACATAAAAAAGCCCCATAAAGTGGGCTGTGAGCTGGAGTGCAAGCGCCTGGAGTGCGCCATCGCACTGCGGGCCATCGCGGCCGGTATGGCGGATTGACCCTATACGGAGCGTAATTATACAAAATGGAATCGCCGGGGCCCCTTGCGCGCATATCTTGCGGCGCAGGCGGGCCCCGAGCACCAGATATGGCGAAACAAGCGGCGTCATCCCTCGGGCGCCGCTTGTTTCGATTTACTGAGTTTACATAAATAAAATTACATAAATCTTCGGCATAATATACAAAAATGTTCTTTTTCCCTCAGAGTTCTTGCACAAAGGGATTTGGTAAGTTATAGTAATGGAGAATCATCCCCCCTTTTGTGGGTTCTGCCCTGTCCGCCTCCGGCATAGACTTGCCTGGGGGTGAGGGCTGTGCGCAGAGCGGTCGGGGGGACCTGGAACGTGCCGGAGGTGCGCATGGCGCCTGCTCTGGCGGTGCTGGCGGTCAGCTTTCTGCTGGGAGCTCTGGCCGGGTGTCTCATGTCCACCTTCCTCTCAGGGGACGGGCTGGAGAGCCTGCAGTCCTATCTGGAGGCCTTCCTTTGGGAGATGGACGGGGCGCAACGGCTGGAAGGGCCCGCTCTGGCAGGACAGCTTTGGTCTGTGCTCCGCTGGCCGCTGTTTGCTCTGCTGCTGGGCTTTACCGCTCTGGGCGTGTTGGGGCTGCCCCTGCTGTTCGCTGTTCGGGGGTTTTTGCTGGCCTACTCCATTGCTGCGTTTGTGCGTGCCTTCGGCAGCGCAGGCTGTCTGCTTGCCTTTCTGGTGTTTGGGGTAGGCGGGGCCGTTTCCGTGCCTGTACTTTTTGTGCTGGGCGTACAGGGCCTGTCGGCATCCTGCCGCCTGGCGGGCCGCTCCCCGGGGGAGGGGTCGCCCTATGGCCGGGCCTATTTCGTGCGCTGCGGCGGGTGCGCGGCGGCGCTTTGTGTGTGTGTGTTTCTGGAGCGCTTTGCAGTGCCCGTCCTGGTGACCGGCGCGGCGGGCGCCATTTTGGGCGGGTAGAGGACAGAGAGTGAGAAGGTGTTGGACGAATGGACTGCCTGGCGGGATATGAACAGTATTTGAGAGAACGCAAGAGCGCCTCTCCCAATACGCTCAGCTCCTATCTGCGGGATATCCGGCAGTATCTGGCCTGGCTGGCCGGGGAGGGGCTGGCCCCCGAGCAGGCGGTTCAGGGGGATGTGGAGCGCTATATCCGCGATCTGAGCGGGCGGGGAAAGTCTCCCGCCACCGTGACCCGGTCCCTGGCGTCGCTGAAGTCTTTTTACACCTATCTGATGGGGGAGGGCCTGGTGGAGGTCAACCCGGCCCGGGGCCAGGCTGCCGCCAAGGTGGAGCGCAAGCTGCCCCGTATCCTCACCGCCAAGGAAGTGGAGCTCTTTCTGGAGCAGCCAGACTCGTCAGACCCCAAGGGCTGCCGCGACAGGGCCATGCTGGAGCTGCTCTATGCCACCGGTATCCGGGTGTCGGAGCTCATCGGCCTGGACATGGACCACGTGAACCTCTCCGCCGGCTTTATCCGCTGCGCCGGCCACGGGAAGGAGCGCATCATCCCCCTGTACCCTGCGGCGGTGAAGGCCCTTCAGGATTACATCGACCATGTGCGCCCCCAGGTCATCGAGCACCAGGACGAAAAGGCCCTTTTCGTCAATATGAGCGGGGAGCGCATGAGCCGCCAGGGTTTCTGGAAGATCATCAAGCACTATCAGGAGAAGGCGGGCATCCAGAAGGACATCACGCCCCATACCCTGCGCCATTCCTTTGCCGCCCATCTGCTGGAGAACGGGGCCGACCTGCGCTCCATCCAGGAGATGCTGGGCCACGCCGACATCTCCTCCACCCAGATCTACACCCAGCTGGTGAACCAGAAGCTGAAGGACGTATACAACAAGGCCCATCCCCGGGCCTGACTTCGCGGCCTGCGGGCCGGGATGCGAGAGGCATCCCGGCCCGTTTTTTGCGTCTTGCGCGGGGAGCAGCGGCGTGATACAATGATTTCCGTATGAGATGCCGGGGGCACGGAGGGGGCGCCGTGCTGCTCCTGGGC
>CALXEB010000023.1 GCA_944387215.1 uncultured Flavonifractor sp. | reverse complement strand
GAGCACCTCGCCCCCGGCGGCGGCCACGGCGGCCATATAGGTGCCCGCCTCGATCTGGTCGGGGATGATGGAGTAGGTCCCGCCGGTGAGCCGGTCCACGCCCCGGATCTTGATCACATCGGTGCCCGCCCCCATGATATCGGCGCCCATGGAGTTGAGGAAGTTGGCCAGGTCCACGATATGGGGCTCCTTGGCGGCGTTTTCCAGCACCGTCATGCCCTTGGCCAGTACGGCGGCCAGCATGATGTTCATGGTGGCCCCTACGGACACGATATCCAGATAGATATGAGTGCCGGCCATCCGCCCGGACCTGGTCCTGGCGTGGATAAAGCCGCCGTGGACGTCCACGTCCGCGCCCATGGCCACAAAGCCCTTGATGTGCTGGTCGATGGGCCGGCCGCCGAAGTCGCACCCGCCCGGCGGGGGCACTTCCGCCGAGCCGAAACGGCCCAGCAGGGCGCCGATGAGATAATAGGAGGCCCGGATCTTCCGGGCCAGCTCCTCGGGCACCCTGGCGTTGCGGATGTGGGAGCAGTCGATGTCCACCGTGGTGCGGTTGACGGTGCGCACATCGGCCCCCAGCTCCTGGAGGATATTCAAGATCAAAGTGACATCGCTGATCTGGGGGATATTCTCGATCCGGCAGGTCCCGTCCACCAGCAGGGCGGCGGGAATGATGGCAACGGCGGCGTTTTTCGCGCCGCTGATGTCGATCTCTCCGTGAAGCGGCTTTCCGCCGTGAATCACATATTTTGTCAAAGCAGCAACCCTCTATTCCGTCCGCCGGAGGGGATGCACGCCCTCCGGGGTATCCAAGGGCCGGCGCTGGACCGGCCCGACAAACGCATAACAAGCGGCGCGTGATCCCTCAGCGCGCTCCTTTACGGATACATTATAGCATATCCCCGCAAAAAATCAAAGAAAATTTCTCACTTTCTTCCTTCCCCTTGTCTCAACCACAGCATCTCCGTTTTTCTGTGGGTTTATACGCAGAAAAACGCCGGCGTCCGCAGAGGGCGGGCGCCGGCGAACTTGCTCTGTTTTCTGTTTTTTTCGGCTCCGGCATCGCGCGCTCACTCCAGCAGGATGTATCGCAGCTCCGGCCCCTCCAGGCCGCGGAAATACCGCCCCACATCCACGCCGGCCAGCCGCGCCTTCAGCGCCCCCTCCTCCAGGGGGCAGCCCAGCAGCCGCCCGGCCAGCTCCGCCGGCTCGTCCAGGCTGAAAAAGTCGCCGTAAAATTCCAGGGCCTTGATCGTGCCGCGCTCCACATCCATGTGGACCTCCAGCCGGCCGCAGCCCTCCACCCGGCGCTCTTTCACCACCTGGCAGGGGGGCGAGGCCCCGAAGTTCCACTCCCAGGTGCCGTATACCGTCCGCCGCAGTTCCTCCGCCCGGGCCAGCTCCGCCGCCGTGGGGGCGCCGGGCTCCATGCCCAGGCTGTCCGGCAGGGCCTGCCGCAGCCGGGCCAGAAACCCGTCGGCGGTCAGCGGCTCCTTCACATAGGGCCGCAGGTTGGTCACCCGGCTGCGCACGGAGGGCAGCCCCTTGGAGACATACTTGTCCCGGCTGGGCCGCAGGGCTCTGCCCAGCACGGTCAGGTCGGAGTCATAGAGGATGGTGCCGTGGTGCATCACCCGCCCCCGCTTCACATACTGGGAGCTGCCGGAAAACTTTTTTCCCTCCACCGTCATGTCGTTGCGCCCGCCGATGTCCGCCTGCACCCCCAGCTCCGCCAGCACGGCGGCCACCGGGCGGCAGAAGGCGGCAAAGTCCAGCCCCGCGCCCTGGTGGGGGGCGATGAAGGTGAAGTTCACGTTCCCCAGGTCGTGGTACACCGCCCCGCCGCCGGACAGCCGCCGGGCCACCCGGATGCCGTGCCGGCGCGCATAGGCCAGGTCTACCTCCTGGAGCGTATTCTGGTACTTGCCCACCACGATGGTGTTGTGGTTGCGCCACAGCATACAGCAGGCGTCTCCCTGTCCGGGCCCCTCAAAGAGCACCTGCTCCAGGGCAAGGTTGAAATAGGGGTCGACGGACGGGCTCTCCCAGAAGATCATGCGCGCTTTTCCAGGGCCGCGGTCCACTCCGTCTCCCGGAAGCCCGTAAGCACGAAGTCCTCCCCCACCAGCACGGGCCGCTTGACCAGCATCCCGTCGGTGGCCAGCAGGTCCAGCTGCTCATCCTCGCTCATGGCGGGCAGCTTCTCCTTCAGCCCCAGGGCCTTGTACTGCAGGCCGCTGGTGTTGAAAAACCGCTTCAGGGGCAGCCCGCTGAGCCGGTGCCACCGCGCCAGCTCCTCCCGGGTGGGGCGCTGGCTCTTGATGTCCCGCGTCTCCGGCTCGATCCCCCTGTCCCGCAGCCAGGCCAGGGCCTTCTGGCAGGTGGAGCACTTCGGATACCAAACCATCAGCATAACACGCTCTCCTTCCGCATTCACAGCTTTCGGTCTTTTCACAGCATCCCGTACAGCAGCTTGGCCACCTCGCCCCGGGTGAGCAGACCGCCGGGGCGGATCTGGTCGTTGGTGCCGTTGACCACGCCCTGGGCCACCAGGGTCTTGATATAGGAGGCCGCCCACTGGGGCACCTGGTCGGCGTCGGTAAAGGCGGACAGGTCGTCCTCGGCATACCCCCTGGCCTGGGTGCGGCCCAGCAGGGTGATGGCCTCCGCCCGGCTGATGGTGGCCAGGGGATTGCACAGCAGCTCCCCGGCGGCGGTCTCGGTGCCCTGGAGCAGGCCCAGGCTGTACACCGCCTTGATCTGGGGCAGGGCCCAGGCGGGAATGTCCCCCGCGTCGGCAAAGGGCAGCTCCACGCTCTCGTACCGGGTCAGATCCACCCCCAGCCAGTTGGCCGCCATGGCGAAGAACTCCGCCCGGGTGATACTCCTGTCCGGCTGGTACTGGGGCACATCCCCCCCGGTACCCTGGGAGATGCCCTGGTCATAGAGGAAGGTGGCGTACTGCTCCGCCCAGTGGCCCGTCATGTCCCCGAAGGGGGAGGTGCGGGCCGCGGAGGGCGAGATGTCCGCCGAGGCCCGGCCCAGGTTGCCGCTGGCGTCGCCGGCGGTGAGGGTCACCCGGTGGTAGCCGCCGTCGCCGGCGGGGAGAGTGGCCGTCAGGGCGCCGGAGGCCTCGCTCCAGGTGAAGTCCAGGGCCTGGCCGTCATAGGTCAGGGTCAGGCTCTCCTCCGCGATGGTGCGGTCCACGTCGTCCTCCACCGCGGCGGTGAGGGTGGTGCCGTTCACCGTCAGGGTGACGGAGGGGGCGGCGTTGTCCTCCACCCGCTCGTTGGCGGAGGTGAGCTGGTCCAGCCAGATGGTTCCGCTCTGCTGCCCCTCTCCGCCGCCGTATACCACCGACAGGCCGGTGAAGGTCTCCGCCCCCTCGGGCAGCTCCGCGATCACCCGCTGCCAGCCGGTGAAGTCCAGGGCGGTGAGGAGGAAGCTCTCCTCATCCGCGCTCCCCATCAGGGTATTGCCCGACCCGTCGCCGTACACCCACAGGCTCAGCCAGTTCTCCCCCTCGGGGATGGCCAGGTCCGTCTCCAGCCGGGCCGCGCCGGTCTGGCCGGCCTGGTAGTCCACCCGCAGGCTGCCCCGCCCGTTGTGGACGTATTCCAAGTTGGTCTCCGCCGCCACCGTGGCGGTATCCGTGCTCGTAAAGGCGCTCAGGTCCCCCTCCCCGTCGGCCAGGGTGGTGACGTGGCCGGCCACGGAGACCGGGATGCTCACCGTCGTGTCCCCCGCCGTCACGGTGAGGGTCCCGCTGGCGCTGCTGGCGGAGGCGGTGAACAGCCCGCTCTGGTCCACCGTACCCGCCGCCCCCTGGACGGCCCAGGTGAAGCACCCGTCCTGGGCGGTGAGGTCCAGGTTGCGCCAGACGGCCGAGGCGGTCAGGTCCACCTGCTGGCCGGGGAGCAGGTTCAGGGAGGTGATGCTCTCCCCGCTCTCCTCCTCCGCGACGGTAATGCTGTCCGGGGTGGACACCACCGTGAGCCAGGCCGTGCCCGAATAGGTCCCGTCCCCGGCGGTCACCTGGACCGAGCCGCTCTCCGTCCCGGCGGTATACAGGCCGTTTGCGTCCACCGTGCCGCCGCCGCTGGCCACGCTCCAGCTCACGGCGCTTCCGGCGTCCATGGTGTAGTAGGCGCTGTCCAGCCCCACGGCGGAGAGCTGCACCTGGGCCCCCGCCAGCAGGATGTCATCGCCGGGGGTCACATAGTACCCCGCCAGCTCCCCGGTGGGCTCCAGGTCGGTGGTGAGAAAAATGGCGGTGGAGTTGGCCCGCTCCGTCCCCTCGGAGGGCCGGTTCACCACCTGCATCCCCTCCTGGTCCGGGTAGGTGGCCCCGATGGTGGTGGAGCCGCCGCCGTCCATGCTGATGGCCTCCACGCACCCCAGCTCGGCCAGCCGCTGGGCCACCTGGGAAATAGTTGCCCCCACGCTGTACCCGCTCTGCCGGCCGTCCATGGCGTAGAACACCAGGGTGCCGTCGGCCTTGATGCCCACGGCGGAGCAGGCGGTGCGGGAGGTGTCCAGCCCCGAAGCCACCTGGCTGTCAGACAGGATCCGATCCACGCCCCCCAGGGCCTGGACCGCCTGCTCCCACTGCTCGCCGGCGGTGAGCGAGAGGACCACCTCGTCCCCCGGCTGGAGGGCCCGCAGGGCGGCCAGCAGCGCCGCGTCGTCCGAGCCGTTCAGAGTGAGCACCGCCTTCCCCTCAGGGATGGCGATGCTGCCGGTGGACTCCAGCACCTGCTCCACCACATAGCGGGTCTTTTGGTTGATGCGGGGCTGGTCGGAGTACTGCCCCGTGCCGTCGTCCGCCGGGACCAGCACCACGTCCACCCCCGCCTGGGTGTTCTGGGTGGTGGACGCAAAGTCGGAGGTGAGCAGGGTGAGCCCGCCGGTGCCGTCGCTGCCCAGCACCTTGCGCACCTTGTTGATGGCGCCGGTAAGCCTGCGCTCCTGCCCGCCGAAGGTCACCGAGGCGGAAACGTTCGGCTGGCCGATGAAGGCGGTGCCGTCCTCCCGGAAGCCGATGGCCCAGGCGGTGGAATAATAAGGCGTGGCCCGCACCACCCCGTCGGTGATCACCAGGCCGGTGGTGGCCCCGGTGGCCATGACGTACCAGTCCCCGTTGAGGCCGGACACCACCCGCTTCCCCTGGCTCTCCAGGCTCTCCGCCATGGAGGAGAGGGCGGCCCGGGAGACGATGTAGTCCCCGTAGGACACCGCGGGCGTCACGTTTTCATTGGGCGCATAGCTGACAAAGTACTCCGTGCGCAGGTCGCTGTACGTATCGCTCCAAAAGTGGCCCTTCTCCAGCGTGGTCCCCTGGGAGATGGGTACCTGGCTTTTATGTAGGTCCCATCCCAGCGCGTTGGAGGCCGAGGCCGCCGTTATGGTCATCGTCAGGGCCAGCCCCAGGGCCGCCCCCCGCCGGGTCAAATTTCTCATGCTGCTCCTCCTATGCGTGCGTCAATGGCTGCTATGCGCATTATGTTAACACAAAAACCCCCGCCTGTAAACAGGCGGGGGCAGGTTTCTTATGGTTTTGTCCACCGGGCGCGGCAGGAGGAGGCTCGCGCTACTGTTCCGCCTCAATTTCCAGCCGCCCCTGCTTCAGCCGGGGCAGCACCTTCTCCAGCGTGGCCTCCTCCTGGACTGTCAGCAGCTCTCCGATGAGCTGGTTGGAGACCAGAAATCCCTTGGCCGTCAGATTCCACCGGCGGTCGTGCCGCTCGGCCCAGCCCTGGCGCTCGTATTCCTCCAGCTTCTGCTCGATGGGGTCGAAATTCATGAAGAACTCCCGCCGGTACTCCCACTCTTCGATGCCCCGGGTGGTGCGCAGGCGGAGCATCAGGTACTCGCTCCCCCGCTCCCGCTGGGGGATGAGCTCCGACTGGTCGATGACCGTCCCGCCTCCCAGCACGCCGGAGATGTATCCCTCCAGGTCCCGGACAAAGGAGTACCGCCGGCCGCCGAAGTCGGAGTGGGCCCCGGGGCCAAAACCCACATAGGGCCGGCCCATCCAGTATTTCAGGTTGTGGCGGGACTGGAACCCCGCCCGGGCGAAGTTGGAGATCTCATACTGCCGGTAGCCCGCCTGGGCCAGCCGGTCCACCGCCCACAGGTACATGTCGGCCTGCATGTCGTCGTCGGGCAGCTTTTCGCCCCGGACCACCCGGTCGTCCAGGGGGGTGCCCGGCTCCACCTTCAGCCCGTAGCAGCTCAGGTGCTCCGGCTCCAGGGCCAGCACCTGCTCCACCGTGTCCTGCCAGCCTGCCAGGCCCTGCCCCGGCAGGCCATAGATCAGATCCAGGCTCAGGTTTTTGAATTTGGCCGCCCGGGAGGCCTTCACCGCCGCAAGGACCTGGTCGAAATCGTGGGGGCGGTGCAGGCTCTGCAATTCGCAGGGGTGGGCGGACTGGACCCCCAGGGAGATGCGGTTGGCCCCCGCCCGCCGCAGGGAGAGAAGCATCTTCCTGTCCACGCTGTCCGGGTTGCACTCCACGGTGATCTCCGCGTCCTTGGCCAGGTCGAACCACTTGGAGACCGCCCGCAGCAGGCCCTTCAGCCGCTTCTCCCCGTAGTAGCTGGGGGTCCCCCCGCCAAAGTATACCGTGTCCACCTGGGACCCTCTGGTGAGAGGGGCGGTCTCCTTCATATGGGCCAGCAGGGCCTTCTGGTAATCGTCCATGCGCGCTTCCCGTCCCGCCAGGGAGTAGAAGTCGCAGTAATCGCACTTGCTGCGGCAAAAGGGAATGTGGATGTAAATGCCCAGTTTCTCCGCCATCAAGGGCACCTCGCTTCCGTGGCATCGCCGTTTTGGAGCATTATACTACAAAACCCGCCGTTTGAAAAGATGGGGCCGCGGTGGTATACTTGACAAGATCACAGCAGAGGAGGGACAGGCCATGGCAGGACAGTTTCCCCGCCGTCTGGAACTTACCGTTACGGCGGCCCAGGCGGGGGAGAAGATCGACACGCTCCTCCGGCAGGTCCTCCGCCTGTCCGGCTCGGCGGTCCGCCGGGCCAAGTGGACGGAGGACGGCATCCTGCTGGATGGGACCCGGGCCATCACCGGGCAGCGGGTCAGCGCAGGGCAGACCCTCTCGGTGCTGGTATCCGACCCCCACCCCCGGCTGGACATGGTGCCCACGCCCGGCCCCCTGGACATCGTATACGAGGACGGGGACATCCTGGTGATCAACAAGGCCCCGGGCCTCTCCGTCCACCCCGGCCCCGGGCACTACGCCGACACCCTGTGCAATTTCATCGCCTTTCACTACCGGCAGGCGGGGGTGGCCGCCGACGTCCACCTGGTCCACCGGCTGGACCGGGGCACCTCAGGGCTCATGGTGGTTGCCAGGCACCCCCACGCCCAGGAGCGGCTCAAGCTCCAGCTCCACACCCCCGCCTTCCGCCGCATCTACCTGGCGGTGTGCGACGGGGTCCCGAACCCCGCCGCCGGGGTGATCGACGCCCCCATCGGCCGGTCGCCGGACTCCCTGGTGGAGCGGCGGGTGGACCCCGCCGGCCAGCGGGCGGTCACCGCCTACCGCACCCTGAAAACCGCCAACGGCCGCGCCCTGGTGGAGCTGGAGCTGGACACCGGCCGCACCCACCAGATCCGGGTCCATATGGCCCACATCGGCTGCCCCCTCACCGGGGACTTCCTCTACGGCACGGAGGACAAAGCCCTCATCTCCCGCCCCGCCCTGCACTCCGCCCGGCTGACCCTCCGCCACCCGGTCACCGAAGCGCCCATGGCGTGGGACTCCCCCCTCCCCCCGGACATGGCCGCCCTGATCTGACCTCAATGGAACGCCCGGCTGCGACATGCCGAGGTCCCTCGTCAAAAATATTCCTCTTCTCCGCAATGAAACCCCGCCCCGAAACCGTCTAATGGGCAGAAAGGGGGGCGCCACCCTTGACGGAACAGGAATACATCCAGCGGGCCGAGGCCCTCAAGCCCCGGCTGTACCGGGCCGCCCTGCTCTATCTGGGGGGCGAGGCCCCCGCCGTGGACGCGGTGGACGAGGCGGTGTACAGGGGCCTGCTCCACTACAAAAAGCTCCGCCAGCCGGAGTTTTTCGACACCTGGCTCACCCGCATCCTCCTCAACGCCTGCAACACCGAGCTGCGCCGGAGGAGGCGGGAGCTGGCGGTGGCGGAGCTGCCCGAGACGGCGGCGGAGGAATTCGACGCCCTCCCCCTGCGGGAGGCCATCCGCCGCCTGCCGGGGGAGCTGCGGGCGGTGGTGGTGCTGCGGTACTTCCAGGGCCTCACCCTGGCGGAGACCGCCCGGGCCCTGGGACTGCCGCCGGGCACCGTGTCCACCCGGCAGCGGAGGGCCCTGGCCCTGCTGCGGCTGGAACTGACCGAGGAGGATTGAACTATGGACAGAACGGAAGAATATACCGCCCTCCTCCGGGACCTGGAGGAGCTGCCCCCCGCCCTGGCCGGGACGGTGGGCCGGGCGAAGGCAAAGCGCCGCCGGCTCCGGCTGCGCCGGTGCCTTGCCCCCGCCGGCAGCGCGGCGGCGGTCTTTGCCGCCTTCGTGCTGGCGGTGAACCTGTGGACCCCCTTCGCCCTGGCCTGCGGGAGGGTCCCAATCCTGAAGGAGCTGGCCGCCGCCGTGG
This sequence comes from uncultured Flavonifractor sp., assembly GCA_944387215.1. Taxonomy (GTDB): domain Bacteria; phylum Bacillota; class Clostridia; order Oscillospirales; family Oscillospiraceae; genus Flavonifractor. Next base: position 13,647 of record CALXEB010000023.1, on the reverse strand, counting down.
CCTTCTCCCCCAGCCTGAAAACGGCGGTGGAGCACGACTACGTCCAGTATATCGGCCAGAGCCGGACCGACAACGGCATCACCGTCAACCTGGAGTATCTCATCCCCGACCGGGGGCAGCTGCTCTTCTTCGTCACCGTCACCGGCCCGGAGGAGATGACCCATGTGATGGTCCACCCCACCTGCACCGACGGGGAGGGGAACAAGCTGGAGGGGTACTCCGCCAGCTCCCAGAGCATAGAACCCGGCGTCCTGTCCAACGCCTTTTCCCTCACCGCCAGCCGGCCGGACGCCGTCCTGCCCCAGGTGCTCCATCTAACCTGCCAGGTGTCGTGGCGCTCCGGCCTGCGGGAGCCGGACGCCGTGGTGGAGTTTGCATTTCCCCTGGACACCGCCCTGTCCTCCCAGGGGGAGATAATAGAGGTGGGGCAGTGGCTGGAGCTGGACGGCAACCGCATCTATGTGGATACCCTGGAGCTGTATCCTGCCCACGCCCGCCTGCTGCTGGAGGAGGATCCGGACAACGCCGAAACCCTCGGCGGCCTGGATTTCTATCTGACGGACGGGCTGGGCAACCGCTATGAGGACGGCTCCGCCAGCGGCACGGTGTCCTGGGGGGCCTCCTACTGGTTCGAAAGCCCCTTCTTCTCCCCCTCCCGGGAGTTCACTCTCCACATCACCGGGGTGGAATGGCTGGAGAAAGGCCGAGAGTATCTGCCCGTCGATCTGAACACCGGGGAGGCCCTGGCGGAGCCCCCCGAGGGGATCAGCGTCAGCGCCCGCCGCGAGGGAAACGGGACGGTGTCTGTTGCCTTCTACGGCCCCCAGTCCCCCGGAGCCGACGAGACCCACTATCTCTTTTACCAGATCTGTCCCATGTCCTATCGTGCCCCCGACGGCACGAATGTGGACTCCCTGGGGATGAGCCATTACGACGCCGACGCGCTGTGGTGGGGCACCCCCGACGAGCAGCCGCTCCCCGAGGGGTATTTCATTGAGGAACACAGTTTTTCCAATTACCCCTGGGACACCATTGAAATGGGCCTCTGCTTCACCCGCCGCACCTACCTCCAGGCGCCCCTCGCCCTGGCCATTCCGTAGGGGCGCACACCGTGCGCCCGCGGCCCGAGGGCCGGCGCGCCGGGAGATATCACGCCCGACAGGCAGACACGCACAACAGCACAGCGGGCGCCGGCCTTTGGCCGGCGCCCGCTGTTATCGTTTCGCTCCGTTATTTCATCAGATCCTCCAGGATCTCCACCGCGTCGTACACCATGCGGTCGCAGTGGGGCTTGCGCTCCTCGCCGTTCTCCCTGGCCATGCGCAGCAGATCGGCGCAGTCCAGGGCCCGGTTCCTCTCCCGAAAGCGGCGCATGAACTGGGCGGCCTCGTCGGCGCCCTTGCCCGCCAGGCCCAGCACCATCAGCGCGCTGGTCACCGCCCCGCAGGTGGAGCCGTGGCGCATGCCGGAGCCGAAGTTGCCCCCCAGCCGGAACGCGGTGTCCCTGTCCAGCCCGCAGGCCTGAGCAAAGGGCACCAGCACCGCCTGGCAGCAGTTGAAATGTACGTCCGTCCGGGCCCGCAGGCCCCGGGTCTCTTCCATTCTGGTCATGTCTCTTCCTCTGCTTCCTGTTCAAATATCAGATCGATCTGTTCGATGCTTCCCCGTGTGATATGGGCAGGCACCCAGCCGGCAAAGCGCCAGCCCTCCGCGGCGCAGCGGTCGATGAGTTCCCGGTGCTCCTGGAACTTGGTCGCCGCGACGCCCTCGCCGGTCACCCTGACGTAGCGGTAGCGATACATTCTGCGTCCTCCTTTTCTTCAGTTGAACATATCTCCATGGTCGGCAAAAAGCTTCCGCACCCGCCCCAGCAGGGGGGCGTGTTCCGGCCTTCGGAGGCCGGGGTCGGCCTCCAGCAGCGCCCGGGCGGCCTGCTGGGCCTCCTTGAGCACCCGCATGTCCCCCGCCAGGTCGGCCACGCGCAGCTGGGGCAGGCCGTGCTGCCGCCGGCCGAAGAAGTCGCCGGGGCCCCGCAGGCGCAGGTCCTCCTCGGCGATCTGAAAGCCGTCGTTGGTGGCCTTCAGGGCCCGCAGGCGCTCCATGCTCTCCGGGCTGCGGGTACCGGTCACCAGCACGCAGTAGGACTGGTGCTTTCCCCGGCCCACCCGGCCCCGGAGCTGGTGGAGCTGGCTCAGGCCGAAGCGGTCGGCGTTTTCCACCACCATCAGCGCCGCGTTGGGCACGTCCACCCCCACCTCGATAACGGTGGTGGACACCAGCACGTCCAGCTCCCCCCGGGCAAAGGCGGCCATGACCGCGTCCTTGTCCCGGGGCTTCATCTTCCCGTGGACCAGGCCCACCCGCAGATCGGGGAAGACCTCCTCCTGGAGCTGCCGGGCATAGGGGACGGCGGCCTTCAGGCCCTCCTCCGGCCGCGGCGGCTCCGTCAGGCCCCGGAAGTCCCGGCCCTCCGGCCCCGGCTCCTCCGCCTCCTCCACGGCGGGGCAGACGATGTACGCCTGCCGGCCCTCGCCCACCAGCCTGCGTACAAAGCCGTACATCCGCTGCCGCTTGCTCTCCCCGATGATATAGGTCTCCACCGGGCTGCGTCCGGGGGGCAGCTCGTCAATGACCGACACATCCAGATCCCCGTAGATGGCCAGGGACAGGGTGCGGGGAATGGGGGTGGCGGAGAGCACCAGCACGTGGGGCGGGTTCTGGGCCTTGGCCGACAGCGCCGCTCTTTGGGCATCCCCACGCTGCTCCCGCAGCGCGGGGGCCCCCAGGCCGATTTCATTTGCGGCCGGGGGAAGTGAATCCCCCCGGCCTTCGCCGCTTGCGCGGCGCCCCGTCTGCGACGGGGCCCCCGGCGTGGCCCAGGCCTTGGCGGCCAGGGCCGCCCGCTGGGCCACGCCGAAGCGGTGCTGCTCGTCGGTGACCACCAGGCCCAGTCTGGCGTACGCCACCCCATCGCTGAGCAGGGCGTGGGTGCCGATGATGAGGTCGATCTCCCCGCCGGCCAGGGCGGAAAGCAGTTCTTTCCTGGCCTTTCCCTTTACCGCCCCGGTGAGCAGGCCCGTCCGCAGCCCCGCTTGCTCCAGCAGGGGGGAGAGGGAGCGGAAGTGCTGCTCGGCCAGCAGCTCCGTGGGGGCCATGAGGGCGCACTGATAGCCGTTTTTCGCCGCCAGCCAGGCCCCCCAGGCGGCCACCATGGTCTTGCCCGAGCCCACGTCCCCCTGGACCAGCCGGTTCATGGGGGGGCCGGCAGCCATGTCGGCGGCCATCTCCTCCATGGTCCGCCGCTGGGCCCCGGTGAGGGAAAAGGGCAGCAGGGAGAGGAACTGCTCCATGGGCGGGGCGGAGAAGGCGGGTCCCGCCTCCCCGTCCCTCCGCGTGCGCAGCAGGGCCAGGCCGCAGGTGAGGGAGAACAGCTCCTCGAAAATGAGCCGCCGCCGGGCCAGGGCCAGGGTCTCCTCGTCGGCGGGGAAATGGATGTTCCGGCAGGCGAATTCCACCCCGGCCAGGGCGTGCTCCTGCCGCAGGGCCTGGGGCAGCGTCTCCTCCACCTGCCCGGCGCACCCCTCCACGCATCGCCGGGCCAGAGCCGCCATCAGGTTGTTGGAGATACCCTTTGTCAGGGGATAGACCGGCAGGATGCACCCGGTGAACCGGGCCCGGTCCGCCCGCTCGCACACCGGGTTGGTCATCTGCCGCCGGCCGGGGAGGCCCTCCACCTTTCCGTAGACGATGTAGCTCTCCCCCCGGCGCAGGGCGTTTTTCATATAGGTCTGGTTGAAGAAGGTGGCCGTCAGGCTGCCCGTGTCGTCCACCAGGCGGACCTTCACCAGCTCCAGCCCCTTGCGGATATAGGACAGCCGGGGCTCCTCCGCCGCCATCACCTCCAGGCACACCGGCAGATCCGCCGGGGCGGAGGCAATGGTGGAGAAGGCCCGCCGGTCCTCATAGCTGCGGGGATACCAGGCCAGCAGATCCCCCGCCGTCTCCAGGCCCAGCTTCGCCAGGGCCTTCGCCCGGGCCTGGCCCACGCCGGGCAGCTCCCGCAGGGCGGTATTCAGCGTCAGGGACATTTTCCTCCCCCTTTCCGCCTTGGCGCGGCGTGTCCCTCAGGCAGCGCTGGGTGGCATGACAGTGGCCGTGCCCTTGATGACCACGGCCCCGTCCTGATTGGTGCAGACCGTCTCCAGCCGGGCGATGTTCTTCTCCGGCAGCAGCTCGGACACCGTGCAGGTGGCGGTGATGGTGTCTCCGAAGTACACCGGCCGGACAAATTTCAGCTCCTGCCCCAGATAGATGGCGCCGGGCCCGGGCAGCTTCATGGCCAGCACTGCCGAGATCAGCCCGGCGCTGAGGATCCCGTGGGCGATCCGGCGGCCAAACCGGGTCTGGCTGGCATAGACCTCGTTGACATGGGCCGGGTTGTGATCCCCGGTGATGCCGGCAAACAGATACACGTCGCTCTCCGAAATGGTTTTGGCTGTGCTGGCCTGGTCGCCTATCTTCAGCTCCCGGATGGTCATACCCGCTCCTCCTGTCTCCCGCCGTCCGGCGGGCGTTTTTTTCAGTATAGCATCTTCCCCGCCCCTTTTCAATTGCCCAGTTCCCCTCCGGCGCCCCCCTTTCGGCGGTAAAGGTGCCGCAAAGAGCCGCTGCGACGGCGGTGATGCTCTGTGCTTCCCGCCCAAGTTTTGCAATCAGCAAGAAAAGTGATTGCAAAAATGTCCCCATTCCGATATAATGGGACCAGAACTGTGCGACAGCCATCCGTTCTTCGGGACAAAGTCGTTCCAGGCAGCGGCGGGGCGCGGGGCGCCCCTGGTGGATTTGTCGCTTTTTTGACGGAAAAAAACGAATTTGATTCAGAAAGGAAGGATCGCATGGCGGAACGCACCTTCAACAAGGTCCTGGTGGCCAACCGGGGGGAGATCGCCATCCGGGTGTTCCGGGCCTGCTACGACCTGGGATTGCACACGGTGGCCATGTACTCCAATGAGGACACCTTCGCCCTCTTCCGCACCAAGGCGGACGAGGCCTACCTCATCGGGGAGAACAAGTCCCCCCTGGGGGCCTACCTGGACATCGACGGCATCATCGACCTGGCAAAGCGGCGCAACGTGGACGCCATCCACCCCGGCTACGGCTTCCTCAGCGAGAACGCCGACTTCGCCCGGGCCTGCGAGGAGGCGGGCATCACCTTTATCGGCCCCTCCTCCAAGATCCTGGCCCAGATGGGGGACAAGCTCACCGCCAAGGCCATCGCCAAGGCCTGCAACGTGCCCACCATCCCCGGCTCGGCCGAGCCCCTCAAGAGCGGCGAGGAGGCGCTGGAGAAGGCCGTTTCCTACGGCTTCCCCATCATCCTGAAGGCCGCCGGCGGCGGCGGCGGCCGGGGCATGCGCCGGTGCGACACGCCGGAGGAGGTCATTCCCGCCTTCAACCTGGTGAAGAGCGAGGCCAAGAAGGCCTTCGGCAACGAGGACATCTTCATCGAGAAGTACCTGGTGGAGCCCAAGCACATCGAGGTGCAGATCCTGGGCGACCAGTACGGCAACGTGGTCCACCTGTTCGAGCGGGACTGCTCCCTCCAGCGCCGCTACCAGAAGGTGGTGGAGTTCGCCCCCGCCTTCTCCGTGCCCGAAGCCACCCGGCAGAAGCTCTACGAGGACGCGGTCAAAGTGGCAAAGCACGTGGGCTACGTCTCCGCCGGTACGGTGGAGTTCCTGGTGGACAAGAACGGGGACCACTACTTCATCGAGATGAACCCCCGCATCCAGGTGGAGCACACCGTCACCGAGATGGTCACCGGCGTGGACCTGGTGCGCTCCCAGATCCTGATCGCCGAGGGCCGGCCCCTGTCCACCCCCGCCATCGGCATTCCCAGCCAGGACGCGGTGCGCATGAACGGCTATGCCCTGCAGTGCCGGGTGACCACCGAGGACCCGGCCAACAACTTCGCCCCCGACACCGGCAAGATCACCGCCTACCGCTCCGGCGGCGGCTTCGGCGTCCGTCTGGACGGCGGCAACGCCTACACCGGCGCGGAGATCTCCCCCTACTATGACTCCCTGCTGGTAAAGGTCACCTCCTGGGACAACACCTTTGAGGGGGTGTGCCGCAAGGCCATGCGGGCCATCAGCGAGGAGCACGTCCGGGGCGTCAAGACCAACATCCCCTTCATCTCCAACATCCTGGCCCATCCCACCTTCATCGCCGGCAAGTGCCACACCAAGTTCATTGACGAGACCCCTGAGCTCTTCGACATTGACACCGGGCGGGACCGGGCCACCAAGATCCTCAAGTATATCGCCCAGATCCAGGTGGACAACCCCTCTGCCGAGCGGCTCCAGCTGGATATCCCCCGCTTCCCGCCCTACGAAAATACCCCGCCCAAATGCACCGGCCTCAAGCAGCTGCTGGACGAGAAGGGCCCTGAAGCGGTGCGGGACTGGGTGCTGGGGCAGAAGAAGCTGCTCATCACCGACACCACCATGCGGGACGCCCACCAGTCCCTGCTGTCCACCCGGGTGCGCACCCGGGACATGGTGAAGGCCGCCGAGGGCACGGCGGAGATCCTCAACGACTGCTTCTCCCTGGAGATGTGGGGCGGCGCCACCTTCGACGTGGCCTACCGCTTCCTCCACGAGTCCCCCTGGGAGCGGCTGCGGCTGCTGCGGGAGAAGATCCCCAACATTCCCTTCCAGATGCTGCTGCGGGGCGCCAACGCCGTGGGCTACACCAACTACCCCGACAACCTCATCCGCGCCTTCATCCGGGAGGCGGCCAAGGGCGGCATCGACGTGTTCCGCATCTTTGACTCCCTGAACTGGATCCCCGGCATGGAGGTGGCCATGGACGAGGTGCTCAAGCAGGGCAAGCTGTGCGAGGCCACCGTGTGCTACACCGGCGACATCCTGGATCCCAAGCGGGACAAGTACACCCTGAAATACTACGTGGACATGGCCAAGGAGCTGGAGAAGCGGGGGGCCCACCTGCTGTGCATCAAGGACATGTCCGGCCTGCTGAAGCCCTACGCCGCCAAGAAGCTGGTGTCCGCCCTGAAGCAGGAGATCGGCATCCCCGTCCACCTGCACACCCACGACACCTCGGGCAACCAGGTGGCCGCCTACCTCATGGCCGCCGAGGCGGGGGTGGACATCGTGGACTGCGCCATCGACTCCATGTCCTCCACCACCAGCCAGCCCTCCCTGAACGCGGTGGTCACCGCCCTCCAGGGCCAGGAGCGGGACACCGGCCTGGACCCGGAGAAGCTGCAGAAGCTCAGTGACTACTGGGCCGACGTGCGGCAGCGGTACAGCCAGTTCGAGGCGGGCATCAAGAACCCCTCCACCGACATCTACCGCTACGAGATGCCCGGCGGCCAGTACACCAACCTGAAAAGCCAGGTGGAGAGCCTGGGCCTGGGCCACCAGTTCGAGGACGTCAAGGAGATGTATGTCAAGGTCAACCACATGCTGGGGGACATCGTGAAGGTGACCCCCTCCTCCAAGATGGTGGGCGACCTGGCCATCTTCATGGTGCAGAACAACCTGACCCCCGAGAACATCGTGGAGCGGGGGGAGGCCCTCACCTTCCCCGACAGTGTGGTGAGCTACTTCAAGGGCATGATGGGCCAGCCCGCCTGGGGCTTCCCGGAGGACCTGCAGAAGGTGGTCCTCAAGGGGGAGGAGCCCATCACCTGCCGCCCCGGCGAGCTGCTCCCTCCCATCGACTTCGACAAGGCCCGGGAGGAGGTCCGCAAGTTCTACCCCGCCGCCGACGACCACAACGTCATCTCCTGGTGCCTCTATCCCAAGGTGGTGGAGGACTTCTACCGCCACCGGCAGGAGTACGGCTATATCATGCGCATGGGCAGCCATGTGTTCTTCAACGGCATGGCCCTGGGCGAGACCAACAAGATCAACATCGAGGACGGCAAGACCCTGGTCATCAAGTACGTGGGGCTGGGGGACCTGAACGAGGACGGCACCCGCAACGTGCAGTTCGAGCTCAACGGCATGCGCCGGGAGGTGGCGGTGCCCGACAAGGCCGCCCAGGCCCAGGTAAAGCACACCGCCCTGGCCGACCCCTCGGACAAGAGCCAGGTGGGCGCCTCCATCCCCGGCATGGTGTCCAAGGTCAACGTCAAGCCCGGCGACCAGGTGGAGGCCAACCAGGTGCTGGCCGTCATCGAGGCCATGAAGATGGAGACCAGCGTGGTGGCCCGCATGGCGGGCACCGTGGACCAGGTGTTCATCAAAGAGGGCGGCTCCGTCAAGGCCGGCGAGCTGCTGATTACCATTAAGTAAAAACAGCGGCAGTTTGGCAGGGACTCTCCCGCCGCCCTCTTGCCCGCCATCCGGCGCTCCGCCGCAAATGCGGCGGAGCGGGGCGGAATTCACTTTCGCCCCGCGATACCAAAATCAAATCCCTCCGGGTCCCCGCGCAAGCTGGCTTGCGTGGGGCGCGGCGGCCCAGTGCGCCTGCTCCGTAGGGGCGGATATCATCCGCCCGCGGGCGGGGACAGCCCCCCTACAGGCGCTTCCCTTCCATATCCCGCCCCCTACCCTTAAACCAGCCCACTTCCCTGTAGGGGCGCACCTGCGTGTGCGCCCCTGCTCCCTATCTTCACAAAGGAGGCCCCCATGGAAACCATTCTCCACCTGCTCCCCCTGACGGCGGAGCAGCAGGACGCCTTCCGCGCCGCCGCGCCGGAGGATGAACATCTCTTTCTGCCCACCCATGACCGCCGGGGCGCCGCGGACATCCCGGCGGACTGGCGGGCGCGGACCACCATCCTCATGGGCTATGTGCCCCCGGCGGACCTGAAGCGCTTTCCCCGTCTGAAGTGGGTACAGAGCTGGAATGCCGGGGTGGACCCCTACCTGGTCCCCGGCGTGCTGCCCCGGGGCGTGGTCCTCACCTGTGCCGCCGGAGCTTACGGCCCCGCCGTGGCCGAGCATATGCTGGCCATGCTGCTGGCCGTCTACAAGCGTCTGCCCGGCTACCGGGACCGGCAGCACCGCCATACCTGGGAGGATCTGGGCCCCGTCCAGTCCCTCCACGGCAAGACCGTTTTGGTGGGCGGGACGGGGGATATCGGTTCCGCCTTTGCCCGGCTGTGCCGGGCCCTGGGCGCGGCCAGGGTCCTGGGCCTGCACCGCTCCGATCGGCCTGCGGAGGGTTTTGACCAGGCCTTTCCCCTCTCCGCCCTGGACGGTCTGCTCCCCCAGGCGGACGTGGTCGCCCTGGTCCTCCCCCACACGGCGGAGACCGCGGGCCTGATGGACCGCCGCCGCCTGCTCTCCCTGCGCCCCGACGCCGTTTTGCTCAACGCCGGCCGGGGCACCGCCGTGGACTGCGCCGCCCTGGCGGAGGTCCTCTCTTCCGGCCGTCTGCTGGGGGCCGCCCTGGATGTGACCGACCCGGAGCCGCTCCCCCCGGACCATCCGCTGTGGGACGCCCCCCGGGTCCTCATCACCCCCCACACCGCAGGGGGCTACGACCACATGGCCCTCACCCTCTCCAACCTGTCCGCCCTGTTTCTGGACAACCTGAGGCGCTGGCGGCAGGGACAGCCGCTCCACGGGCGAATGAAATAGATCCACTGTTGACATACCTCGAGTTTCTAGGTATAATACACCTAGAAACTCGAGGTATTACTTTTGAAAGGAGGATCCCAGTTATGAAAGCGGACCGATCCCTGCTCAACGGCAGCGCCGCCCTGCTGGTGCTCTCCCTGCTGGCGTCAGAGGACATGTACGGCTACCAGATGATCGCCCAGCTGGAGGAGCGCAGCGACCACACCTTTTCCATGAAGGAGGGCACCCTCTACCCCATCCTCCACAACCTGGAGAAGGAAAAGGCGGTGACCTCCTACGAAAAGGAGGCCCCCACGGGCCGGATGCGGAAGTACTACCATATCACCAAGGGCGGCCTGCGGCTGCTGGAGGACAAAAAGCAGGAGTGGACCGCCTTTTCCCAGGCGGTCAACGCGGTGCTGGCCGGGACGGCCCCGGCCCTGGCCTGATGGCCGCCCCCGGCTCTCCCATCCGGGACTTCTGCGCCAGGGTGTGCGTCCAGGTGCGCTTCACGCCGGACCGCGCCGCCATTTCCGCCGAGCTGGCCGCCCACCTGGAGGACCGGGTGGACGCCCTGCGGGAGCGGGACCCCGCCCTGACCCCGGAGGAGGCGCAGGCGCGGGCCGTGGCCGCCATGGGGGACCCGGAGGCCATCGGCCGGGCGCTGGACCAAAGCCACAACCCCCTTCTGGGGTGGTTCCAGGTCTGGTTCCGTCGGGCCGTGTGGTCTCTGCGGCCATGGTCCTGCTGGTCAGCCTGCCCCAGACCGTTCAAACGCTCACCGCTCTGGCCGCCCCTCCCGTCTTCCAGGATACGGCCGGGCTGGGCCATCTCCTGGCCCGCTATGACGAGTACGACGTAACGGCCGACCTGGCCCCCTGGTGGTGGACCGCACAGACAACGGGCTTATCCTGGTCATCTCCAACGCCTCGGAGATCGTTCGGACAGAGGTTGTCTTCCCCGCCAGCGACGAAGGCGATACCGGCTTTTATCTGCTCTCCGCCGATCAGGTCCGGCGGGCAGAGAACTGTTTTCTGTTCTCCTACTCCATGTCCGGCCTGTGCGCCCACTACCCGGAGGACCTCCAGGTCAGGGGCTACGACGCTGCGGGAGCGCTGGTCTACCAGTCTCCCGTCCCGGAATCCTGGGAGAGCCGCTATGAACTGAGGTGAACCTATGCCGACCATCCGATTTGACACCTTCTGCGCCCAGGTGTGCTCCGCCATTCGCTGGGAGCCCGCCCGGCGCATGGCCCGGGCCGAGCTCACCGCCCACCTGGAGGACCACGCCGAGGCCCTGGCCGCCAAGGGACTGGCCCCCGACCTGGCGGCGGAGCATGCGGTGGCCGCCATGGGGGACCCCTACGAGCTGGGCCGCGCCCTGGACCGGGCCCATCCCCCCACCCTGCCCCGGCTGTCCAGGGTGCTGGCCCTGGCCGGGTCCCTGGTGCTGGCGGCTGGCCTGTGTCTGGGCATCGTCCGGGGCACCGGCCTTCTCGCCCTCAGCGGGGCGTTCCCCAGGTTCCCCGACCTGTATGAGCATGCCGGCCAGGCCCTGCTCATGGAGGGCGCCTCCACCGGCGGCGGGAGTCTGGGCGGCTACACCCTGGCCCCTTCCGGCCAGGCCGGCCTGGTCTCTTATGACAGGCCGGGCGAAGACCTCCGTGAGATCATGGTGCCGGTCACCATCTCCGCTGACCGGCCCTGGCTCCCCGTCCCCTCCTGCTACCTGGACGGGACCTGGACCGACGGCGCAGGCGGCGCAGGCGCGGCCAGTATCAACTCAGACCGGCCCTATCTGTTCGGTGCCGGGGGCTGGCTGTATCTCGCCGCCCCCACCTCCGGCGCCCGGCAGTTCACCGCCGCCTTCACCGTCGGCGGGGAAGAGGTTTTCTTCACCGTCACCCTGCCGGAGGAGGTGCCGCCCCTATGAGCCGTTTTCGCTTTTACATCCTGCCCCGGATCTGCCTGGGGCTGAGCGTCCTGTTCCTCCTCTTCGGCGGGTGGGTGCTGTGGCTCTCCCTGGACCGGCCCCTGCCCACTGTGGGCCTGGCCTGCCGGCAGGCGGAGACCGCCGCGTTCCTGCCCCACGGCCAGCTCATTGCCTCCGGCTCCGCCGCCCTGGAGCAGGGGTCCTCCCGCACCGACCGCTGGGCCGTCCTCCGCTCCGGCGGAAATACCTATGCCCTGGCCAACCTGGACCGCCGGGCGGGCCTGCTGTGGACCGCCGAGGTCCACGGGTCCTTCCAGCTGGAGGACACCGGGCTTCTGGGCCTCATGGCCGCCAATGACGTGATCTGGGACGGCGACGATTTTCGCCCGGGCGACTTTGACGTCCAGAATATCGACGCCTTCACAGAGACCCTCCCCCTGGCCATCTGCACCGACCCCTCGGTGGTGAGGCTGGAGGGGGAGTTCCTGGTGCTGGGAGGCTGGGAGGACCCGGAGCAGGCCCGGCGGGAGCGGGCCGTCCCCGTCACCTGGCACGACTGTGGCAACGGCGTGTGGGTAGGGGACGCGGTCGTCGCCATCCTCCCCGAAGTCCCCGGCGAGGCCGGGCACGCCGGCGGCATGTCCGCCCTCTGGTGCCGGGGCTACGACGCCGACGGGAATCTGGTCTGCGCCTACGACCCCACAGCGGACTGGCCCGTCCCTTCGACGGAATAATTTTCCATTTCATGGTATCCTCCCCCTGAGCCTGTCCAAAGGAGGATGCCCCATGCGCCTGCTGTGCTCCGCCCTGCTGATCCTTTCCCTGCTCGCCCCCGTCGGGGCGGCAGAGGCCCCCCTTGCCCGAGGGGACCTGGCCGCCGCCCTGTGGGAGACCCAGGACTGCCCCGCCCCCCAGGGGCACTGCCCCTTTTCCGACGTGCCGCCGGACGACCCCTGCGCTCCCGCCGTGGCCTGGGCCGCGGAGCAGGACCTGGTGCGCGGCGCGGGCGGCGGCGCTTTCGCCCCGGACCGCCCCGCCACCCGGGAGGAGGCCGCCGTCCTCCTCCGCCGGTACGCCCGCTGGCTGGGGCAGGACGCCTTTTATCCCGAGATCGCCCGGTGCAATGACTACGAGGACATCTCCCCCTGGGCGGACGGCTCCCTCTACTGGGCCGCCGGCACCGGGGTGCTCCCCTGGTCCCCCGGCGGCCGTCTGGATCCCCTGGGCCCCGTCGCCCCGGCAGACCTGGCCGCCGCCCTGGACCGCCTGGCCCTTCCCCCGCCTGTCTTCCACTCCTGCCCCCGCATCCAGAAAGGAGGCCGCCCGTGACGCGTCTGCGCTTATATGTCCTGCCCCGCCTCTGCCTGGGGCTGAGCGTTCTGTTCTTCCTCTTTGCCCTGTGGGTGCTCTGGCTGTCGCTGGAGCGTCCGATGCCCACCGTGGCGCTTGCCTGCCGCCAGGCGGAGCGGGCCGGTCTCTCCCCCTCCGGCGCGCTCCTGGCCTCCGGGTCCGTGGAGCCGGGGCAGACCGGCGCCCGCCATGACCGCTGGGCGGTCCTTCGATACGGCGACGGGACCTACGCCCTGGCGGAGCCGGACCGGCGGGCGGGGATCCTGTGGACCCTGCAGCCTGACCATATGCAGTCTCTGTCCCTTCCCAGTCAGGGGCTTCTGGCCTTCCACACCTCCCCCACAGTTGCCTGGGACCCCGGCGAGTTCTGGCGGGACGACTATGATATCAGCGGCACCGGCAATTATCTGCATCTTGTCCCCCTGGCCCTCTGCACCGACCCCTCTGTGGTCCGCCTGGAGGGGGAGTTTCTGGTCCCGGGCAGCCAGGAGGACCAGGAGACGGCATGGGCAGGGCGGGCCGTCCCCATCCAATGGCGCCCCGTGGGCGGCGGCGTGTGGGCCGGGGACCCGGTCTCCGGCCTGATGCCCGAAACCTCCGATGGCGGCTTCGGCGGCTCCGCCTGCATCCGCTGCCGGGGCTATGACGCTGCCGGAATTCTGGTCTGCTCCTACGATTAACGCCCCTCCATCGCAATCATAACCACCGGCCGTGCCGGTGGTTTGCACAGGCCCCCTTAGGGCCTTTTACCAGCAGAGCCTATAGGCTC
>CALXEB010000022.1 GCA_944387215.1 uncultured Flavonifractor sp. | reverse complement strand
CGGTAGGGGGCCTCGATGAAGCCGTAGCGGTTGATGCGGGCGTAGGAGGCCAGGTAGGAGATCAGGCCGATGTTGGGGCCTTCGGGCGTCTCGATGGGGCACAGGCGGCCGTAGTGGGAGTAGTGGACGTCCCGGACGTCGAAGGAGGCCCGGTCGCGGCTCAGGCCGCCGGGACCCAGGGCGGACATACGGCGCTTGTGAGTCAGCTCGGCCAGAGGGTTGGTCTGGTCCATAAACTGGCTCAGGGGGCTGGAACCGAAGAACTCCTTGATGGCGGCGGTGACGGGACGGATGTTGATGAGGGACTGGGGGGTGACGATGTCCAGGTCCTGGATGGTCATCCGCTCCCGGATCACCCGCTCCATGCGGGAGAAGCCGATGCGGAACTGGTTCTGCAGCAGTTCGCCCACGCAGCGCAGCCGGCGGTTGCCCAGGTGGTCGATGTCGTCGGCGGTGCCCACGCCGTGAGCCAGGCAGTTGAGGTAGTTGATGGAGGCCATGATGTCGTCCACGATGATGTGCTTGGGGATCAGGTCGTCCATGCGCTCCCGCACGGCGTCCTTGAGCTCCTCGCCGGAGTAATTGGCCAGCAGTTCCTGCAGCACGGCGAAGCGGACCTTCTCGGTGACGCCGCACTCGGCAGGGTCAAAGTCCACGAAGTGCTTCATGTCCACCATGTTGTTGGAGAACACCTTGACAGCGGTGCCCTCCAGGTCCACCACGGCCTCATTGACGCCCTTGGCCTCCAGCTCCCGGGCCCGCTCCCGGGTCAGGGTCTCTCCCGCGTCGGCCAGGATCTCGCCGGTGAGGGGGTCGGCCACGGGCTGGGCCAGGGTCTGGCCCGCCAGCCGGGCCCACAGGGCCAGCTTCTTGTTGAACTTGTACCGGCCCACCCCAGACAGGTCGTAGCGCCGGGGGTCGAAGAACAGGGCGTTTAAAAGACTCTCGGCGGAGTCCACCGTGGGGGGCTCGCCGGGGCGGAGCTTGCGGTAGATCTCCAGCAGGGCGTCCTCATAGGTCTTGCAGGCGTCCTTCTCCAGGGTGGCCATCAGCCGCTCGTCCTCGCCGAACATCTCCAGGATCTCCGCGTCGGTCCGGGGGCCCACCGCCCGGATGAGACAGGTGATGGGCAGCTTGCGGTTTTTGTCGATGCGGACAAAGAAGGTATCGTTCAGGTCGGTCTCGTACTCCAGCCAGGCGCCCCGGTAGGGGATGACGGTGGTGGCGTACACCGCCGCCCCCGCCTTGTCCACGGTGCGGGAGTAGTAGATGCCGGGGGAGCGGACGATCTGGGAGACGATGACCCGCTCGGCCCCGTTGATGACGAAGGAGCCCGAGTCGGTCATGATGGGGAAGTCGCCCATGAAGATCTCCTGCTCCTTGATCTCCTCGGTCTCCTTGTTGCGCAGGCGCACCCGCACCTTGATGGGGGCGGCGTACGTGGCGTCCCGGGCTTTGCACTCCTCCACGGTGTACTTGGGCGGCTCGTCCATGGAGTAGTCGATGAAGGACAGCTCCAGATTGCCCGCATAGTCGGTGATGCAGGCCACGTCCTTGAAGACCTCCCGCAGTCCCTTGTCCAGGAACCACTGGTAGGAGTTCTTCTGCACCTCCAGGAGGTTGGGCATGTCCAGGATCTCCTCGTGGCGGGCGAAGCTCTTGCGCAGGGTCTTGCCAAAGTAGACGTCCTTGACCATCTTGGAAAAAACACCTCGTTTTCTTTGTGGGGGGAGGGGCGGGCCTCCCCGGTCCAGGCGGGTGCAGCCGGAGATACGCCCGGCTGCGTGGATAAAATATGAAAGGTTCCGCTTGCGCTCCGCTCCGCTGTGTGCTATCATGGCGTTACCGTGGGAGTGGAGCGGGGAAAGCGCCTTTGGACATAAGAGCATTTCAGTATACCACGCCTGCTCAAGGGTTGTCAATCCATTTTTGAGGAAACCTGCCTGTGCAGGTTTATTTTTTTGTCCAATTCGCTTTTGTGCGCCTGAGACCTGGTAGGGGCGGGCCTCTGTGCCCGCCCGTTTGGCAAAGACCTGCGGGACGACGGGCTGGGACAGAGCCCGGCCCCTACATGATATCCGGGAACACCATGCCAAATTGGAAGAGCTTTCTATGCCAGATCGGGGACCGGGAGGGAAAAACGCGTAGGGGCGGCCTTTATGGCCGCCCGCCCATGTTTTTACCTGCCGCGGACCCTGCAAAAGCCCCGGGGCGGAGACGCACTGCGTCTCCGCCCCGGGGCCTTTCTGTTCAAATCGTTCCGCTCCGCTTAGGGTGCCACATACCGGTGGGGGCTGGCGGTATAGCCCCCGCCGTATTCCACGGTCAGGTACAGGGTCTCCCCGCCACTGTTCAGCTTCACGTAGCACACGCCGTCCTCAAACTGGTCGGTGATGTTCAGGCTCTGGCCCAGCCAGTGGACCCACACCGTGCCGTCCTCCCGGTACTCCACCTCCGGCCGGGAGAGGTACTCCAGCAGCTCCTCCTCGGTCAGCGGCCGCTCGCTGCCATCTGGATTGAAGGCCACGCCGCCGCCGGAGACCTGCTGGAGCTGGCCGCTCTCGTCGGTGTACGCCATAGTGTACCGCCCGTCCCCGTCCAGCTGGATGGTAGCGGAGGTCTGGTCCCCGTGAATCCAGAGCTGGACGGTGCGCTGGATGCCCCCCACGTCGGCGGCGTAGGCCGCCGAGGCGCTCCCCACCAGCAGGATGCAGGCGGCGGCCAGCACCGCCGCAGCCCGAAGTCTGTGATGTCTGTGCATAGTCTTCATGGTATTCTCCTCCAAAGAAAAGTTCCGGGAGACATGAAGGGCGTCAAAGGCCCGCTTGTACTTCTCACCATTCGTCATTGTTCCATGCCTCCTGTAATGCGCCGCGCAGGGCGGCCCGCCCCCGCGACAGTCTGGTTTTTACATTTCCCGGCGTGATGTGCAGGATGTTTGCAATTTCCTCTACGGAGTAGTCCTCGTAGTAGAACAGGTGGATCGCCATCCGGTACTTGGCCGGCAGGGCCATCACCGCCTGGAACAGGCCGGAGTCCTCCTCCGTCTCGAAGCGGAGCTGCTCCATGTAGTCCTCCAGGGGGACCACGTTCCGCCGGAAAAAGGAGCGGGCCCGGTTCTTCGCCCGGTTGATGGCCACCCGCAGGAGCCACGCCCGGACGTGCTCCTCCGATTCAAACTCCTTGTGCAGGGACCAGTACTGGAGGAAGGCGTCCTGGACCGCGTCCTCCGCGTCCTGGGGGTTCTTGCAGGCGCTGAACGCCGCGGCGTAGAGCCGGTTCTGGTATGTTCTCACTACGGTTTCCAGCGGTAGCTTCATCTCTGCGCTCCTTTTGTTCCTTGAAAGGCCTTTCACCAGGGATACAAATGAGGGCGGGAAAAGGTTACAGAATTTCGGAAAGATTTTTCCGGGCTGCAAAAAGACCCTGGCCGGGGAACGCCGCACGTCCTCCGGCCAGGGCTTCTCTTGCTCTTACTCTTACTTATTCCTCCGGGCCGCCCTCCTCTTTGGCGGCCTCCCGGGCCTCCCGCTCCAGGTCGTCCAGCTCCGCCAGGCGGCGGCGCAGGGCCTCCCGCTGGGCGGCGTCCATGCGGCACACCTGGTCGTCCAACCGCTCCTCCCGGCGGCGCCGGGCGTCCTCCCGGTACTGCTCCTGGAGCTTGGCCCCCTGCTTCCGGCCCTCCTCCAGCACCTCCGCGCCCTTCTCGGCCAGGACTTTACCCGCCTTGCCCGCCTGCTCCGCCGCCAGGGCGGCCAGGCCCACGCCGGCCAGGCCCAGATTGGTCAGTGCTCTGCTTACGTCTTCCCATGCCATGGTGGAAACCTCCTTGTATCGTATCAGATTGCTTTTTTCATAGGGGCGGGTTCAGGCCCCGCCCTTGCACTTGCACCCTCAGTATATCCCAAAACCGCCCTCCTGTCTTTGCAATCCAATGAACAAATGATTAAAAATGGATGAAAGGGCCGCAGGATTTCCCCTTGTGGCGGGCGGGCGGTTGTAGTATAATCAAAGCCGTGAATTGTCAACGGGAGGATGGATCGATGGATTTCTCAGAATCCCGCACCTGGGCGGAGGTGGACCTGAACGCCCTGGCGCACAACTACCGCGCCCTGACGGCCATGCTCTCTCCCGGCTGCCGCTTTTTGGGCGTGGTGAAGGCCGACGCCTACGGCCACGGCGCCGTGCCGGTGGCCCGCAGGCTGGAGGAGCTGGGGTGCGGCTACCTGGCGGTGGCCTGCCTGGGGGAGGCTGCCGAGCTGCGGCAGGCGGGCATATCCGCCCCCATCCTGATCCTGGGCCGCACCCCGGCGGAGGAGACCGAGCGCCTGCTGGTCCTGGACCTGACCCAGACGGTAGTGGATGCCGAGAGCGCCGGGGCCTTCTCCGCCGCCGCCCGGCGGGCTGGGGGGCGGCTGAAGGTCCACCTGAAGGCGGACACCGGCATGACCCGCCTGGGCTGGCTGTGCGCCGGCCCCCTGCTGGAGGGGGCGGCGGAGGAGATGGCGGCGGCCTGCGCCCTGCCGGGGCTGGAGGCGGAGGGGATCTTCACCCACTTTGCCAACGCCGACGGGGACGAGGCGTACACCATGCTCCAGTTCACCCGCTTTCTGGACCTGCTGGAGGCGCTGGAACAGCGGGGGGTGCGCTTTCCCCTGCGCCACTGCGCCGCCAGCGCCGCCGCCCTGAAATACCCCTGTACCCACCTGGATATGGTGCGCCCCGGCATCGCCCTGTACGGCCACTACCCGGACCCCTCCTGTGTGGGGCTGGACGGCCCCGGCCTGGCGCCGGTGATGAGCCTGAAGACCCGGGTGATGTCCGTCAAGACCGTGCCGGCGGGCACGCCGGTGAGCTACGGCTGCACCCGCGTGCTGGAGCGGGAGAGCGACCTGGCGGTGCTGGCCGTGGGCTATGCCGACGGCCTGCCCCGGCTGGCCTCCGATCGCTGGCAGGCGGCCCTGGCCGGGGGCCGGGCCCCCATCCTGGGCCGGGTGTGCATGGACATGTGCATGGCCGACGTCACCGGCCTGGACGTCCGCCCGGGGGACGAGGCGGAGGTGTTCGGCCGGACCCTGCCGGCGGAGGAGTTGGCCGCCCTGGCGGGCACCATCTCCTATGAGATCCTCTGCGGCGTGTCCCGCCGGGTGCCCCGGGTATATTTGGCCCGGGCGTGAAAGAGGCACTGTCCGACGCCCTCCGGCATAGAATGGGCCGGGGAGGATAGGCCGGCCGGCGGCGGAGCGCGGCGGCTGAGGGAGATTTTTCCCCCGCCGTGTATACTTCCCGCCGCCCCGTGGGAAAATCATAGTGACCGCGTTACATAGGCTGCGGCCCTGTGACGCTGGTGACTATTTTTCCGGCGGAGTGTGAGCTTTTGTGGACAACAGCGTAAAACGCGGAGACATCTTCTATGCCGACCTGAGCCCCGTGGTGGGCAGCGAGCAGGGGGGCGTGCGCCCGGTGCTCATCGTGCAGAACGACACCGGCAACCGCCACAGCCCCACGGTCATCGCCGCCGCCATCACCTCTCAGACCGGCAAGGCCAAACTGCCCACCCACATTGAGCTCTCGGCACACACCTGCGGCCTGCCCAAGGAGTCGGTGGTGCTGCTGGAACAGATCCGAACGCTGGACAAACGGCGGCTGAGAGAGCACATGGGCCGGCTGGACGAGGCGCAGATGCAGCGGGTGGACAACGCCATCGCGGTGAGCTTCGGCCTGCGGGCGGACACCTTGGTATGAACGGGCGGGGCCGCCCGCCTCAGGGCGGCCCCGCGAATGCCTGAGCGCGGCGCGGCCGCGGCGGAAAGGAATGGTACATATATGAAGCAGAAGAAGTGGCCCCTGCGGCTGCTGTCCGGCGGGCTGGTGACGGCGGCCCTGGTGGGCGTGGCGGTGGCCGCCGGGCAGCAGGGCAGCCAGTCCGACCCCCTGGTCACCCTCAGCTACCTCCAGCAGCAGGCCCTGCCCCAGGTGCTGGAGGACGTGGACGAGAAGGTGGCCGCCCGCCAGAGCGAGCTGGAGGACAAGCTCTCCGCCGTGGCCGACGGCTACGCGGCGGAGGTGGAGGCCGCCCTGTCCGGCTCCGCCGACACGGGAAGCGGCAGCCAGACCGGCGGCGCGGTCTACCAGGTGGTGGAGCTCTCCGCCGGGCAGACCCTCACCGGCTCGGCGGCCTGCGAGCTGCTGCTGCGCAGCGGCACGGCCACCTGTGTGTCCGATTCCTCCCCCGGCCTGGTGGACATGACCGACGGCGCCACCCTGGCCAACGGCGGGGCCCTGAAGGCCAACCATCTCTATCTCGCCACCATCGAGGGCCGTGGCGTGCATGCCTCCACCGCCGTCACCATCATGGTGCGGGGGGAGTACACCGTTTCCTGATCCGCGCCGGCCCTGTGCGCAGGCGCGGCGTGGCCTGGAACGGCGGAGCCGTCCGCAGAGGAGTTTGGAAAATGACGATCCATCCCATCACAAAGAACGGCGTGACGTGCGCGGTCATTGAAAGTGACGCCCCGGTGATCACCGATGTGGGCTCCGCGCTCGATGTGCTGATGTCGGCGAAATACGAGGCCGGCACCGGAAACATTGTCATCGCCAAGGAGCAGGTCACAGAGGATTTCTTCATCCTCAGCCGCGGCCTTGCCGGGGAGATCCTGCAGAAATACGTCAATTACGGCGGGCGCATCGCGATCTACGGCGATTACTCGCACTACACGAGCAAGCCCCTCAGGGATTTTATCCGTGAGAGCAACAGGGGCAGAGACGTCTTCTTTGCCGCCACGAAAGAGGAAGCCATCGACATGCTGACAAGGCGGGCCAGCGCCGGCCGGTGACCGCCGCGCCGTAGAGAGCAAAACGCCCGGACGGAGCCTGCTCCGTTCGGACGTTTCAGCGTGTCGAAAAAGCCTCGCAGAGTTCCGCCGCCCGGAGGCGGCGGAAGAAAATCAAATCGTTTTTCCGGCGGCGTGTACGCTCGGAAAAACACTTTACGCGGAGCGAGCGTCGAATCGTCCGCCCAGGCGGACGACCGAGGCGCAGAGCGCAGCGAATCCCCTTTGTCGAAAAAGGCATCTCCCTTTTTCGACAGTTTCAAACGCCCGGACGGAGCCTGCTCCGTCCGGGCGTTTTGGCCTATTCCCCCCGCTCCAGCTCCACCACCTTGTCCGCCAGGGCGTCCAGAAAAGCCCGGTCGTGCTCCACCAGGAGCATGGCGGGGCGGTATTCCTCCAGCAGCTGCTGCAGCTGCATCCGGGACCAGAGGTCCACGTAGTTCAGCGGCTCGTCCCACACGTAGAGGTGGGCGCTCTGGCACAGGCTGCGGGCCAGGAGCACCTTTTTCTTCTGCCCGGCGCTGTATGCGCCCATGTCCTTCTCGAACTGGGCGCGGGAGAAGTCCAGCTTGCGCAGGATGGCCTTGAAGAGGGCCTCGTCCGCGCCGCTGTCCCGGATGAAGGCCCGCAGGTCCCCCCGGAGGAAGGAGACGTCCTGGGGCACATGGGAGACCACCAGGCCCGACGCCAGCCGGAACAGCCCTTGGTGGGGGACCGGCTCCCCCAGGGCCAGGCGCAGCAGGCTGGATTTGCCGCTGCCGTTGAGCCCCGTCAGGGCCACGATCTCCCCGGCCTCCACCGTGAAGGTGACGGGGGCGCACACCGCCCCGCCGCCATAGTCCGGGGCCGCCTGCCTGGCCTCCACCAGCCGCCCCCTGGGGCAGGGGAGGGGGTGGAGCTTCAGCGGTTGGGCCTGCTCGATGTTTTTCAGAAGCCCGGCCTTGGCCTCCGCCGCCGCCTCCCGCCGGGCCTGGGTGGACTTGGAGCGGGCCATGAGCTTGGCGGCCTTGTGGCCCACATAGCCCCGGTCGGGCCGCAGGCCGGCGGCGCGGACACCCTTTTTGGAGGCCTCCGTCTTATCTGACCAGGCGGCGGTGCGCCGGGCGGCCTCCTCCAGGCGGGCGATATCCTTTGCCAGCCGGGCGTTTTCCGCCCGCTCCCAGTCGTCCCGGGCCTGCTTGTCCCGCCACCAGGCAGAAAAGCTGCCCTGCCGCACCTCCACGTCCCGCTTGTTCAGGGCCGCGATGTGGTCCACGCAGCCGTCCAGGAAGGCCCGGTCATGGGAGACCAGCAAAAAGCCCGGCTTTCTGGCCAGGTAGCGGCTCACCACCCGCCGGCCCTCCAGGTCCAGGTGGTTGGTGGGCTCGTCGATGAGGGGGAAGTCCCCGTCCCGCAGGAAGAGGGCGGCCAGCAGGAGCTTGGCCCGCTCTCCGCCGGAGAGGGTGTCGAAGGGCCGGTAGAGCGCCCCCTCGTCCACCTCCAGCCCGGCCAGCTCCCGGCGCAGCCGCCATAATTCCAGCCCGGGGACCTGCCCCTCCACCACGGACAGGGCGTCCAGGGACGGGTCGGCCACCGGGGCGGGGAAGTAGTCCGCGCCGGCGGGCATGGAGAGGGCGCCGCCGTGGGGCAGATCCCCCAGCAGCAGCCGCAGCAGGGTGGTCTTGCCCCGGCCGTTGCGGCCCACCAGCCCCGTGCGCCAGCCGGTGTCCAGGCGGAGGGAGAGGTCCTCAAAGACGGGCTCAAAGCTGCCGGGGTAGGTAAAGGTCAGGTTTTGGATCTCAATGAGAGCCATGGTGCATCACCTCAAAACGCAAAAATGGGCGGGAAAGGCCCGGCCTTTCCCGCCCGTTGTCACGCAAAGGGGCAAAAAAGGGAAGCCTGCGCAGACCCTCCCGCCGGAACAGCAAGACAGGACGGCCCCAGGCCGCCCCAGCTACCGACAGAGAAAGTCATTTGCGCATCTTCCCAACTCCCATCCTTATGATTCGCCCCCAGTATAGCAGGGGCCCCGACGCCTGTCAAGTCCGCCCGGCGGGAACTTTCCCCCGTCGTGCGCGTCTAAGAAAGCAAGGAGGCGATGGGCATGAAACGAAAGACGGCCGCCCTGCTGGCGGTCCTGTGGGCGCTGGCCCTGGCGGGCTGCCGGGCCGTGCCGGCACGGCCCGCGGCCCTCACCCTGGGCGACGGCGCGGCGAACGTGGAGGTCCTTTACGACGGGGCGGGGCACAGCGCCGGCCGGATCGTGGAGGGGGAGGAGCTGGAGGCTCTGCGGGCCTGGGCCGGCGGGCTGGAATGTGCGCCGGCGTCCTTTGCGGAGGGCGAGACCCCCGGGGACGCCGAGGGCGGGGAGGTATACACCTTCACCCCGGCAGACGGCCCCGGCTTTTCCTACGTCCTCACCGGCCCGGAGGAGGCCTGGCTGCTGGCGGAGGGGGCGTGGTACGCCGTCCGGAATCCCTCCGTCCCGCCGGTGGAACTGCCCGGCGGATAGGGGACGGGGCATTTCTCCCGCCGCGCCGCATAGGGATAGGGGAGAGGGGGCGCTGCCATGGAGTGGAGCTTTTCCCTGCTGGACGGGCGGGGGCGGCTGACGGTGCGGGAACAAAGCGGACAGGCGGACTGCCGGGCCGTCCTGCCCGACGACGGGAAGGGGCTGTACCGCTGCTGGCTGCTGGGGCCGGCGGGCCGGTTCCCCCTGGGCCCCTTCCTGCCCGAGGGGGGCGAGCTGCGCCTGTCCCGCGCCCCGGAGATTGCGGCCCTGGCCCGGCAGGGGGCGTGGCCCCCCGCCGGCGGGGAGGCCCGATTGACCTGCGCTGCGGGGCCGCCCCGCCGCCGGCCCTCCGGCCCGCCGCCGGGATGGGTCTGGGAGCCGGACCCCGCCCGCCTGCTGGGGGAGCCCCTGCTGCGGGAGGCTGCGGCGGGGCGGGGGGCCCTGCTGCGGCGGGAGGAGGGCGGCTTTTCCCTGGCCTACCCCTTCCGGCCGGAGGAGCCCTTCCCCCTGGTCCCCCTGTTCTGCTTTGCCCGGGTGGAGGAGCTGGCGGGGGTGCCCCGCCTGATCTTCCCCTTCCGCCCCGGCGGCTGCCCCCGGGCGGAGTGACGGTTGTTTTTTTGCCCCCGTTGCGGTATACTGTCCCACAGTGAGAGGGCCGGCCTGCCCGGCCCCTGCCAGACTGACCGAAGATCGGGGGATAAGCATGACCGACTATTTCCACCTCCACGCCGGCCCGGACGCCATCCGGGCCATCAGCAGCCTGGGGCTGGCCCACCTGGGGGACGGCGTGTTTGAGCTGATGGTGCGCTCCTGGCTGTGCCTGCACGGCAAGGAGACCGCCAAGGGCCTGCACAGGGCCGCCGTGCGCTATGTGGCCGCCCCCGCCCAGGCCAGGGCCGTACCGCGTATCCTCCCCCTGCTGGACGAGGCGGAGGGAGACGTGTTCCGCCGGGGGCGCAACGTGAGCCCCCACGCCGTGCCCCCCAACGCCACCCGGGCCGACTACCAGGCCGCCACCGGCCTGGAGGCCCTGTTCGGCTGGCTGTGGCTCCAGGGCCGCACCGACCGGCTCAACGAGCTGTTTTCCGTGATAATGGAGGAAGAGACATGCCGCTAGACGCCCTGTGCCTCACCGCCCTGGCGGAGGAGCTGCGCCCCGTTCTGGAGGGGGCGCGCATCGACAAGATCTATCAGCCCACCCGGGACGAGGCGGTGCTCCACCTGCGCAGCCAGGCGGGCAACGTCCGCCTGCTGCTCTCCGCCCGGCCGGGCAGCCCCCGGGCCCACCTGACCACCCTGCCCTGGGAAAACCCGGACAAGCCCCCCATGTTCTGCATGCTCCTGCGCAAGCACATCCAGGGGGCCCGCATCCTCTCCCTGGAGCAGCCGCCCCTGGAGCGCGTCCTGACCCTCCGCATGGAGGCCCTGGACGAGCTGGGGGACCGGGTGGAGCGCCGGCTGGTGCTGGAGTGCATGGGCCGCAGCGCCAACCTGATCCTGCTGGACGGGGAGGGCCGCATCCTGGACTGCATCCGCCGGGTGGAGGGGGACCTGGCCCGGGGCCAGCGGCAGCTGCTGCCCGGCCTGTTCTACCGCCAGCCCCCGGAATCTGACAAGTTAAATCCCTTCACATTGAGTGAGGACGAGCTGTCCGCCGCCCTCCAGAACCCCACGGGCAGGGAGCCGGAAAAGCTCCTGATGGACGCCTTTACCGGCCTCTCTCCCCTGATTGCCCGGGAAATCGCCTTCCGGGCCGGGGGGCCGGCGGGGCTGGCGCGGGAGCTGGAAAAGCTGGGCAGAATCGTAAAGGAAAAAGACTATACACCAATTCTCCTGGTCCGGGAGGGCAAGCCGGCGGACTTTACCTTCCTGCCCATCCTCCAGTACGGCCCCGCCACCGAGAGCCTTCCCCAGGAGAGCTTTTCCGCCCTGCTGGACGGCTTTTACGAGCGGCGGGAGACGGCGGACCGGGTGCGCCAGCGGGGCCAGGACCTGGTGAAGGCGGTGACCAGCGCCCGGGACCGCACCGCCCGCAAGCTGGGCAACCAGCGCCGGGAGCTGGAGGCCACGCGGGATCGGGACCGCCTGCGCCAGCTGGGGGACATCCTCACCTCCAACCTCCACCGGATGGAGAAGGGGATGGCCTGCCTGACCGCCCAGGATTTCTACGATCCGGAGGGGGGACAGGTGGAGATCAAGCTGGACCCCCTGCTCACCCCCCAGCAGAACGCCGCCAAATATTATAAGGAGTACAACAAGGCCAAGACCGCCGAGGAGATGCTCACCATCCAGATTGATAAGGGGGAGCGGGAGCTGGAGTACCTCAGCAGCGTCCTGGAGAACCTGTCTCTTGCGGAGGGGGAGCGGGACCTGCAGGAGATCCGCCAGGAGCTGGCCGACACCGGCTACCTCCGCCGGGGCAGGACCGCCGCCAAACGTGAAAAGCGGGTGGCGGGGAGGCCCATGGAGTTCCGCTCCACCGCCGGGCTGCGCATCAGCGTGGGCAAGAACAACAGCCAGAACGATCTGCTCACCGCCAAGCTGGCCCACAGGAGCGATATCTGGCTCCACACCCAGAAGATCCACGGCTCCCACGTGATCCTCTGGCTGGACGGGGGGGAGGCCGACGCCCGGAGCCTCACCGAGGCGGCGGTGCTGGCCGCCACCTTCTCCCAGGCCCGGGACGGGAAGAAGGTGCCCGTGGACTATACCCCGGTGAAATTCGTGAAAAAGCCGGCGGGGGCCCGGCCGGGGATGGTGGTGTACACCACCTATCAGACCGCCCTGGTGGACCCGGACCCGGAGCTGGCAAAGAGACTGAGGGTGAAATAAATGGAGATCTGCAACATTCTGGTGGTGGAGGACGACCCGGACATCAATAAGCTGCTCTGCCGCATCCTGGAGGGGGCGGGCTACGCCTGCCGCCCCGCCTATTCCGGCACCGAGGCCGCCCTGTGGGCCGGCCAGTACGACTACGACCTGGTGCTGCTGGACCTGATGCTCCCCGGCCTCACGGGGGAGGAGCTTATCGCCCAGCTGCGCCAGCGCAAGACCATGCCCATCATCGTCCTCTCCGCCAAGACCGGCCTGGAGGACCGGGTGAACGTGCTCCGGCTGGGGGCGGACGACTTCATCCCCAAGCCCTTTGACAACGCCGAGGTGCTGGCCCGGGTGGAGGCCCAGCTGCGCCGGTACAAGCAGTTCTCCGGCGGCCCCGGCGGGAAGGTGCTCACCCACGGGGACCTGGTGCTGGACAAGGAGAGCGTCACCGTCACCGCCGCGGGCAAACCCGTGCCCCTCACCGCCAGGGAGTTCCATATCCTCACCCTGCTCATGGAGCACCCCAAGAAGGTGTTCACCCGGGAGCAGCTCTACCAGCAGGTG
The DNA here is from genome assembly GCA_944387215.1 of uncultured Flavonifractor sp. Taxonomy (GTDB): domain Bacteria; phylum Bacillota; class Clostridia; order Oscillospirales; family Oscillospiraceae; genus Flavonifractor. The sequence continues at coordinate 9,611 of CALXEB010000022.1, read as the reverse complement.
TGGGAGGGGGCCTATATGGGGGACGACAACACGGTAAACGTCCACATCTCCAACCTGCGCTCCAAGCTGGCCAAGGTCAGCCCCACCGAGTACATCAAGACCGTCTGGGGCATCGGCTTCAAGATGAACGATTTGTAGGGGCGGCCTTTATGGCCGCCCGCAGGCGACCACAAGGGTCGCCCCTACATCCCCCTTCCCGCGTCCCCACCCCCATACCTCCCCCCTAGCGGGGGAGGTGTCTCCGAAGAGGGCGGAGGGGGGCGTGCACCGTCCGCGCCGGTGGAAATCCACCCGTTGTACATCCGCCCCCCTCAGTCAGCCTTCGGCTGACAGCTCCCCCGCCAGGGGGGAGCTATGGGGTCCGGCACTCTCTGTAGGGGCCGATGCCCACATCGGCCCGCCGCGCCCCGCGCCCTCCCGTCGCCCCCCGCCCCTTTAAGAAATTCTTCACCTTTGCTTTATGGCCGGTTATTGACTTTCCGTTATACTGGCGTCACAGTCAACGAGAAAGGCGGATGCCAATATGACAGAACAAGTATTGACCACCCAGGCGCTCACCAAGCGCTACGGGGCCCACACGGCGGTGGACCGGGTGGACCTGACGGTGAACAGGGGCGAGATCTACGGCTTGGTGGGCCGCAACGGCGCCGGCAAGACCACCCTGATCCGCATGGTCACCGGCCAGACCCTCCCCACCGGCGGGACGCTGACCCTCTTCGGGGCCTCCGGGGGGAAGGAGCTCTCCGCCGCCCGGGCCCGCACCGGCGTCATGGTGGAGACCCCCAGCTTCTACCCCTACCTCACCGCCCGCCAGAACCTGGAGTACTACCGCATCCAGCGGGGCATCCCCGGGAAAAGCGTGGTGGACCAGGTGCTCTCCGAGGTGGACCTGGCGGACACGGGGAAAAAGACCTTCAAGAACTTCTCCCTGGGCATGAAGCAGCGGCTGGGCCTGGCCCTGGCCCTCATGGCCCGGCCTGACTTCCTCCTGCTGGACGAGCCCATCAACGGCCTGGACCCGGAGGGCATCGTGGAGTTCCGCAACCTGCTGCTTCGGCTCAACCAGGAGCGGCAGACCACCATCCTCATCTCCAGCCACATCCTCTCCGAGCTGGCCAACCTGGCCACCTGCTACGGCTTCATCGACAACGGCGTCATGCTGGAGCAGATCTCCGCCCGGGCCCTGGAGGAGAAGTGCCGGGCCTGCATCGAGGCCCGGGTGGACGACGCCTCCCGGGCGGCCCTGGTGCTGGAAAAGGCCATGGGTATCCGGGACTACGAGGTGCTCCCCGGCAACGTGCTGCGCATCTACGCCTGCCTGGACGCCCCCCAGCGGGTGACCCAGGCCCTGGTGGAGGGGGGCGTGGCCATCCGGGGCATCGAGAGCCGCGGGGCCAATCTGGAGGACTACTTCCTGTCCATGATCGGGGGTGTCCGCCATGCGTAACTATCTGGCTGCCGAGTGCTACAAGGTGTTCCACCGCAAGTACTTCTACCTGACCCTGCTGGCGGTGCTGGTGCTGGAGGGCCTGCTGCTGGGCGCCTACTGGCTGACCCTGAACTGGGGCAACCCCACCGTGGACTTCGCCTTCGCGGCCAATACCCTGGGCTACATGCTGGCCGTGGGACTGTACGCCCCGCTGCTCACCGTCGACATGGTGTTCTCCGAGCAGTACAAGAACGGCACCCTGAAAAATGAGGTGGCCTACGGCGCGCCCCGTGTGCGCATCTACCTGGGCAAGCTGGCGGTGTCCACCCTGGTGTCCCTGCTGGCGGCGGCGGTGATGGTGGGCTTCTACATGGGCGGCTGCTGGCTGCTCTTCCCCCACAACGGGGGCGACGCCCAGGCCTGGGCCCTGACGGGCTATCTGCTGGCGGGGGCCCTCCCCCTGTGGCTGGCGGGCCAGGGGGTGGTCATGGTATGCTACTTCCTGGTGCGGGGCACCACCGTGGCCGCCTTCGTTTCCGTGGGTATCCTGGGCCTGATCCCCCCCGTGCTCCAGGCCTTCGGCCTGCTGGTCACCCCGGCCTTCGAGATGGTCCGGCAGTTCATGCCCTCCGTGATGCTGGAAAACCTGGCTTCCGCGGCGGCGGGCTTCCGGTGGAACTATGTGGGCCTGTGCTGGGCCGTGGGGCTGGCCTGGCTGGCGGGGGCCGTGGCCGTGGGCCTGCTGGCCTTCCGCAAAAAGGAAATCAAGTAGGGGGCGGCGGCATGAAGCGCTATCTGGCCGCCGAGTGGGGCCGCACCGCGGCCCGGCCCCAGTTCCGGATCGCCCTGGCCGCCCTGACGGCCCTGGCCGCCCTCCTGGCCCTGGCCTTCTGCTGGACGGGGCGGGAGGGGGTGTTCCAGGGCTCCTTCGGGGACTGCATGGCCCTGCTGGCCCCCTTCCTCACCGCGGGGCTCTACCTGGCCGTGGTGGCGGCCGACACGGTCTTTTCCGAGCAGTACAAGCACCACACCCTGAAAAACGAGGTGGCCTGCGGCATCCCCCGCGTGCGCATCTACCTGGGCAAGCTGGTCACCGCCGCCGGGGCGGGGCTGCTGGCGGCCTTTCTCGCCCTGCTGACCTATACCGCGTTGTGCAGACTGCTCATCCCCATGGAGGCGGGGGACTGGCCGGCCGTTCAGATCTTCCTGTTCCGGCTGCTGGGGGCCCTCCCCCTGTGGCTGGGGGCCCTGGCCCTCACCATGGCGGCCATGTTTACCTTTGCCCACACCCTCCCCATGCTGGCGGTGGTGTTCGGGTGCCTGATGGTGCTGGGCCCCACCCTCCGGGGGATGGCCCGGCTGGGGGCCGGCCCCCTGGCGGCGGGGGCGGACCTGCTCTGGCGCCTCACCCTCTCCGCCCCCATGGACGCCGGGGCCGCGGCCCTGTGGGACCCGGCCTGGCTGGGCTGGTGCTGGGGGGTGGGCCTGCTGTGGGCGGCGGGGAGCACCCTGACCGGCCTGCTCCTGTTCGCCCGGAGGGACATTTCGTAAGAGAGAAGGGGAGACCGTGCTCAACTATATCAAGGCGGAGCTGTGGAAGGTCTCCCGGCGGCGGGGACTCTATGTCCTGCTGGCCCTTCTGGCGGCCTGCGCCGCCCTGTTCACCGCGCTGTACAGCCAGCAGAACTTCGCCTACCTGGCCCAGGCGGTGTCCGCCACCATGGTGGTGGGCTTCCTGGCCGCCCCTTTGCTGGTGCAGCTGGTGGACGGCGGCGGGGCGGACACCCTGAAAAACGAGCTCTCCTTCGGCCTGAGCCGGGGGCGGGTCTACTGGGGCAAGCTGTGGGCCGCCCTGCTGCTGGGGGCGGGCTTCTGCCTGCTCCTGGTGGGCGGGAGCCTGCTGGCGGGCTGGCTCTTCATGCCCCACGGCAGGGCGGGGGAGGCGGAGGCCGGCCTGGAGCTGGTGGGCTTCTGCCTGGCCGGGGCCCTGCCCGTGTGGTGCGGCCTGTTCACCGCGTGCCACACCCTGGCCCTGCTGGTGCGCAGCACCGCCACCTGGGTGGCGGGCTATTACCTGACCTTCTTCATCGGCCAGCCCCTTCTGGTATTCCTGGCCATGCTGCTCTTCGGCATGTACGAGGCCACGGCGGGCTTCAGCCTGTTCACCGCCGCCCTCATGCCCTACTCCCTGCTGATGCCCGCCGTACTGACCGAATGGCAGACCGGCCAGTACCAGCTGTGGTGCTGGGGGGTGGGCCTGGGCTGGGTGGCCCTGGGGGCGGGCGCCGGCCTGATCCTGTTCCGGCGGAAGAACGTGCGGTAGGCGGCCCCGCTCAGACAAAACAAATGGTTGGAGGTGTCCCCATGCTTGTCCTCCTCATCGCCCTTCTGGCCCTGGCCGTATTCGGCCTGGGCTTTTGGGCGTGGGCCCAGAACCGCTCCCTGCGCTCGGCGGCCAGGCAGCTGCGGGACCAGGAGACCTCCGGCAGCACGGCCCGCCTGCGCCTGGCGATGCCCAACCGGGCGGCGGAGGACCTGCTGGAGGAGGTGGACCGCCTGCGGCAGGCCCGCCAGGCCGACCAGACCCGCTGGCGGGAGCAGGAGCAGTCCATCCGCCGGCAGATCGCCAACATCTCCCACGACCTGCGCACCCCCCTGACCTCCATTCTGGGCTACCTCCAGCTGCTGGAGGACCCGGACCTGCCGGAGGAGGAGCGCCGGGAGTACCTGGCGGTGGTGGAGAGCCGGGCCAGGGCCCTTCAGAGCCTGATCACCAGCTTCTACGACCTGTCCCGGCTGGAGGGGGGCGAATACCCCCTGAAGCGGGAGCCGGTGGACCTCCGCGCCGCCCTGTCCGGCCTTCTGGCCTCCTTTTACAATGACTTCACCGACGGCGGCTTCGACGTGGACGTGGACCTGGCCGACGGCCTGCCGCCGGTGTGGGCGGACCAGGGGGCGGTGCTGCGCATTTTCACCAACCTGCTGCGCAATGCCCTGGACCACGGCGGGGAGAAACTGGAGGTCCGCCTCTTCCGGGAGGGGGAGCGGGTGGTGAGCCTGTTTGCCAACCAGACCGACCAGCTGACGGACCAGGACCTGCCCCATGTATTCGACCGCTTTTTCACCTCCGACAAGATGCGCACCGGCCACAACACCGGCCTGGGGCTGGCCATCGTCAAGGCCCTGGCCGAGCGCATGGGCTGCCGCCTTCAGGCGGGTCTGGCCGGCGGATGGTTTACCCTGCGGGTGGAGTGGGAGACCGCTCGGAGATAAGTAAACTCTATCGTATCATCAAGTAAACTTATGAGTAGAGCAGCCTTGACAAATCTCAGAAAAACTGCTATCGTTTTTTGCGAAGCGGCCTGTTCTCATTGGGAGAACGGCCCAAAAATGCGTCGGGAAACAGCGCGGACGCAGATGCGAAGAGGGGGAGGACATGGTTAAGATCGTACGGAAGCGGGAGCTGAATGCGACGGTGACGCTGCTGGAAGTGGAGGCGCCGCTGATCGCGCGGAAGGCGAAGGCGGGGCAGTTCATCATCCTGCGGGTGGACGAGTATGGGGAGCGGATGCCGCTGACCATCGCGGATACGGACCCGGCCAGGGGGACGGTGACCATCATCTTCCAGAAGGTGGGTCTGACCACCGAGCTGCTGGGAGATCTGAAAGAAGGGGAGAGCATCCGGGACTTCGTGGGTCCTCTGGGCCTTCCCACCGAGCTGCCCGAAGGGACCAAGCGGGTGTGCGTGGTGGGGGGCGGCGTGGGCTGCGCCATCGCCTATCCCCAGGCCAAGAGCTGCCACGCGGCGGGGCTGTCGGTGGACGTGATCGCCGGGTTCCGCTCCAAGGACATCGTGATCCTGGAGGAGGAGTTCAAGGCCTGCTGCGATAACCTGTACATCACTACCGACGACGGCAGCTACATGGAAAAGGGCTTCGTCACCGACAAGCTCAAGGCCCTCATCGAGGCGGGCAACCAGTACGACGTGGTGATCGCCATCGGGCCGGTGCCCATGATGAAGTTCGTGTGCAAGACCACGGAACCCTACGGCATCAAGACCATCGTGAGCCTGAACCCCATCATGATCGACGGCACGGGCATGTGCGGCGGCTGCCGGGTGACCGTGGGGGGGAAGATGAAGTTCGCCTGCGTGGACGGGCCGGACTTTGACGGCCACCAGGTGGACTTTGACGAGCTGATGAGCCGCAACGCGGTATACAAGAGCGAGGAAGCGGAAGAGGCGGCCCGCCATGCCTGCCGGATGGAGCAGCTGGCGGAAGAGCTGATCCACTGAGAGGGGGGTGCTGGAAATGGCGAATATGAGCATGACCAAGGTGCCTGTGCCGGAGCAGGACCCCCAGGTGCGCAATCACAACTTTGAGGAGGTCTGCCTGGGCTATACCAAGGAACAGGCCATGGAGGAGGCTACCCGCTGCCTCCACTGCAAGAACAAGCCCTGCGTGGCGGGCTGCCCGGTGAACATCCGCATCCCGGAGTTCATCGAGAAGGTGGCGGCGGGGGATTTTGCCGCGGCCTATGAGGTGATCTCGGACACCAACGCCCTGCCCGGCGTCAGCGGCCGGGTGTGCCCCCAGGAGACCCAGTGCGAGATGCACTGCGTCCGGGGCATCAAGGGGGAGCCGGTGGCCATCGGGCGGCTGGAGCGGTTCGTGGCCGACTGGTACCGGGAGCACGTCAACGAGATGCCCGCCAAGCCGGAGAGCAACGGCGTCAAGGTGGCGGTGGTGGGCTCCGGCCCCGCGGGGCTGACCTGCGCCAGCGACCTGGCCAAAAAAGGCTATCAGGTGACCATCTTCGAGGCCTTCCATACCGCCGGCGGCGTGCTGGTATACGGCATCCCGGAGTTCCGCCTGCCCAAGGCCATCGTGGCCAACGAGGTGGGCAAGCTCACCGCCATGGGGGTGGACCTGGAGACCGACATGGTGGTGGGCAAGACCTACACCATCGACGAGATGTTCGCCGACGGCTACGAGGCGGTGTTCGTGGGCTCCGGGGCGGGCCTGCCCATGTTTATGGGCATCCCCGGGGAGACCCTGGCGGGGGTGTACTCCGCCAACGAGTACCTCACCCGCATCAACCTGATGAAGGCCTACCTGAATACCTACGACACCCCCATCAAGAAAATCAAGCGGGCCGCCATCGTGGGCGGCGGCAACGTGGCCATGGACGCCGCCCGGTGCGCCAAGCGCATGGGGGCGGAGCACGTGTACGTGGTGTACCGCCGCAGCGAGGCGGAGATGCCCGCCCGGCGGGAGGAGATCCACCACGCCAAGGAGGAGGGGATCGAGTTCCTCTTCCTCAACAACCCCACGAAAATTTTGGGAGACGACAAGGGCCGTGTGCGGGGCATGGAGTGCATCAAGATGGAGCTGGGCGAGCCGGACGACAGCGGCCGCCGCCGTCCCGTGGAGGTGCCCGGCAGCGAGTTTGAGCTGGATGTGGACGCGGTGATCATGTCCCTGGGTACCAGCCCCAACCCGCTGATCCGCTCCACCACCCCCGGCCTGGACGCCAACCGCAAGGGGTGTCTGGTGGCCGACGAGGAGACCATGGCCACCACCCGGGAGGGCGTATACGCCGGCGGCGACGCCGTCACCGGCGCCGCCACCGTCATCCTGGCCATGGGCGCCGGCAAGAAGGCCGCCGAGGCTATGGACAAGTACCTGCAGGAAAAGCACAAATAAGGCGCTTGCGGCCCGCCCGGCAGGGCGGGCCGCAAATTTTAAAAAAACTGAAAAAAGGTGTTGACAAACCGCGCCCCAGCAGTTATAATAACATGCGTCGGCCACGAGAACCGGCAGCCAAGCGAGAGGACAAAGCCTGCTTGAAAGAACGAAAAAACAGGTGCGCGGCCTTGTTTCTTGGAGCAGAAGTGGTCAGTTTAAAAAGTCCGAAACGCTTTTCGGTCATATGGGGGTATAGCTCAGCTGGGAGCCCGGTTGAAGCGGTAAACAACCCCCGTACAGGGAACATAAAAATTAAACATCACAATCTCTCTTATCTGGGGGTATAGCTCAGCTGGGAGAGCGCTTGAATGGCATTCAAGAGGTCAGCGGTTCGATCCCGCTTATCTCCACCATCACCAAGAGATTGTGAACGAAAACCTCACTTCTTCGGAAGTGGGGTTTTTGCTTTATGCAGCGATGGCAACGATGTCCATGCCCATGCTGAACTGCTCAAAGTCAATGTTAAAGTCGATATGCAACTTGTAGTCCCGGTAGACCTCCACCCGCTTGATAAGGCAGTTGACGATCATTTTCTTTGCCTCCATGCTGGCGGTGTCGTACATATCAGCCCAAGAGATAATGTCATCGTATTGGGCGTTCAAGTGTTCCAGCACAGCCTGTCCTTCGTCATAGGCCAGTTGCGCCGCCTCAAGCTGCTGCTGAACTTCGAGACATTTTGTCTCACAGTCAGAAATCAGAGAGCCGAGCAAGTCCTGCGAAAAAGCACTTTCGCCGCGCAGGGATTTAATGACCTCGGCCTTCAGCATATTCAGCTCGGCAGATACTTTTGTATGTTCGGCCCGGATGCTGCGGAGCAGCGCTTTCCGTTCCTCCATCTTTTCTTTGTATCGGATATTGACGATCTCACTTTTGGGGACAGCTTTCATACGCTCAAAGATCTGTCGCACCACCTTATCAATGATGCCGTCAAGGGTATGTGCCGTGTACCCGGTCTGACCGTCACATTCCGTTTGCTTGCGGGTTTTGCCGTAGCAGATATACCGTACACGCTTTACAATGCGGTTTGGATCGTCCTTGCAGGGATAAGCCTTGCCGTTTGTGGTGAGTGAGAGCCGGGAGCCACAATGACCACAAAACACATTCCCGGCCAGCAGGGACTGGCCTCGGGTGTTGAGAGGAACACGGCGCTCCTGTTCGGCAGAATTGGCACGGGAAGTGCGGATATGCTGTGCGGCCTCAAAGAGTTCCGGCGGGATAATCTGCAAGTGCAGCAGCACTTGGGATCGGCTATCGCCGCTGCGGAGTACGCCGGTATAGGTGAGGTTGCAGATGATACCCCGGATGCTGGCGTGGTGCCACATCTTACCCGACCTTGCCCGATACCCGAGCTTATTCAGATAGGTGGCGATCCGCTGGGCTCCGTAGCCCTCATGCACATACTTGTCAAAGATAATCCGCACCACAGCGGCCTCGGCCTCGTTGACAACCAGCTCATAAACCTCATGCTTTCGCTTGTTGAAGCGGCCACTTTTTACGAGATCGTAGCCGTAGGGAGCAAGCCCGCCTTTGAAACCGCCGTCCTCGACAAGCTGGCCGAGGGCGGTTTTTGTGCGGATAGAAGTCTTTTCGCTTTCACCGTCAGCTTGCCAGAAGCGGATATAGTTGGTGAGTTTGTCGGTGTGGGTATCAAAACGCTGCTCACCCTCTTGGGTACTCCATACCCGGATGCCGTTCTTGACAAACCATTCCACCACAAAGGGCGTTTCGTCAGCGATACGCCCGATGCGGTCAAACATGAACACCAGCAGAATATCGAACTTGCCCTGCTTGGCCCGTTCTTTGATGATTTGGAGTTTGTCGCGGTTTTCGGCCCGTACCTTGTGGCCGGATACGCCGTCCTCCTGTTCTTCGTGAACAATCGTCCAGCCCATCTTTTCACAGAAGCGGTGGCACTCTCTGCGCTGCATGGGGATGTCGGCTTGGCTTTTATCGTCATAGTCCACTTGCTTGTCGGTGGACACTCTATACAAACAGTCAACGCGAGTTCCGATAAGAATGTTATTTTCCATATTGATCCGTCCTTTCATTTGTCATAAGGGCAAACCAAAAGAGCGAATCAATACGCGGGAGATATGAACTTTTCAAGGTACATAGGGGCTACCCCCACTATTATTATCGCTCCGATTGGGGTGGATTGCAAGGATGTCGCCGTGGGTATGCTTGGCGGCATTGTTGGCAAAAGAGGATAGCAAAATCTGTTTCACATGGCCGAGGGCCGTTGTGTTTCTGCTATCGGCAAAGGTAGCGGATATTTGATAACCGTCAATGGCGAAAGTGGTTAATTCTCTTGTGCGCTCCATAGATGACCTCCTTCACAAATGGCGTAGAACTGATTGATCCCCGTTGTCTGTTGGGGAAACACGAAAAGGCGGCACCCGCGATTGGGTGTCGCCCTTTTGCCTTTCTCCACATTG
>CALXEB010000021.1 GCA_944387215.1 uncultured Flavonifractor sp. | reverse complement strand
TAGGGGGAACGGAGTTCCCCCTAGAGGATGTCCGCGCCCACCGCCCGCTCCACGGCGCTCTTGACGTTGGCCATGCCGATGCCCAGGGAGCCGTCCTTGCCGGGGATGAGGATGATGGCGGGGGTAAGTTCGTCCTTGTAGCGGGCCAGTTCAGGGGCCATGTGGGCGGCGTACTGCTCAGTGAGGTAGATCACCGCGTAGTTTTCCTTTGCCAGCTGGTGGAGGGTGCGCCTGGCCTCCTCCACGTCCTCCGCCGGGAACACGTCCAGCCCCAGGGCCTTGAAGCCCAGGACGCTGTCCCTGTCGCCCAGCACGGCGATGCGATAATTAGACATAGGCGTCACGCAGCCTTTCCCGGATGGTGTCCCCGTCCAGGCCGGCCATACGGCCGGACAGGATGGTCCGAACGGCGGTGAACTCGCTCTCCCTGGCGTAGAGGTAGCCGATCACCGCCTGCTCCCCGAAGGGGATGCGGCGGGCCTGGGCCAGGTAGGCCATGACCGCATTGTCGCACATGCGCTCAAAGGCGGTGAGCCCGCCGCTGCCGGGGGCCGTGAGGGCCGCCCCCGCGGCGGCCGCCTCGCTCAGGGGCCCGCCCCGGAAGAGGGCGGCCAGGTCGTTGCCCCTGCGGTCGGTCAGAGCGTGCATCTCCACGTTCCCGCCGGGCAGGAGCACCTGGCTGAGAAAGTCGCCGCCCTTGCCCATGCGGGCGGCGCGGACGGCGGAGCGCAGGTTGGCCGCGTCCACCAGAAGGCGCACATAGCCCCGGAGGAACTCGCTGCCCGCGGCGTCGGCCGCCGCGGCCATCTCTGCAAAGCAGGCCCGGTCCAGGATGAAGTCAGCCAGCTGGGGGTCGCTGCCGGCGTTGAGGGCCTCCCGGGCCTGGCCCACCGCCTGGCGGAAGGGGTCGGTAAAGTCCCGCAGGCTGTCCCGCAGGAAGGCGTCCTTGATCTGTGCGGCACTCCAGCGGCCGCCCTCCATGAGCAGCCGGTCGGCCTGCACCCCCACCGCAGCCGCCTTCACCAGGGTCTTGGCGTTGTGGTAGTCGTATTTCATCTGAAATACCTCCACCAGGCGCGGGTCGGGGACAGAGCTCTTCAATTCCCGGTACAGGGCGGCCCGGGCCTGGGAGAGCAGTTCGTCCAGCGCCCGGCCGGTGAGGGCAGGCAACTCCGGGTAACCGCACTCGGTCAGGACCTTGGCGCTCTCCTCCCCGCTCCGGGCGTCCAGCATCCGCTCCATGCGCTCCCGGGTGAGCAGGCGGGTCTCCTTGGCCCGGACGCGGGCGGATATGGTGAGATAATCGGTATCTTTGATCTTACTCAACTCGTTGCCTCCTTACCCGGAGCGCGTCAGTCAAAGAGCACCCTGGCCACCTGGCGGTCCATCTCGCCCCGCTGGAGGTCCACCAGGGTCTCGAAGGTGCAGTTGATCTCCACGTCCCCGTCGCTGAGGATGAGACCTCCCCGAATGGGGCGGGTCTGCTCAGACAGGGTCAGGCGCCCGTCCCCCAGCTTCTCGTTGGCCCGGGTCACCGCCGCCTTTCCGTAGCGGGCCCGGTCCTTCTGGGAGAAGATGACCTGCTCCCGGCCGGTGGAGGAGGCCCGCGCAGCCAGGTCGGCCAGCAGGGCCACGGCCTGCTCGTCAGGCAGGTGTTCCAGCTTCTCCAGCGCCAGGTCGTAGGCCCGCTTCAGCATCTCCTGCTTGGCGGCCAGCTCCAGCTTGCGGGCGTCCAGCCGGGCCACGCCGGCCAGCCGCTCCACCCGCTCATCGGCGGCGCGCCGGCCCCGGTCCACGATATCCGCGCTCTCTTTTCGGGCCTGCGCCTCGAAGCGGGCGGTGATCTCGCCGGCCTGGCGGCGGGCCTCGGTCAGGATGGCGTCGGCCTCCTTCTCCCCGTCGGCCGCGATGCGCCCGGTGATTTTTTCAATACCGTCCATATGTGCCTCCGATCAGAAGCCGAACATGATCATCAGGAAGGAGATGAGCAGGGACAGGATGGCGTAGAACTCCACGATGATACACAGCACCATGCCCTTGGACCAGTCGTTGGGGTTCTTGGCCACGATGTTGACGGAGGCGGCGGCCACCCGTCCCTGGGCGATGGCGGACAGCAGGCCGCCCAGGGCCATGGGCAGGCAGGCGGCCAGGATGAGCAGGCCGTTCTGCACGGTGAGCTCAGCCACGGTGCCGTTGAACAGGCCCATCTTCAGCAGGGCCAAAAAGCCGATGACCAGGCCGTACAGGCCCTGGGTACCGGGGATGACCTGCAGGATCATGCACTTGGAGAACTGGGAGGGATCCTCGGACAGAAGGCCGGCGGCGGCCTCACCGGCGATGCCGGTGCCCTTGGCGGAGCCTACGCAGGCCAGGCCGGCGGCCAGAGCGGCGCCCAAGAAGCCGAAGAAGGGGCCGGCATAGGTCAGCAGAAATTCACCGATAGTCATGTTACTGTTCCTCCTTGATGTCTACATATTTTGTCTCAATATTCAGGGGCCGCCAGGGCCGTCCGCCCTCGACGTAGAACTGCTTGAAGAATTCCAGGTACTGCAGCCGGGAGGTATGCACATAAGTCCCGATGACGTTCAGCCCGATGTTGAAGGCGTGGCCGACAATGACGATGAGGAAGAAAATAGGGATCCCGATGGCCGGGGGCAGCCCGCCGCCGGGCATGGCCGCCAGGATGTTGAACACCTGGCCGATGACCGAGCCGGCCAGCATCATCACCATCAGCCGGGAATAGGAGAGGATGTCGCCGAAATATCCCGTCACGCCGTTGTACACCGCGCTGATGACCGCAGTCACCTTGCCAAAGCCCTTGGCCGTGCGGGCCTGGGCCAGGAGCATCACGCAGCCGATGATGAGCACCGCCGGGTACCCGGCCACGCTCCCGACGCCGGATATGCCGGTCATGTTCAGGGCGAACAGGCCGATGCCCACGAAGATGACCCACCAGGTGCCGATATCCCAAATGGCGTCCCACACCTGTCCGGCCCGGCAGAGCATCCAGAACTTGACGATCATGCCCACCAGGATCTGCACAAAGCCCACGATCAGGGCAAAGACCAGCACGGTCATGGGGTCGTCCATGACGCTGAGCACAGGTCCGGGCACGCCGCTGCCCTCCGGCGCGGAGAGGAAGGGGATGGCCGGCTGGGGCAGGCCCAGCATGTCGGTGAACTGCACGATCAGGTCGGAGAAGAAGCCGCCGGTGAGGAAACCAATGACGGCGGAAGAGATGCCGCACATGATCATCAGCCGCACCAGCTGGCCGAAACCGCCCTTGGGCCGCACCCGCAGCTGGATGAACAGGCAGGCGCCGGCCAGAAGCAGGCCGTAGGCCAGGTCGGCGAACATAAAGCCGAAAAAGAAGATATAAAAGGGAGCCATCAGCCCGTTGGGGTCCACCCCGTCGTAGGCGGGCAGGGCGTACATTTCAGTGATGGTGGTCAGCGGCTCGGTAAATCGGTTGCTCTTGAGCTTCACCGGCACCACCGGGTAGTCCTCCGGGTCCGGGTCCGCGGTCTCCCAGCAGCAGGTGAACTGCTCCATCTGCGCCCGGAAGGTCTCCTCCTCCGGCACGGGGACCCAGCCCTCCAGGAAAAAGGCGCTGCCGCTGTCCAGCAGCCGGCACCGGGCCTCCTCCCGCTTGATCTCCTGGGCCGCCCGGTCCAGGGCCCGCTCCAGCGCGCCCTTCCCCGGCGCATAAGCGCCCACCTGGGCGATGGTCTCCTCCAGGCGGCGGGCGGAATCGTCCAGCTCCCGGTCCAGGCGGGCGTCATTCTCCGCCGCCGTCCCGGTCCACCCCCGCAGGGCCGCCTTGGAAAAGCCGAACTGCTTCAAAACCGGCTGGCAGGCCTCTTCCACGCTGCGGTGGCAGATGAGCACCAGGTACTTCAGTTCCCGGTCCTCCCCCGCCCGCAGCACCTGGCACAGGCCGCCGGCTTCTTCCAGGGCCCGCTCCAGGCCGTCCAGGTCCGCGGAGGCCGCCACGGTCCCGAAGCTCACGGCCACCTCCGGGGTGGAGGCGGTCTCCAGCGGGATATCCAGGGCCAGCCACGGGGCCAGGGTCAGCTTTTGGGACCTGAGCTTGGTCTGTTCGGCGTAGAGTGCGGCAATGCTCCGCTCCAGCTCCACCAGACGCCCGGCGTCGGCCAGGGCCGCCTGGTATGCCGTATCGTCGAACAGTTCCGCCTCTGTGATCACCGGCCGCGGGGTGAGAAGGCCGCCCTTTTGCTTGGGGCCGTATTTTTTCAGGGTCTTGAGGGCATTCTCCACGCTGGTCCGGGCATCCCTGGCCCGGTTCAGAGCCCCGGTGTCCGGCCGCGTCAGGGCCGCCCAGTCCGGGTCGTCGGACCGATCTCCCGGTTCGTCGATCTGGACGCAGCCCAGGTGCTGAAGCTGCCGCAGCATGGCCTGGCGCTGGTCCTGCATGCCGATCAGCCGCAGCCGCTTCATCTTCACAATGGACATCAGTTCTTCACTACCCTTCTCACGATGCTCTCCGCGGCGTCGTCCAGGCGGGCTTCCGCCTTGGCCCGCAGTTCGTCACAGGCCCGCTGGGTCTGGGCCGTGACCTCTGCGGCGTGCCGGGCCGCCTGATCCTGCGCCTGCTGCATGAAGCCCTTGACCTGGGCCTCCGCCTGGGCGCGGGCCTGGACCAGGCTGGCCTTGCCCGCCCGTTCCGCCTCGGCCACCAGGCGCTTGGCCTCTGCCTGGGCCTCCGCCAGACGGGCGCGGCTGGCCTGCTCGGCCTGGGTCACCTGCTTGATCGCTTCCAGAGACATGCTCTCACCGCCTTTCCTCGCTCCGCGCGCCGCGCGGGTATGTAGACCTAACGATATTAGCATCATACTTCAAAAAGAAAAGAATTGCAAGTTTAAAATGATGAGTTTAGTTTTTTGACCACATCTTTTAAACTCATGGTTTTTACTTTTTGTATGTTTTGACAGTCACATCCCGGACAGAAAGCGGGCGGGGCGGAGGGAGACCCCTCCGCCCCGCCCGCCTATTCCGGCTAATTCTCCGGGGAAGCTCACTTCATGCCGTTCTCATATGCCTGGATCATCTTCTTGACCATCTGGCCGCCCACAGAGCCGGCCTCGCGGCTGGTCAGGTCGCCGTTATACCCCTGCTTCAGGTTGACGCCGACCTCGTTGGCAGCCTCCATCTTGAACTTGTTCATGGCCTCGCGGGCGCCGGGGACCACAGGCTGGTTGCTGTTGTTGGAACTAGACATACGGTTTGCATCTCCTTGCTGTTTGTTTTGGATGCGCGATCCGAGCATAGCTTTGCCCCAGCCGCCGTTTCTATGCGGTCCGTTCACTGCCAATCCATGGTCGTTTCGTTCCGTTTCGGGTCGTTTTTCCCCTCGCATGTTTCTTCCATCAAAAATCGCCGCATTCAAGCTTTGCGCGGATGCAGCCGGGTCAAAAAGGCGCAGTCTGCCGCCCGCTTTGCCTGAAGGCGGCCATACCGGGCGGTGCAATCCCCGGTTTCCGCTCTAACCGATCCGTGATGATCTGCAGCCTCTCGTCCCTCTGTTCCCGCCTATTACACAGTCAGAGCCTCTCCAGTTCTCAGGCATGCGAACGCCCCCTGCATAGGTTCATTCACCTACGCAGGGGGCATATCCATTATCCGTTATCCGTCCTTATCAGTCCCGTTCAGAAGGCCCGTCGACGCGGCATTCCTGTTCGTTTTTTGGCGCGCCGCTGCGCTCAAAGAGTAAAGTCCTCGTCCTTCAGGCTGCCAAGATCCAGGGACGGCGGCGGCGGCGGCACCCGCTTGAGCGGGTCGTACCGAAAGGCGCGGCAGTGGCCCGCCCGGTCCACCACGCCCCGCTTGGCGCAGAGGATCTTCTCCTCGTCCAGTTCGGTCCCCCGCTGGCAGTATGCGCAGCGGGGCTCGATCTTCTTCTGGAACAGCATAGCCGCCGCCTCCTCCCAACCACACGCTTTTTATGATTATAGCACGCCCCGCCCCGCTTTGCCAAGGTTTTTTCTGGATGCGGCAGCCGCCAGGAAAAACAGCAGGAACACCAGCCAGGCGCTGACCACGGACAGGACCAGCGTGGTGGAAAACTCCGCAGAGGCGATGTCGGCCACCTGCTGGGCCAGATAGTCCGACACAGGCGCCTCCAGCGGGATCAGGCGGGTCAGACCCGCCACAAAGAGGGCGGACAGGCCGCCGTGAAGGAGCTTGCCGGCCAGATAGGTGCGGGGGGACAGTCCGCTGTCCCCCAGAAAGGAGAGCACCTGGCAGTGGACGGACAGCCCGGCCCACCCCAGCAGAAAGGCCGCCATGGCGAGCCGTCCGCTGAGCGTGCCCTCCCCCGTCAGCGTCCATACCCCGGAGGAGATCTCCACCAGCCCTGTGAGCAGGCGGCCGGCCCACTCCTCCGTCAGGCCCAGCGGGCCGAGCAGGGCCCCCAGCAGCCGGGCCAGCCCGGGCAGAACGCCGGCGGTGACCAGCAGCTGGAGCACCACAGTGAAGAAGATCACAAACGCGCAGATATTTAGGGTAGATAAAAAGGAATTCTTCACCGCCCCGGTGAAGACGGCGGTGAAGCGCTTGGCCTGAAATTCAGGGCCGGCCGCAGGCCTCCGGGACCGGCGGCCCCGCGTCTCTCCGCCGCGGTAGAAGCGGAACAGCACGCCCACGCAGACCGATGCCAGGGCGTGGGCCAGGCAGAGCAGCACCCCTACCCGGCTGCTGGCAAACACGCCGGCCCCCACCACCCCGAGGATGAAGGCGGGGCCGGAATTGTTGCAGAACGCCAGCAGGCGCTGGGCCTCCGTGCGGGTACACATGCCGCCCTGGTAAAGGGCGATGGCCGTCCTGGCCCCCACGGGATAGCCGCCGATAAAGCCCAGGGCCAGGGCGCAGGTGCAGGAGCCGTTGACCCGGAACAGCGGCCACATCACCCTCTCCAGCACCCGCCCCAAATATCCTGCCAGCCCCAGGTCCACCACCAGGGAGGACAGAACGAAAAAGGGAAACAGCGACGGCACGATCACATTGCCGCAGAGCGCCAGCCCATTCCGGGCCGCCTCCATGGCGGACTGGGGGTCCACCAGCAGGGCCAGGGTCGCGGCCAGCAGGCCGATCCCCAGCAGCAGATCCCGCATCCCCTGTCTGAAAAAAAGCCCGGACATGCCCTCGCCTCCCCCGTCAGGGATGTATACGCACCGGCGGGGGAAAACTTGCCTGTCCCGGCCCGGGACGGCCTAATCCGCCCGAAAGGTCCGGCTGAACAGGGTATAATCCTGTTCCAGGCGGGATAATAGGGAGTAGCTCCCCCGGTGGAGGACCCAGTCCAGCACCACGCCCCGGAAGTGGCGGAAGAGAAAATCGGCCAGCCACTCCGCAGTGCAGCCGGGCAGGGCGGTCCCCTCCTCCTCCATCTCTTTCAGGCAGTCCAGCATGGTGCGCAGGGTAAAGCGGGTGGGATCCATGGAGGATGCGTCATCCGGGGCATTCAGCCGCCGCTGATAATACCGGGCGACCAGTTCCCAGCCCTGTTCCTGGATGAATGCGGCGTAGCTGGACAGGAGCAGCCACAGCCGCTCCACCGGCTGGTCGGCCTCGTGGCCGGCCAGGGCGGCCTCCATATGCCGGTCCAGCGGCGAAAATCCCCGGGAGAGCAGCTCCTCCTTGGAGCGGAAATGGTGATAAAAGGCCCCCGTGGTAATGCCCGCCTTCTGGCAGATGTCCCGCACCGATACTTTGTCGAAGCTGTTTTCCCGGGAGAGGACCATGGCGGCCTCCAAAATAGCCTGCTGAGTCTGCTGGGCCTGGAGGCGCCGGCGCTCGTGGTAGTCCATACCATATCCCCCTTGACACGATCGGTTCAAACCCGTTATAATACTTACATAACGATGTTATGCGACCACAACGTCATTATAGAGTAGGATGATGACCTTGTCAAATCCGGAAAAAATCGCCCTGCTGACCGACTCTACCGCCGACCTGTCTGCGGAGATGCGCGCGGGCAAGCCCATTTATACCGTTCCGTTGAAGATCATCTGTCCCGACGGCGAGTTTTCCGACGGGGTCGATATCTTCGCACAGGATGTATATGCCCGCCTGCGCCGGGGCGAGCTGCCCCGCACTTCCCTGCCCGAGGGCGGCGTGGTCAGCGATACGCTGGACCAGATCCGGGCCGACGGGTATGAAAAAGTCATCGCTCTGATGCTCTCCGGCGGCCTGTCCGGGACCTATAACATGGTGCGCCTCCAGGCCCAGCAGCGGGAGGACCTGGAAATGGCGGTCTTCGATTCCAGAAGCGGCGCCCTGGGCCTTGGTATCATAGTACTCCAGCTGTGGGAGGAGATCCAGGCGGGCGCCGGCTGGGAGGAGCTGGTGACGCGCCGGGTGCCCCACCTGGTGGACAATACCTTCCCCTTCTTCTCGGTGGACACCCTGGAGTACCTATACAAGGGCGGGCGCATCGGCAAGGTGACCGCCCTGGCGGGGACCATGCTGTCCATCAAACCCATCATCACCTTTGCCGACGACGGCCAGCTCCAGAGCATTGCCAAGGTACGGGGCCGGCGGCAGGTGCAGGACAAAATACTGGATCTGCTCCGGCAGCGGTTCGTGCCGGGAAAGCGCTACAACCTGGGCGTGGCCAACGGCGGCGCCCCGGAGGAAATGGCGGAGTTCTCCGCCAAGCTCCGCGCCGCCTTCCCCGACTATGAGCACTGCTGGGAGGGCCCGCTGGACGCCACCCTCAGCGTCTATATCGGCGACGGGGTCATCGGCGCCGGCATCCAGTTCCTCGACTGAAAAAACATGTGCGGCGCCCTGCGGGCGCCGCACATGTTTTTTGATCTGCATGCTCCCGGCCTCCGTCACAGGGTCAGGGCCGCGCACCAGCACAGGCTGGCCGCCAGAGCGCCCGCCGCCGCATAGACCGGCGGGGGGAGCCGCCGCCACAGGCGGCCCCAGGGGGTGCTCCGCTTCAAATAGCCGTCCGCCGCCCGGCGGGCCTCCTGGATGACCTCTTCCGCCGTGACCCCCTTCTGGAAGGCCGCCTCCTTCACGAGAAAGATCGCCTGGTCAAAAAAGCGGGGATCCGGCGAACGGACCACGATGACCTGCCGGGACACGCCCTGTACCACACGCGCCACTTCCTTTCTTGTTTTTTCCAGTATGCCCGCCGCCGCGTCTCCCTATTCCCCTCTGGAAAACTTCACCGGGCATAACACGGCGCCTCCCGCCGTACACTCTAGCTGTACAGTGGGGAGGCCGGAAGATGACGGAATGCAAAGACAAGCTGGCCGGAGAGCTGGCCGTTCTGTTCGTCCTGAATATCGCTCTGATCCTAACGGTCCAGCGCCTGGGAACGGTCTTGGGCGTCCCCTTCCTCTGAGCGCGGCGTCCGCCGGCCGGCGGAATATCCAGATGCGTGCGGAAAGCGCCCCCGGTTTGGGGGGCGCTTTCCGCACGCATCTGCTCAGGCTTCCATATGGCGGCCCAGGAAACCAGCAATGGTCTGGGCCAGCTTGTACTCGGTGTCGTCGCTGGTCTGCTCCGGGTCTGAACCGGCAAAGATCACGCAGCCCAGCACATCTCCCTCCGAGAGTATGGGCGCGGCGCACAGGACCAGATATCGGTCGCTCTCCTCGCTCACCGGCGGCGGCGTGCCGCCGGTCTGCGCCTGATAGATCTGCCGGCCCTCCATGATCTGCTCCACCTCGGAGGAAATGCGCTTGTCGGTCAGTTCCCGCCGGGCCGCCCCCGCCACCGCGATGCAGGCGTCCCGGTCGGTGATCACCGCGATCTTCCCGGTGGTCTTGTTCAGGGTCTCGCACATCTGCCCCGCGAAATCCCCCAGCCCTCCCATCAGGGAATACTTCTTAAAAATGACGCCGCCGTCCTTATCTGTATAGATCTCCAGCGGGTCGCCCTCCCGGATACGCATGGTGCGGCGGATCTCCTTGGGGATCACGACCCGTCCCAGATCGTCAATGCGGCGTACGATACCAGTCGCTTTCATTTCCAAGCCCCTCCTGCTTTGTGTTTACAGCCCTTAGTATCCGCAGGTTTCTTTTGCCTATGCAGGCGCAGGCGGTGGTTTCATTTGCCAAGCCGCGCAGGCGTCCGGCCGTCCTTTCCTGCGCGGCGCAACAGATAAGCGCCCGCCCCCGCAGTTGCGGGGGCGGGCGCTTTTGTTTCACTGAAATGCAGCGCGCTTCAGCCGGTATGGACGTCCGGCCCGCAGGCCGGGGCGCGCATACAGATCCGGCGGGGGCTTACATGCCCTCTTCCACCACCTGGGCCTTGATGAGGTTGGTGGTGCCGGAGCGGCCCAGGGGGACGCCGGCGGTGATGACCACGGTCTCGCCGGGCTGGACGGCCCGCTCCTTGCGGGCCACGTCCACAGCCAGGGAGAACATGCGGTCGGTGGAGTCCACCTCGCCGGAGAGGTAGGGGTGGACGCCCCAGGACACGGCCAGCTGCCGCCGGGTGGACTCGCTCTGGCACAGGGCCACGATGGGGCAGGCGGGCCGGAAGCGGGAGATGACCTTGGCGGTATACCCGGACTTGGTGGGGGCCAGGATGGCGGAGGCCTTCAGGTCCATGGCGGTGAGGCAGCAGGTGTGGGTGATGGCGTCGCTGATGTTGCTGATCTTGGGCAGCAGGCTGCGCTCCCGGAAGCGGCCCCAGTAGTCGATGGAATCCTCGGCGGCCACGACGGTGTCCACCATGGTGGCCAGGGCCTCGATGGGGTACTTGCCGGAGGCGGTCTCGCCGGAGAGCATGACGCAGGAGGTGCCGTCAAACACGGCGTTGGCCACGTCGGACACCTCGGCGCGGGTGGGCCGGGGGTTGCGGATCATGGAGTCCAGCATCTGGGTGGCGGTGATGACGGGCAGGCCGGCCCGGGTGCCCTCCTTGATCATCTTCTTCTGGAGGATGGGCACCTCGTAGGCGGGGATCTCCACCCCCAGGTCCCCCCGGGCCACCATGATGCCGTCGGAGGCGGCGATGATGCCCTCCAGGTTCTCTACGCCCTCCCGGTTCTCGATCTTGGCGATGATGCGGATGTTGTCCCCGCCGTGCTTGTGCAGCTCGGCGCGGATGTCCTCCACGTCGCTGGCCTTGCGGACGAAGGAGGCGGCGATGAAGTCAAAGTCGTTGTCCACCGCGAATTTCAGGTCCTCCCGGTCCTTGTCGGTGAGGGAGGGCAGGTGGATATGCACGTCGGGGATGTTGATGGACTTGTTGCTGGACAGGGGGCCGCCGTTCTCCACCTCGCAGAGGATCTCCTGCCCCTGCACCTTCTGCACCCGCAGCTCGATGAGCCCGTCGTCCACCAGGATGCGGCAGCCGGGGCCCACCTCGTTGTGCAGGTTGGCGTAGGTCACGGACACCCGGCTGGCGTCGCCGGGCACGTCCTGGGTGGTGAGGGTGAAGGCGTCGCCCTGCTTGAGGGTGATGGGGCCGTCGGCAAAGGTCTTGATGCGGATCTCGGGGCCCTTGGTGTCCAGAATGGTGGCCACCGGGGCGCCCATGGCGTCCCGCACCTTTTTGAACATATTCAGCCGGGCCAGCTGCTCGGCGTGGGTGCCGTGAGAGAAGTTGAAGCGGGCGGCGTTCATGCCCGTGCGGATCAGGGCGCGGAGCAGGTCCTCGTCATCCACGGCGGGACCCAGAGTGCAGATGATCTTGGTCTTTCTCATATCGTACCTCCGTTGGGTATCAGCTTGTCACTGCCTGAAAACACGGAGATATCATACACTATTTTCCCCGATTTGGGAAGTGCCGATTTGCCCAGTTTGGGGCCTTCTGGATCAGCCCTCCTTGTCAAAGGCGAACATGTTGTCCAGGCCGGTGGTGCTGGCGGTGTAAAGGGTGAGGACCAGGTCGGGCTCCAGGGCGGAAACGGTGTCCATCAGATCCCCGGAGAAGTGGCGCAGGTCGATGGTGGTCAGCTCCGAACAGGACAGGGCCAGGAAGGGGGCCAGGGCGCAGGAGAAGGACTCCCGGATCAATACCACCCGCGGCCCCTCCGGGTTTTTGTGGTTGGTCATGGTGGCCAGGCCGTAGTCCCCGCCAGAGTAGTAGGTGTAGGGGTTGCCGCCGAACCAGTCCCGGGCCTCCACCCGCTCGGGGAAGCACACCGAGCGCTCGAAGGGGCCGGTGCGGGTAAAGCTGCCGTCGGCATTGGCGTAGGTCAGGTCGGTGGCGAATTTGGGGGTGTAGATGGTGAAGTCGTCCACCCCGGCGTAGAGGGTGCCCACCCGCTTGCCCTGAGAGCCCAGGAAAAAGTCCTCCAGCACCGTGGTGCTCCAGCTGGCCGGATCGGTGAGGGACGGGTCGGTGGTAAAACCGTAGCGGTCTGCCATAACCGCCGTCAGGTTCTGCCAGGCGAAGAAGGCGGCCTCCGGCTTCCAGTGGTGGTCGGTGCGGAAAAACCAGCTGGAGTAGATACCGTTGCCCTCAAAGGCCGGGCGCAGGTCCAGGTAGTCCACCCCCAGGCGGGACAGATTTTCCAGATAGGCGTCACAGTAGGCGTTGCCCCCCTCCGTGACCCCCTCGGGCAGCAGCTGCACCCCCCGCTGTAGCTTCTGGGGGGCGGCCACGTAGAGGTAGGGGATGCCCTGGGCCTCCAGCGCCCGGGCCAGCTCCGCCGTGTTCTCCGCCCGGGCGGCCACGTCCTCCCCGGGGACGGTGGGGCTGTCCAGATTGACGAAGTTCAGCGTCCCGTTGGAAAGCCTGGCCACCGTGTTGCCCCCCACCGTGTCCTGGATCAGCCGCCGGCCGGAAAGCCGCTGTACCCCGCCGTAGAGCTGGATGAAATAGTGGTCCCGGTCCAGGTCCTCGTTGACCGCCGTCTCCGCCCCGGCCAGGAAGGCCTCCACATCCCTGGTGCGCAGGGTGGACTTGAGCAGATTCTCCAGGCTGCCGTTCCCGCCGAAAAAGGAGGAGGCCAGCAGCGCCAGCCCCGCCGCCGTCAGCGCCAGGAAGAGGATGGCCGTGATGGTGTTGCGTCGCGTCATGTCTGCCGCCCTCCTCTCAGAAGTTGAAGTAGATGAAGGGGTTGTAGGTCCCCTTGATGATGAAGGCCGCGCACACCAGGAACACCGCCGCCGCCAGCAGGGCGTACCCCAGGTCCAGCGCCACGTTGTCCCGCCTGGCGGCCCAGGCCCGCGCCTTCAGGGCCACGGGGGCGGAGAACACCGCCCCGGCCAGCAGGATGGTCCAGTTCTCCCGGAGGAACAGTCCGGCCTCGGCGCTCCACACTCCCGCGCCGCCGCCAAACATGGCCGCCAGGTAGCCCGCCGCCGCCCCCAGGCTGTCCGCCCGGAAGATCACCCAGGCGAAGTTGACCATCAGGAAGGTGAACAGCCACCGGGTCCAGGCCGGCCAGCCCCGGCCCAGGCCGGCGTACTTCTCCAGCACCAGCAGTACGAAATAGAACAGGCCCCAAACGATAAAGGTCCAGTTGGCCCCGTGCCAGATGCCGGTGAGCAGCCACACCACGAAGAGGTTGCGGATGTGCTTGGCCCTGGAGTCCACCCGGCTTCCCCCCAGGGGGAAGTAGACGTAATCCCGGAACCAGGTGGACAGGGAGATGTGCCACCGCCGCCAGAACTCAGTGACGGATGTGGAGATGTAAGGGTAGTTGAAGTTCTCCAGGAAGTGGAAGCCGAACATCTTCCCCAGGCCGATGGCCATGTCGGAGTAGCCGGAGAAGTCATAGTAGATCTGGAAGGTGTAGCAGATGGAGCCCAGCCAGGCGAAGGCGGCGGTGAGATCCCCCGCCCCCTCCAGCAGGAAGGCCCGGTCGGCCACCAGGGCCAGCTGGTTGGCGATGAGCACCTTCTTCCCCAGTCCGGCGATGAACCGGGCGCAGCCGGCGGAGAAGTCCGCCCAGGTCTCCCTCCGGCCGTCGATCTGCTCGGCCACCGTCTCGTACTTGACGATGGGACCGGCGATGAGCTGGGGGAACAGGGAGACATACAGCCCCACCTTCAGAGGGGAGCGCTGGGCCTGGCCCCGGCCCCGCTGCACGTCCAGCACGTAGCTCAGGGCCTGGAAGGTGAAGAAGGAGATGCCGATGGGCAGCTCAATCACCGGGATGACGAAGGCCGCCCCCAGGCGGTTTAGAATACCCAGGGTAAACATCAGGTATTTAAATACGAACAGGAGACCCAGATTGAGGACCACGGCGCACACCACGGCGGGCCTGCCGCTGCGGCCCCGGCCCTGGGCATGGGCCACCCACAGGCCAAAGCCGTAGTTGGCCAGGATGGAGGCGATCATCACCAGTACGAACCAGGGCTCCCCCCAGGCGTAGAAAAACAGGGAGGCCAGGAGGAGGAACACGTTCTGCCCCTGCCGCCAGCGTCGCAGGGGCAGATAGTACACCAGCAGCACCGCCGGCAGGAACAGAAAGAGGAATACGGAACTGGAAAAGAGCATAGAGTCTCTCCTTTTCAGGGGAATATGGCCGCCGGCCTACATCCGCCCGGCAAGCCTCCGGCCTGTCGGCCTACATCCGCTCGGCAAGTCTCCGGCCCGTCGGTGTGGCCGCCAGGCCGCCGCCGCCGGTCTCCCGCAGGGCGGCGGGCAGCGCGTCGCCTACGGAACGCATGGCGTCGATGACCTCGTCGCAGGGGATGGCGCTGGCCACCCCCGCCAGGGCCATCTCGGCGCAGGAGAGGGCATTCACCGCCCCCATGACGTTGCGGTTGACGCAGGGCACCTCCACCAGGCCGGCCACCGGGTCGCACACCAGCCCCAGGGTGTTGGACAGGGCCATGGCGCAGGCGTGGGCCATCTGCTCCGCCGTGCCCCCCATCAGGTGGACCAGGGCGGCGGCGGCCATGCCGGAGGCCGACCCCACCTCCGCCTGACAGCCCCCCTCCGCCCCGGAGATGGAGGCCCGGGCGGCAATGACCTGCCCGAAGCCAGCGGAGACATAGAGGGCCTGCACCATCGTCTCGTCCTCCAGGCCGTCCCTGGCCTGGAGCGGGATCAGCACCGCCGGCAGCACCCCGCTGGCTCCCGCCGTGGGGGCCGCCACGATCCGCCTCATGCAGGCGTTGCACTCCCCGGTCTTCAGCGCGGTGGAGATAATCTGCCGCAGAAAGGGGCCGCACAAACGGCCGGTCCCCTCCAGCAGGGCGCCCGCCCCGCCGGTCAGGCCGCTGTGGGAGCGGGCGGCCGGGTCATACCCCGCCACCGTCTCCTTCATGGCCGCCCACAGGGCGGCCATCTGCGCCCTGGAGCGGCTCTCTTCCGCCCCCCGCTCGGCCAGGTCATCCTCCAGAACGGCACGCCAGAGGGGCCTGTTCTTTGCCGCCTCCAACAGGCCGGCCACTGATGAAAACGCCATGGGTGTTCACTCCTCCATGTCCAGGTAGGTCACCTGTTCGATCCCGGGGCAGGCCCGCAGCTCTTCCGCGGCAGCGGCCCAGATGGGCTGGTCGCTCTCGATGACCATGACCGCCAGGCCGCCGCGCATATTGCGGTAGAGCTGCATGGCGGCGATGTTCACCTTCCGGCGGGACAGGACGCCGGTGACCTCCGCCACCATGCCGGGCCTGTCCTGATTGCGGATGATCAGGGTGGGCATTTCGCCGGTGAAGCGGGCCTCCAGGCCGTCGATGGCGCACACCTGCACCCGGCCGCCGCCCAGGGAGGAGGCGGTGACCTCCAGGCGCCTGCCGGAGGCGTCCTCCACCTTCAAAAGCACGCTGTTGGGGTGCGCGCCCCGCAGCACGGTCCTGCCCAGGCTCACCTCCATCCCGGCCGCCCGGGCCAGCTCGAAGGCGCGGGGCAGCCGGGCGTCGTCCGGGCGCATCCCCAGCAGGCCGGCCACCAGGGCCCGGTCGGTGCCGTGCCCGGCGCCGGTGGCGGCGAAGGAGCCGTGGAGCAGCAGTTCCGCCCGCCGGGGCTCGTCCCCCAGCAGCTTCCGGGTCAGGTAGCCGATGCGGGCCGCCCCTGCGGTGTGGGAGGAGGACGGCCCGACCATGATCGGGCCCATGATATCAAAGATAGTCATACAAAGAATGTTCCCTTTCTCTCAGGTGATGGGGGACGGGCCGGTCACGGGTCCTCGTTGGCCTTTTTGTCGATGAACTCCGGACGGAGCTTGCTGTAGACGATCTTCTGTTCGCTGTACAGCCCGTAATAGCCCGAGAGCATGTAGGACACCGCCAGGCACACCGCGAACAGGCACAGGTTCTGCCCGGCGAGCATGCCGGAACTGTCCACGGCAAAGAGCTCCAGGGCCAGCAGCAGGGAGCTGATGGGGCAGTTGGTCACCCCGCAGAACACGCACACCATCCCCAGCCCCGCCCCGAAGGAGGGGTCCAGTCCCAGCAGGGGGGCGGCGGTGCAGCCGAAGGTGGCGCCGGTGAAAAACACCGGGACGATCTCGCCCCCCTTGAAGCCCGCCCCCAGGGTGATGGTGGTGAAGAGCATTTTCAGGAAAAAGGCCTCCGGCCGGGCCTGTCCGTCCTCCACGGCGGCCCGGAGGACGGCCTCCCCCGCGCCGTTGTAGTCATAGCTGCCCGGATCCCACAGCCACACCAGATAGGTCAGGCCGATGACCAGCGCGCCGCCCGCCGCGGCCCGGATCAGCGGGTCGGGCAGGTACTTTTCATACAGGCGGGGCGCGGCGTGCATCAGCCGGCAGAACAGGATGGACAGCAGGGCGAACAGCACCCCCATGCCCAGGATCTGCAGCAGGGAGACCGGCCCCAGGTCCGGGATGCCCTCCAGGGCGAAGGCGGTGGCGGGCACATGGAAGAGCTGGGCCATCCACAGCCCCAGGATCGCGGAGAGCGCGCAGGGGACGATGGCCGCGTAGTAGAGCACCCCCACGCTGGTGACCTCCATGGCGAACATGGCGGCGGTGAGGGGGGTGCCGAACAGGGCGGAAAAGGCGGCGGACATGCCGCACATGGTGATGATGCGGCTGTCCTTGTCGTCCAGGCGCATCAGCCGGCCCAGGCGGGAGGAGATGGAGCCGCCGATCTGCAGGATGGCCCCCTCCCGGCCGGAGGAGCCGCCCAGCAGATGGGTCAGGATGGTGGAGAGGAACACCAGGGGGGCGGTGCGCAGGCGCAGGGGCCTGTTCTCCCGCACAGCCACCAGCACGAAGTTGGTGCCCCGGTCCCCCTCCATGCCGCACCAGCGGTAGAGCAGCACGATGGCCGCGCCGCCCAAAGGCAGCAGGAAAAGGAGCCAGCTATGGGCCTGGCGCAGGGTGGTGACCGCCTCGAAGGCGTAGTAGAACGCGGCGGCCACGCCGCCGCACACCGCTCCGCTGACGGCGGCGAAGACGAGCCACTTTACAAAGGTCGCCGGCTGCTCCAGCAGCTGTCTCCAATGGATGTTGCGCACCATGCTCCTCCTCTCCCGGGTGGGATCGCTGGAGACATTATAACATGCCCGTCAACTTTTTTCCGCCTTCATATAGATTTTTTTCAGAAATATGTTATACTAGTGCTGGTATGGTTCGCCATACAATCGAATTTTTGAGGAGGAATTATTTTGCAACCCCCCTTATGGCCTCAGATACTGCTTCAGGTCATACTCATCGCACTCAACGCCTACTTCGCCGCCACGGAGATCGCCCTGCTCTCCCTGAACGAGGGCATGCTCCGCAAGCAGGCGGAGAACGGGGACAAGAAGGCCGCCCTGCTGCTGAAGATCACCGAGCAGCCCACCGGCTTTCTCTCCACCATCCAGATCGGCATCACCCTGGCGGGCTTTCTGGGCGCGGCCTTCGGCGCGGACAACCTGGCCGGCCGGCTGTCCCAGTGGCTCATTGACGAATACCACCTGACCGCCGCCGCGGCCGACGCGGTGCACACCCTCTCCGTGGTGCTCATCACCCTGATCATCTCCTACTTCACCCTGATCTTCGGCGAGCTGGTGCCCAAGCGGGTGGCCATGAAAAAGAGCGAGGCCGTGGCCCGCTTCACCTGCCGGGTAGTGGCCTTCCTGGCCGCGGTGATGCGCCCGGTGATCTGGCTGCTTACAAAATCTACCAACGGCGTGCTCCGTCTGGTACATATCGACCCCAACGAGGAGGACGATGAGGTATCGGAGGAGGGCATCCGCATGATGGTGGACATCGGCGAGGAGAAGGGCGCCATCCAGACCGGCGAAAAGGAAATGATCGAGAACATCTTCGAGTTCGACAACATGACCGCCGAGGATGTGATGGTCCACCGCACCGATATGGAGATGCTCTGGGTGGACGACACGCCGGAGGAGATCGAGGCCACCATCGAGTCCACCGGCCTGTCCCGCTTCCCGGTGTATGAGAAGGACGTCGACGACGTCATCGGCATCCTCAGCACCCGGGTCTGGCTCATCAACGCCCGCAAGAGCGACCCCAAGCCGGTGCGGGAACTGCTGCGCCCGGCCTACTTTGTGCCCGAGTCGGTGCCTGCCGACAAGCTCTTCCGCGACATGCAGAGCCGAAAGGTCCACCTGGCCGTGGTCATCGACGAGTACGGCGGCACCGCCGGCCTGGTCACCATGGAGGACCTGCTGGAGGAGATCGTGGGCAATATCTACGACGAGTTCGACCCCTTGGAGGACCAGGAGATCGTCCCCCTGGGCGAGGGTTCCTGGCGCATGGCCGGCTCGGCGGACCTGGACGACGTATCCGACGCCACGGGGGTGAAATTCCCGGAGGACGAGGAGTCCGAGACCCTGGGCGGGCTGGTGTTCGCCCAGCTCAACGTGATCCCCGAGGACGGCAGCCACCCGGAGGTGGACGTGTACGGCCTGCACATCCGGGTGGACACCCTCACCGACCGCCGGGTGGAGTGGGCCACCGTCACCAAGGCCCCTCCCGCCCCTTCGGACGCCGGGGAAAAGGAATAAACGCACAAGCGGAGCGCCCGCCCGGCGCTCCGCTTTTTTGCTGTTTCTTGTGACAAATCCGCCATCCGCTCCGTACATAGGGTGAAAGCAGCTTTCAGAAAACGAGGGACGCCGATGGACAAGACTGAATTCACTCACGCCGTGGAGCGCTATCAGGACATGGTATACCGGGTGGCGCTCCACGCCCTGGGCAGCCCCCAGGACGCGGACGACGCCGTCCAGGAGGTCTTTCTCCGCCTGTACACCGCCCGCAAGCCCTTTGAGGGGGAGGAGCACCTGCGCCGCTGGCTGCTGCGGGTGACGGTGAACTGGTGCCGGGACGTGCTGCGCAGCCCCTGGCGGCGGACCGCGCCGCTGGAGGACCGGCTCCCGGCGGCGGAGCCCGCCTTTGAAGCCCCTGAGCAGCAGGCCCTTTATCAGGCGGTGCTCTCCCTGCCGGAGCGCTACCGCATCGTCCTGGTGCTGTTCTACTACGAGGAGCTGCCGGTGAAGGAGATCGCCGCCCTGCTGGGGCTGGAGGTCTCGGCGGTGACCACCCGGCTCAGCCGGGCCCGGAAGAAGCTGAAGGAGGTCCTGGGGGAGGTGTGGCAGGATGAGCAATAAGGAATTTTATCAGGAGACCTTCTCCCAGGTCCACAGCCGCGTCCCCATCCGATGGGAGGATTACGCGCATATGAAACGGCACAGACATGCGGCAAGGCGCCTGGTGATGCTGGCGGCGGTGCTGGCCGTGCTGGCGGCCCTGTCGGCCGCGGCGGTGGCCGCAAACCTGCTGGGTCTGAGGGAGCTGCTGCTGCCAAAGGTCACGGTGGACGTCATGGACGGGGACGGCGTCGCCGTCCCGGGCGAGAGCCGGGCGGTGGACAGGATCGGGCTGTCCGGCTGGCTGGACAGCCCGGAGGGGCGGGCCCAGGCAGAGTGGGATGCCTTCCTGGCCGGGTACGACAGGGACGGCGCCATCCTGGCCGCCATCGGCAACGAGATCGACTGGGACCTGCTGGAGGCCTATCCCTGCTATCCCGCCGTCTACACCTGGGAGATGGGAGAAAAGCTGGAGGAGATCGCCGGAAAATACGGCCTGACCCTCCACACCCGGCGGCAGGCTGTGGACAGCCGGTCAGACTGGATCGGCATGGCGGGGGGCGACTTCCTGGGGGACAACGTCCCCGCCCCCGGCTGGATGTATGAGGACGGCACCTTCCACTTCGACGGGGAGGGCTGGGTGGACGGCCACGGGATGATGGACTACCAGTTCGACCGCATGGTGAAGGGGAGCCTCAACGACGTGGGCCTTACCATCGGGGATGTGGACGACTACGGCCAGTGGAGCCATACGGCCTCCTCCGGCGTGACGGTCACCCTGGTCCTGGGCCCCGACAAGGGCCTGATCCTGGCCGACCTGGAGGACAGCTTCGTCACCGTCAACGTGCTGGAGGGCACGGACCAGGGCCTGACCGCGGCGGATATGGAGGCCTTTGCAGACTCCTTCCGCTTCGACCGCCTCACCCCCGCCCTCCCCCTGTCCTGAATCGCGCCCCCGGCCCATGGGCCGGGGGCGCGGTTTCTGCTCGCAGGATCTCCGGGCCGGGGAGCCGCCCGAGGTCTATCAGAATAAAATATGTCTCCCCCCGGCGGCGTGCGCGGCACAGGAGGAGACGGGCCGGACCCTATTTGCTCCCGCAGCGCATATCCTGCGAGCAATCATGCCGCGGCGGCAGCGCGGGACTCAGCTATTCAGAAAGTCCGTTATAGCCTGGCCGGCCTGGGCAAGCGGGTCGCGCTCCATATCCAGCCAGAGCACGTCCTTATCCTTTTTAAACCACACCATCTGCCGCTTGGCAAAGCGCTTGATGGCGCGGCCCAACTCGTCTTTCAGGGCCTCCAGGTCGGGGATCTCCCCGGTGAGGTAGCGGAGGATATAGCGGTACTCCAGGCCCAGCCGGTCCAGAAACTGGTCGCTGACGCCGGCGGAGCGCAGGCCGGCCACCTCGTCGATCATGCCGGCGTCGATACGGGCCTGGAGCCGCTGGTCGATGCGCCGGCACACCGTCTGCCGGGGATAGGTCACGCCCAGGAGCAGGCAGCGGTACCTGGGCCGGGCGCCGGGCGCCGTTTCCCAGCCGCCGGCGAGGGCCTTTTCCGCTGAGCGGACCAGCCGGTGGCGGTTGTTCTCTTCCCCGCCGGTGAGCGTCACGCCCGTTTTTTCCTCCACCAGGGCCCGCAGTTCCGGGGTCGTCAGGGTCTCCAGCCGCCGGCGCAGGGCGGGGTCCGGCGGCGGGGCGCTGAGCAAAAACCCCTCGGTGACCGCCCGGAGGTAAAGCCCGGTGCCTCCCACCAAAAAGGGCAGCTTCCCCCGGGCCAGGATATCGTCGATGGCGGCATAGGCCCCGGCCTGAAAGTCCGCCACGGAATAGACGCTGTCAGGCTCGGCCACGTCCAGCATGTGGTGGGGGACCCCCTCCATCTCCTCCGGGGTGACCTTGCCGGTGCCCAGGTCCAGGCCCCGGTATACCTGCCGGGAGTCGGCGGAGACCACCTCGCCGTCAAACCGGCGGGCCAGAGCCACGCCCAGGCCGCTTTTGCCGCAGGCCGTGGGGCCCAGCACCGCCACCAGCTTGGGCAGGGCGCTCATGTCTCCACCCCGTGGGTGATGGGGCCGAACCGCTGGAAGGGCAGGATCACCCACAGGGCCCGGCCCAGCACATACCGCTCGTCCACCGTGCCCAGAGTCACGTCCCGGCTGTCGGAGGAGTTGTTCCGATTGTCGCCCATGACGAAGATGGACCCCTCGGGGACCACCACGTCGGTGAGTGTCTCCCCTATGGGCTGGCGCATGGCCTCGTAGATATAGGGCTCGTCCAGCACCTGGCCGTCCACCGTGACGGTGCCGGCGGCATAGTCGATGACCACATGCTGGCCGCCGGTGGCGATGACCCGCTTGACAATGGGGCCGTCTGACACATCGAACTCCTTGGTGAGGACCACCACGTCGCCCTGCCTGGGCTCATAGCCGATGCTCTGGAGGATGAGCATGTCCCCGTTGTGGAGGGTGGGGTACATGGAATCGCCGGACACGCCGATGATGCGGCCCACAAAGGTGAACAGCATGATCAGAAGCACCAGCGCCGCCACCAGGGCCTGGAGCCAGAAGTACAGGTCCTGCTTCAGGGAGTCGCCGCCGGAGAGCTCGTCCTTCTTCTCCGGCTCATGGGGTTCCAGTCGTCTCAACATTCATCAGCTCCGTATCGGGAATAGCCCCATTATAATGCACCCGCCGCCCGATTGCAAGGAGAGAAGCGCTCACAGGCCCCCGGCCGCCAGATACGCCGCCTCCCGGCGGTGGCAGGTGAAGAGAAGGATCTGCCGCTCCCGCGCCAGCTCCGTCAGGGCGTCCAGGGCCAGGGCCATGCGCTCATCGTCAAAGTTGGCCAGGGCGTCGTCCAGCACCAGGGGGCAGGGGTCCTCCCCCGGCAGCACCAGCCGGCACACCGCCAGGCGCACCGCCAGGTAGAGCTGGTCGGCGGTGCCCTGGGACAGGGTTAGGGCACGGCGGGGCAGCA
>CALXEB010000020.1 GCA_944387215.1 uncultured Flavonifractor sp. | reverse complement strand
AAGAGGATGGGGCGGTTCAGGTCCTCCCGGTTGAGCCGCCGGGCCAGGCCGCACAGGAAGACCACCGGGAACTCCAGACCCTTGGAGCGGTGGATGCTCAGGATGCGCACTCCGCCGCCCCCCCGGCCGGGGGCGGGCACGGACAGGCGCTCCCCGTTCTCCCGCAGGCGGGAGAGGTAGGTGAGGAAGCGGAACAGGCCCCTGTGGCCCGCCCCCTCGAACTGGCGGGCCAGCTCCGCCAGGGCCAGCAGGTTGCCCTGCCGGGTCTCCCCATCACCCATGGCGCCGAATATGCCCAGCAGATCGGTGCTATCGTAGATATGCCAGAGCAGCTCGTGGCTGTTCCCCTCCCCCGCCCGGGCCCGCAGCTCCTCCAGCTCGGTGAGGAAGGCCCGGCAGTCCTCCCCGCCGTCGGCCTCCAGGGCGGCGTACAAATCGGTGTCGGGGGAGTTGGCCCGCAGCCGGGCCAGCCGGTCGGCGGAGAAGCCGTACACCGGGGAGCGCAGCACCGACACCAGGGGCACGTCCTGCCGGGGGTTGTCCACGATCTGGAGCAGGGAGAGGGCCACGTTCACCTCGGTGGCGGAAAAGAAGTCCCCGCCCCCCTCCGCTTCCCAGGGCACGTCCCGCTCCCCCAGGGCCCGGGCATAGTGGTGGAGCGCCGTATTGGGGGAGCGGAGCAGGATCACAATGTCGGCGGGGCGGACGGGCCGCGCTCCCCCCTCCCCGTCGGACACGGGGAAGCCCTCGTCCAGCAGCTGCCGGATGCGCCGGGCGGCAAAGCGGGCCTCCAGCAGGTCCCGGGGGACCTCCTCCGCCCCGTCCTCCGGCCCGGCGGAGGCGTCCAGCACGTCCAGCTCCAGGGCGTACCGGCTGTCGGGGGCGAAGGGCGCCCCGGGGCGGAGGGCCTGGTCGTCGGTGTAGTCCAGCTCCCCGAACTCCTGGGACATAAGGCTGCGGAACAGGTAGTTGCACCCCTCCAGCACCTCGGGCCGGGAGCGGAAGTTCCGGGACAGGTCCACCCGGCGGCTCTCCCCCTCCGCCGCATGGCCGTAGGGTTTGAAGGCTTTGTACTTCTCCAGGAAGATGGTGGGGTCGGCCAGGCGGAAGCGGTAGATGGACTGCTTCACGTCCCCCACCAGGAAGAGGTTGCGCCCCGCACGGGACAGGGCGGTGACGATGGCGTCCTGCACCTGGTTGACGTCCTGGTACTCGTCCACCATGATCTCGTCAAAGCGTTCGCTCCACGTCCGGGCCAGCTCGGTGGGCCCGCCGCCCGGGCCGGTGAGCAGCCGCAGGGCCAGGTGCTCCAGATCGGAGAAGTCCAGCAGGCTCCGCCGGCGCTTCTCTTTGGTATAGGCCGCCTCAAAGTCCGCCACCAGGGCGGCCAGGGCCCGCACCGCCGGATACACCGCCCGCAGGCCGGCCAGCTGGTCCGCCCCGCTGTCGTCAAACCAGCCGGAGAGCTTCTCCAGCCGCTTTTTACATGACAGGCGGATAGCCTTTACCCGCTCCGCCGCGGCGGGGTCGTCGGTCATCTTCTTCCGCCCCGCCGCCGGGAAGGGGATGGGCAGGGCGACCCGGGCTGCGTCCCAGCCGATTTCGGTCCCCGCCACGAAGCGCTCCAGGGCGGCGGCGGTCTCCCGGAGGGTGGGGGCGTAGTTGGCCTCCAGATTGGCGTCCCGGGCACATAGCTCCAGGGCCTCGTCCAGCCGGCGGAGCCAGTAGACCCCCTGCCGCCCGGCGTCGGCCAGCAGCAGGGCCCCCCAGGGGGTGTCCGCCGGGTCGCCCACCCCCTCCAGGGCGAAGGCCGCCGCCTGTCCCTCCAGCCAGGCCGCAGGGTCCGGGTGGGCCTGGGTCCGGCCCCGGATGTCCAGGGCGATCTGCACCAGGCGGCTGTCGTCCCGGCCGGCGGACATGGTGTCCACCAGGCGGGCAAAGTCGCTGCCCTCCTCCAGGCCCTCATAGCGCACCTCCAGCACGTCGTTGAGGGCGCGGAGCATGAGGATGCCCGCCTCCCCCTCGTCGCACAGGCGGAAATCGGCCTCCAGATCCAGCAGGTGGCCGCACTCCCGCAGCAGCTGGGCGCAAAAGGCGTGGATGGTGGAGATCTGGGCCTTGTAGACCAAGGTCGCCTGCCGGCGCAGGCGCCGGTCGCCGGGGCGGCCGGCCAGCCGGGCGGAGAGCTCCTCCACGATGCGGCCCCGCAGCTCGGCGGCGGCGGCCTTGGTGTAGGTGATGACCAGGAAGCGGTCGATGTCCGCCCCCTCCTCCACCCGGGAGAGCAGCCGCTCCACCAGCACCCGGGTCTTGCCGGAGCCGGCGGCGGCGGACACCAGAAGCCCGCCCCCCCGGCTGTCTACCGCGGCCTGTTGTTCCGTTGTCAGCGCAAAGGGCATGGAAAGGCCCTCCTTCCTGTCATCAGGATCCTTCTTCCTCCACCGCCCGCCAGAACTCCTCCCCCTTCAGGGCGGGGAGCCAGCGGCGGCAGTCGCTCCCCCGCCCCTCCTCAAAGTGGCAGGCGGCGGCGTAGTCGCACCACTGGCAGGCGTTGTGGTCCGGCCCCCGCCAGAAGGGGTCGGCGTTGATGTTGCCGGCGGCCAGCTCCCGGCCCACGTCCTCCAGCACCCGGCGGGTGTGGGCGGCCAGGCGGCCCAGCCGCTGGGCAGACACCAGGGCCTCCCCGGTGATGGCCCCGGCCCTGTTCACCCGCACCGGCAGGAACCGAAGCCCGTCCTCCCCCGGCTCCTCCATGGCGGCCAGCACCTCCGGGTCGTCCAGCAGGACGCCCCTCCGCCGCAGCTGGGCGTCCACCTGGCGCCGCCGCTCGGCCTCGCTCATGGCCCGGCTGCCCGCCGCCACCGCGTCCCGGGCGGGGAGGTAGAGCACCCCCGCCCCGGTGACGTCCATATTGTAAAGGGTTTTCCCTTTCTCCTCCAGGGTGAACAGGTAGAGGAGCATCTGCAGGCCCATGCCGTTCCAGATCTCGGTGAGGTCAAAGGATTTCCGGCCGGTCTTGTAGTCCACCACCCGCAGATAGAGCCGGCCATCGCGGACCCAGCCGTCTACCCGGTCCACGAAGCCGGAAATGCTCACCGTCACCCCGTCCACCGTCAGCTCCACCGGGGGCAGGTCCTGGCCCCGGCCGAAGCCCAGCTCGAAGGAGATGGGCTGGAACTGGGAGGCGCGCAGCTCCTCGGCCACATTCTCCGCCACGGCGTACACGGACCGGCGCAGCCGGCGGAACAGATACTGGAACCGGGGGGTGGTCCCCTCCAGGCCCCCCAGCTCCTCCTTCACATAGTCCTCCACCGCCCTGTCGCACAGCCGGCGCAGCTCCTCCGGGGGCACGGCCTTCACCCCGCCCCGCTCCCTGCAGGCGCGGAGCACGTGCTCCAGCACGTAGTGGACGAAGGTGCCGTACTCCGGGGCCTGGAAGCCGGCCGCCCGGCGGGGCTCCGCCTTCAGGCCGTACTGCATGAAGTAGGAGAAGTGGCAGGCCTTGTACTTGTCCATACGGGAGGCGGACATGGGCACACGGCTGCCGTAGAGGGCGTCCACCGCCGGACGGTGGAGCCGCCCCCGGTCCAGGGCGGCGGCCCGCTCCATCCGCTCCACCAGGGGGGCATAGGCGGGCAGGGCCTTCAGCACCGCCTCCGCCCAGGGCAGGCGGCCGGCCAGCTCCAGGGCGGGCCTGGGGGCGGCCAGGCGGAAGGCCTCCGCCGCTTCGCCCTCGCCGACAGGCCTTACGCCGGGGAATATCCGGCGCAGCTTCTCCACCAGGAAGGAGGCTCGGCGCTCCTCCCCGGACGGGCCGGCGGCGGACCAGCTGACGCACAGGCGCTCCCGGGCCATGGCGCAGGCCTCGTAGACGATGGTCATCTCCCGCTCCAGCTTTTCCCCCAGCTGGGGGGCCAGCTCCATACCGTAGGAGGCCAGCAGGCTGCGGTCGTCGTCGCTGAGCAGGCCGGGGGCGGGGGAGGCCGCCGGGATGGCCCCGTCGTCCGCCCCCAGGATGAACACCGCCCGGTACCGCCGGTGGGCCAGCCGGGGCATCTCCCCGGCGGTGACCTGGTCCAGGGACACGGGGATGGAGCCCACGTCGTACTGGGAGAGCACCAGGGCGAAGAGCCGGGCGAACTCCTCCAGCTCCATGGGCACGTCCCCCAGCACCTGGGCGCACTGCTCCAGGGCCGCGCACAGGATGTCCCACAGCTGGGCGTACTCCTCCGCCAGGGCGCTCTGCCCGGCCCCGTGCAGGGCGGCGGCCCGCTCCTCCAGCCGGCGGGGGACCCCCAGGTCCTCCAACAACCTGTAAAGGGCCTTCGCCTGTCCGCTCCCGGTCCTGTCCGGGTTCTTCCGCAATGCCTCCAGGGGGGCGGCCACCCGGCGGCGCAGGCCGTCCAGCCGCTCCACCAGGGCCCGGTCCCCCGGGGTGAAGGGGCGGCCCCAGCCCTTGGGGTGGTTGGACCAGGGCTTCTGCCCGGTCCAGGCGCTCCCCTCCAGGTTCCAGGTGAGGACGTAGTTCTCCAGCAGGTCCACTTCCTCCCGGCTCAGGCCGGCAAGGCCCGTCTTGAGGCATCGGAACACATCGTCGTACCGATAGCCCCCCGCCGCCGCGTCCAGGGCGGAGGTGATGAGGGTGAGCACCGGCTTTTCCAGGATGTCGCTCATGCGGCTGAAAAACAGGGGCACCCCGTACCGGGCGAATACGATGGGCAGCAGGCCCTCCCACTCCTCCATGCTCCGGGCGCACACGGCAATATCCCGGAAGCGGTACCCCTCCTCCCGCACCAGGCGGAGGATCTCGGCGGCGGCCCGCTCCGCCTCCGACCAGGGGCCGTAAGCTGTGTAAAGGGAAACAGCCTGCGCATCTCCCTCAAAGGGCACGGGCCGGGGCGCAAAGAGCTGCTCCTCCATGTGGGCCAGGGCGGGAACCCGCCCCCCCTGGAGCAGGGGGAGGATCTCTGTCTCCGCCGCCGTGCCCGCCTGCCGGGCCAGGCGCAGCAGCTGCCGGGCGGTGCGGCGGGCAGGGGAAAAGATCTCCTCCTCCCCATCCAGGCTGCCGCAGGTAAGGGCCACCGTAAAGCTGTTACACTTGCCAAGTATGGCGGATACCACCCGCCGCTCCTGGGGCGTCAGGTCGGTAAAGCCGTCCAGATAGAAGTCCTTTCCCGCGGCCCAGTCCTCCCGCTCCAGCACTTCGGCCAGGCGGGTGAGCCGGTCCCGGGGGTCGGCCCCCTGCCGGGCGGTCAGGGCCTCGTAGGCCCCGAAGATGAGGGAGAGGTCGGCCAGCTTGTCCCCCTCGGCCCCGCCGGCCTCTGTCCCGGCGGCCCACAGCTGCTCCGGGGTGATGCCGCAGGTCTTGAACTCGTCCACCGTGGCCAGCAGTTCGGAGAGGAAGGCGGGCTTCCGGGAGGGGCGCTGGTACACCTTCAGCTCCTCCGTCACCGACCGCAGGGCCCGGCAGAGCAGGAGCAGCCGCCCGCCCCCGTCCAGGGCGGGGGCGGCCAGGCCGCCGTACCGGGCGAACACCCGGCCGGCCAGCCGGGTGAAGGAGAGCACCTCCGCCCCCAGGGAGACGGCGCTCCCCCCCGCCCGGCAGAGGGCGCGCTCCATATCGTGGGAGTGCTGCTCGGGCACCAGCAGCACCTGGGGGCGCTCCCCCGCCCGGGCGGCCATGGCGGCCAGGACCGCCTCCGTCTTGCCAGCCCCGGCCCGGCCCAGCAGCAGCTTGAGCATGTCTCTCTCCCCTTTCCGTGTTTCTTTCGGTATCATATCATATCTCCGTCAAAAACGCCATTCCTCTCTTTACAAAGCGCGGGAAAGGTGTCATACTTGCTTTAGTCCAAAAAAGCGGAGCTTCATCCGCGGAGAAGAGAGAGAGTTGAGCCGCCATGTCAGCTTCCCGCCGTTCCCCCGTCGCCCGGGCCATGGCCCTGTTCCTGTCTCTGGCCCTGGTCCTTTCCTCCACCGTTCTGGCTGCCGAACCGCCCAAAGAACCCTCCATCACCGCCGACAGCGCCATCGTCATCGACTATGACACCGGCGAGACCCTCTTCGCCAAGGACGCCGACACCATGCGGGTGCCCGCCTCCATGACCAAGGTGATGACCGCCTACATCATCTTTGAGGAGCTGGAGGCCGGCCGCCTCACCCTGGACACTATGGTGCCCATCAGCAACACCAACGCCGACCGCTCCCGCTCCTCCAACTACCCGGCCATCGTCCCCCTGCCCTACGGGCAGTCCCAGTCGGTGGACACCCTGCTCAAGCTCATCCTCATCCCCTCCGCCAGCGCCAGCTGCATCGCCATGGCGGACTACATCTCCGGCAGCGAGGCGGCCTTCGTCCAGCGCATGAACGAGACCGCGCAGCGGCTGGGCATGACGGCGGAATATGAGAACTGCCACGGCGCCCACGTCCACTACCTCACCGCCCGCTCCCAGGCCATCCTGGTGCGGGAGTTCATCAACCGCTTCCCCCAGGTGCTGGAGTACACCTCTATGACCGGCGTGAGCTTCAACGGGCGCTGGTACCCCAACACCAACAAGCTGCTGCCCGGCCTGGACTACGCCTACGACGGGGCGGACGGCTTCAAGACCGGCACCATCGACGCCGCCGGCTACTGCCTGAGCGCCACCGCCGTGAAGAACGGCCGGCGGATCATCAGCGTGGTGATGCACGCCGACGACGACCGCACCCGCCACACCGACAGCGCCGCCCTGCTGGACTACGGCTTTGCCATGCTGGAATTCCAGTCCCCCTATGCCGACGTGGCCTACCACTGGAGCCGGGAGAACGTGGCGCAGCTGAAGGAACTGGGGGTGGAACTCCACCCCGACGGGGAGGACTTCCGGCCTGACGACGCCGTCACCCGGGGGGAGTTCACCGCCATGCTCTACACCGCCCTGGAAGCCACGGGCGCCCTGCCCCAGCCGGCAGAGACGCCCCTTCCCGACGAGACGCCTGTCCCCGACGAGACGCCTGTCCCCGACGAGACGCCCGCCCCCGACGAGACGCCTGTCCCCGACGAGACGCCCGCCC
Organism: uncultured Flavonifractor sp.; assembly: GCA_944387215.1. Classification (GTDB taxonomy): domain Bacteria; phylum Bacillota; class Clostridia; order Oscillospirales; family Oscillospiraceae; genus Flavonifractor. The sequence continues at coordinate 15,398 of CALXEB010000020.1, read as the reverse complement.
CCGACGAGACGCCCGCTCCCGACGAGGGCCCCCTCTTTTCCGACACCCAGGATCACTGGGCCCAGGATTACATCGAAGCGGCGGCGGACCTGGGCCTGATCTCAGGCACCGGCAGCCACACCTTCTCCCCCGACCGCACCATCACGCGGCAGGAGATGATGGTCCTCATCGACCGCTGCACGGATCTGCCCGATGAGAACGGCCTGGGCTTTTCCGATGATGACGAGATCGCCTTCTGGGCCCTGGAGGCCGCCGCCCGCACCGCCGCCGCCGGCCTGTTCGAGGGGAACGGCGGGGCCCTGATGCCCACCGGCACCGCCACCCGCGCCCAGGCCGCCGCCGTGGTCAGCCGGGTGCTGGATCTGGCCGGATAAGCCCCCCGCACTACTTGCTGTAAGGAGGAAAACGACCTATGCGCCGCGCCCTCTGTCTGGTCTGCGCCCTGGCCCTGCTGCTGGGCTTGGCGGGCTGCTTCGGCGGTCCCGGCCCGAAGACCAGCCCCACGCCGGAGGCGGAGCCCACCGCCTCCCCCTCCCCCAGCACGCGGCCCACGGCCACGCCCGAGCCCACGGTCACGGCCACGCCGGAGCCCACGCCGCCGGTCTATGACCCGGACCACGCCCTGGACCGGGACCTGCCCAAGCTCAACGCCCAGGGCCTGGAGCTCCCCATCCGGGGCGCCACCGGCTACGCCGCGGTGGAGATCGGCCTGTGGGAGGTCATGCCCACGCCAACGCCCACCCCCACAGCTACAGCCGCGCCCACGGCCACAGCCACACCGGCGCCCACCTCAACGCCCGTGCCGGCGGCCACGGCCGCGCCGTCCCCGGCGGCGGAGCCGGCCCCCGCTTCGGAGGAGCCCGCCGGGACGGACAGCCCGCCGGCGGAGCCCTCCGTCCCGGCTTCGGAAACGGCCTCCGCCCCGGTCCAGACCCCGGCTGAGACGGTCCCCGTCTCCACCCCCGCTCCCACGCCGGCGGCCATACCCAGCCCCTCCCCCACGCCTGTCCCGACGCCCACCCCCACGCCGGACCCCTTCGAGGGGGCCCTGGCGGTGCTGGACCCGGGGACGCCCTTCACCATCCTGGAGGAGCAAGAGGGCTGGTGGCGGGTGGAGTGCGGGGCGGGCACCGGCTGGGTGGAGCACCGCTTCTGTATGGTGAATCTGCCCGACGTGGTGCCCTCCATCGTGTACGACGCCACAAATTCCTATTCCTCGCGCTATGTCAGCTCCGGCAAGCCCATCCCCGGGATCACCGGGGAGGCGCTCTATCAGGGCAAGGTATACAATCCCAGGCTGGGCCGGGAGCAATACCTGATGCCGGTGCTCTACGCCACCGCCAAAAAGGTCTGCGCCGCCCAGCAGGCGGCCCTGGCGGAGGGCAACAGCCTGAAGCTTTACGAGGCCTTCCGCCCCCGGGCCACCCAGCGGGCGGTGGTGAGGGCCCTGTCCGCCCTGGCGGAGACCGACCCGGAGGTGAAGGCGGGCATCACCACACCCCCCTGGACCATGACCTACTTCATCAGCACCGGCATCTCCAACCACCAGAAGGGCCTTGCGGTGGACGTGAGCCTGGTGCGTGTCACCAGGACCGAAGCCCGCGTCACCGGCGGGGTATCCTATCTGCTGCCGGTGGAGTATGAGGAGTATGAGATGCCCACGCCCATGCACGAGCTGAGCCTGGCCTCCGCCTCCACCACCGGCCCGGGGGAGACCGACCTGGCCGGCAGCATGAACGAGCCCGCCCTGGCCCTGCGGGACTATTTCCGTCAGGCGGGTATGACCCCGCTGGAGTCGGAGTGGTGGCACTTCAACGACTACTCCGCCCGCACCCTGGCCGGCGGCGTCACCGGCACCGGGGAGTTTGAGATCACCGTGTGCCGCAGCGCCGTGCCCTGGTAAACCGCAGACCTCTATCCCCCGCATAAAACATGCGCCCCGGGCCGATAACGGCCCGGGGCGCATGTTGTTTCCGATTTACTTGCTCTCGTACACCGCTTTGGCGGCGCGGTAGGTCATATAGCAGTCCAGCTTGGACACGGTCTCGAAGGGGGAGTGCATGCTCAGCACCGGCACGCCGGCGTCCAGGGTGTCGATATCCCGCTCGGCCATATAGCAGGCCACGGTGCCGCCGCCGCCGGCGTCCACCTTGCCCAGCTCGGCCATCTGCCAGACCACGCCGGCCTCGTCCAGCACCTTGCGCACCCAGCCCACCAGCTCGGCGGAGGCGTCGGAGGCCCCGGACTTGCCCCGGGAGCCGGTATACTTGCACAGGCCCACGCCGTAGTTCACCCGGGCGCTGTTGCGCTTTTCGTACACCTCGGTAAAGTTGGGGTCATAGGCCGCCGTCACGTCGGCGGACAGGCAGAAGGACCGCTCATAGCAGGCCTTCAGGGGCACCCGCTGGGCGTCGCACAGATCGCTCATAAAGGTGTCGAAGGCGGCGGACTTCATGCCGGACACGCCGGTGGAGCCGATCTCCTCCTTGTCCGCCAGCATGCACACGGCGGTGTGCTCCGGCGTGCCCAGGCCCAGCAGGCCCGCCAGGCAGGCGTAGGCGCACACCCGGTCGTCATGGCCGTAGGCGCCGATGAGGGAGCGGTCAAAGCCGATGTCGGTGGCCTGGAAGGCGGGCACCACCTCCAGCTCGGCGGAGATGAAGTCCTCCTCCACGATGCCGTACTTCTGGTTCAGCAGGTCAAGCACCGCCAGCTTCACCCGGTCAGAGCCCTCGTCGTCCTCAAAGGGCCGGCTGCCCACCAGGATGTTCAGGCTCTCGCCGGGAATGGCCTCCCCCAGGGGCTTCTTGGACTGCTCGGCGCCCAGGTGGGGCAGCAGGTCGTCGATGGTGAACCGGGGCTCGTCCGCCCCGGCGCCGATGGACACGGATACGGTGGTCCCGTCCTTCAGGGCCACCACGCCGTGCAGCTCCAGGGGGATGGTCACCCACTGGTACTTGCGGATGCCGCCGTAGTAGTGGGTCTTGAAGAAGGCCAGCTCCCCGTCCTCATAGAGGGGGTTGGGCTTCAGGTCCAGGCGGGGGGAGTCGATATGGGCCGCGCCGATGGACGCGCCCTCGCTGAGGGGCTTGGAGCCCACCACCGCCAGCATCACGCTCTTGCCCCGGTTCACCCGGTAGAGCTTGTCTCCCGGCTGGATGGCCATGCCGCGGGTAAAGGGCTTGAACCCCTTGCCCTCCGCTAGGCGCACCGCCTCGGCCACGCACTCCCGCTCGGTCTTGCCCGCGTCCAGGAACTTCTTGTAGTCGGCGCAGTAGGCCTCCATCTCCGCCCCCTCCTGGGCGGAAAGGCGGTCATAGCCGTTTTTGGGCTGGTAAAGCAGGGCCTCCCGGCGCAGCTCGCCGGCGGATTTCTGTTTTTCTTCCATGGGTCATTCCTCCTGTATGATAAATGATAATATCTGCTGAATCAGCCGCAGCGCGGTTGATTTGCGCGGCGGCTGCCGCACAATTTCATCAAAGCGGTCCTTTTGAGCCGGTTTGATGAAATTGCCTACTCGCTTTGAAGCAGGTCCCGGAACAGGGCCCGCGCGCGCCGGCGGAACTCCTCCAGCGTGTCCCCCTCCCGGTTTTCCAGGAGATGGGCACAGTGGGCCCGGTAAAACCCGTCCCCCTGCTGGGCAGCCACCCGGCGGCGGGCGTAGTCCTCCGGGATGCCCTCCCGGGCCATGATGCGCCGCACCCGCAGCTCCGGCGGGGCCAGCACCCCCACCACCGCGTCGCAGCTCTCGCCCAGGCCGCTCTCGATGAGGGCGATGGCGTCGATGGCCACGGCGGGCTTTCCCTCCCGCTCCGCCCGGGCGGCCTGGCGGTCGATCTCCGCCAGGATGAAGCGGTGGGTGATGTCGTTCAGGTCGGAGAGGGCCTCGGGGTCGCCGAACACCACGCCCCCCAGGGCCTTGCGGTCCACCTTTCCCTCCCGGTCCAGGATGCCGGGACCGAAGCGGCCGGCCAGGGCCGTCCGAAGGGGGGCGCTCTCCTCCAGGAGCCGGTGGTACACCGCGTCTGCGTCGATGACGCAGGCCCCCAGCTCCTCCAGGGCCCCCAGGGCGGTGGTCTTCCCCGCCCCCGTGGGGCCGGTGATGCCGATGCGCTTCATGCCGGTCGCCTCCATGGCTCAGTATAGCATATCCCGTTTCGAGTGTGTTATGGATTTGTGAATTTCCGCAGGGGGCGGAAGGGGCCCTCACTCCGCCCGGACGATGTGGAAGCCCGCGGCCTTGTTCAGCCGGTTGGACACCGCAAGACCGATGCCCACCGGGTCGGGGCACTGGGCCCAGATGCGCTGCACGTCGGTGCCGTCGAAATAGCGCAGGGCGTCGAACACCCGCCGGGCGTGCTCCGCCGGGTCTCCCGCCGGGCCGATGGGCTCCACCGGGTGGCCCTCAAACAGGGGGACGAACTCGTTGAAGCAGATGACCCCGTCGGCGTCGCCGATGTGCCGGCGGATATATCGGGCCGCCTGGGCCGGCGCCCCCTTCACCACCGTCACCGGGGCCTTGGGGGCGTAGTGGCGGTACTTCATGCCGGGGGCCCGGGGCTTCTCCCCCGCCCCCATGAGGCGGGTCACCGCCGGGTCCACCGCCACCTCGCCCAGCACGGCCTCCAGCTCCTCCAGGGTCACCCCGCCGGGGCGGAGCAGGCGGGGCGGCCGCTCGGTCAGGTCGATGATGGTGGACTCCACCCCCACCGCGCAGGGGCCGCCGTCCACAATGGCGTCGATCTTGCCGTCCATGTCCTCCAGCATGTCCGCCGCGGTGGTGGGGCTGGGCCGGCCGGAGGTGTTGCCCGAGGGGGCGGCCACAGGCAGGTCCGCCGCCGCCAGGATGGCCCGGCAAACCGGGTGGGCCGGGCAGCGCATGCCCACCGTGTCCAGCCCGGCGGTGACGGCGTCGGGCACCAGGGGCTTCCGCCTGAGGATCATGGTCAGCGGGCCGGGCCAGAACCGCCCGGCCAGGACATAGGCCGCGGCCGGGATGTCCCGGCAGTAGCGCTCCAGCCGGTCCGCCGAGGGGATGTGGAGGATCAGGGGGTTGTCCTGGGGGCGGCCCTTGGCCGCAAAGATGCGCCCCACCGCCCCCTCGTCCAGGCCGTTGGCCCCCAGGCCGTACACCGTCTCAGTGGGGATGCCCAGCAGGCCGCCCCGGCGCAGGACGGCAGCCGCCTCCTCCACCTGGCCGGCGTTCAATCGCAGGGTCTGCACCTCTCCCGCCCTCTTTTCAGAGCCGGACGGCGCGGCGGCGGGGCCGGCGGATATAGGGCCGGCTGGTCAGGGTGAGCACACCCGCCGCAGTCAGCGCGGCGCCGGCCAGGATGGTCAGGATACCAATGGCGATCTTCATGGCGATTCTCCTTTTCAGCAGTTCTTCGGGGCGGCGGGACAGGCCCCCGCCCTATTGTTCCCGGTTTTCTACTCGTAGATGCCCACCGGCGTGCCCGCCAGCTCGATGGCGGTGTCGGGGGCGAAGCGGGCCTTCTGGAGGTAGTTCTTCACGGTGAGGATGCCGTACTTGGGGTTGGCCTTTTCGTCCTCCAGCTCCAGTTCGATAAAGTCGGGCCCCGAGCCGGTGAGCCAGCCGTCGTCCTCCAGCAGGCCGGCCAGGTCGTCCCGCACCATATCCAGGGTCAGCCCCTCGGGCAGGGCGGTATAGCGGATGATGAGCTCCATTTATCTGCTCCTTTTGTCAGTTCTGTTGGCTGTTTTTCAGTTTCTCCGCCTGGTCCGCCGTCACCAGCGCGTCGATGACTTCGTCCAGGTCCCCGTCCATGACGCTCTCCAGCTTGTAGAGGGTCAGGCCGATGCGGTGGTCGGTGAGGCGGCCCTGGGGGAAGTTGTAGGTGCGGATGCGCTCGTTGCGCATGCCGGTACCCACCTGGCTGCGGCGCTCGGCCGTCACCGCCTCCTCCTGCTCCCTCACCTTGGCCTCGTAGAGCCGGGCGCGGAGCAGTTCCATGGCCCGGTCCCGGTTCTGGAACTGGCTGCGCTCCTGCTGGCACTCCACCACCGTGCCGGTGGGCTTGTGGATCAGGCGCACGGCGGAGGAGGTCTTGTTGATGTGCTGCCCCCCCGCGCCGGAGGAGCGGAACACCTGCATCTCGATGTCGGCCGGATCCAGGTGGAAGTCCACCTCGTCCACCTGGGGCAGCACCGCCACCGTGGCGGTGGAGGTGTGGATGCGCCCGCCGGACTCGGTCTCGGGCACCCGCTGCACCCGGTGGACGCCGCTTTCAAACTTCAGCCGGGAGTAGGCCCCGTCCCCTTCCACGGTAAAGCAGATCTCCTTGATGCCGCCCAGCTCGGTCTCGCTGACCGAGTCCACCTCCACCTTCCAGCGGCGGGCGTCGGCGTACATGGAGTACATGCGGAACAGGGAGTGGGCAAAGAGGGCGGCCTCCTCCCCCCCTACCCCGGCACGGATCTCCACGATGACGTTCTTGTCGTCGTTGGGGTCACGGGGCAGGAGGAGCAGCTTCAGCTCCCCCTCCAGCCGCTCCAGGTCTGCCTTCGCCTGATGGAACTCCTCCTGGGCCAGCTCCCTCATGTCCGGGTCGGCCATCAGCTCCTGGGCGCCGGCCAGGTCCCTCTGCCGGCGCTCGTAGGTCCGCCACGCGGTCACCACCGGCTCCAGCTCCTTCTGCTCCCGGTTGAGCCGGGCCACCAGGGCCGGGTCGCCGTAGGTCTCGGGCGCACCCAGCCGGGCCGCCACGTCGTCATAGTGCAGGCTCAGGGCCCGCAGCTTTTCCGTCATATCCAAAGGCAATCACCTGTCAAACACAAAGGACTTTACCAGTGCGAAGGGTTCCCGTAAGTACATGGCCAGCCGGGAGGGGACGTGGCTGCTGGGCGCGGCCAGGGTGGACAGTTCGCTCTCCCCGCCTGCCGCCCGCGGCCACAGCATCCGTACACGGGCCAGGTGGAAGCCGTTGGACACCACCACGACCCCGCCGCCGGGGTCATAGCCCTCCTCCGCCAGCAGCTGGACACTGTAGCGCAGGTTCTGGTCGGTGTTGTGGGAGCGGTCCTCCAGGCGGATGCTCTCCCCCGGCACGCCGCGGGCCGTCAGATAGTCGTACATGCACTGCGCCTCGCTGATGTGCTCGTCGGGGCCCTGGCCGCCGGAGACCACGATCAGGATCTCCTCGTGGTCCTGCCAGTAGCCCAGGGCCTTGTCCAGCCGGTCCTGCAGGAGGACGGAGGGCCCGTCCGCCCGCACCTGACAGCCCAGGACGATCATGGCTCCAGGCGTGCCCCGGACCTGGTCGTGGGCGCCCAGCAGCACCGCGCCCAGCAAAACGGCATAGGCCAGGACACAGGCCAGCGCCGCCGCCAGCAGCGCCAGCAGCCAACGCCGCTTTCGCCGGCCCTCGTAGGGGTGGTAGTAATTCTTTCTCTTTTTCACCCTTTTGCCTCCTCCAGCTCCGCCGCCAGCTTCTCCCACTGGGTGTAGAGGGTGGCGATCTCCTCCTCCAGGGCCTTCTGCTCCTCGTAGACCTGCTGGAGCTCCAGGTAGTTGGAGGAGACCTCCTCCGCCTTCAGGGACAGCTCGTACTGCCGCTCCTCGGCCTTGGCCACCGCCCGCTCGGCGGCGGCCACCTGCTTCTCCAGCTCCTTGGTGCCGCCGGGGCGGCGGGGTTTTTCCTTTTTGGCGGGACGCTCTTGTTCGGCGGGGGCAAGCCCCCGCCCTGCGGGCTTGCCGGCGGCGGCTCCGGCGGCCTTGGCCCGCTCCCGGGCCTCCCGGTACTCCTGGAAGGTGCCCCGGAAGTCGGTGATTTTCCCGTCCTCCAGCATCCACACCCGGGTGGCGAAGCGGTTGATGAAGTAGCGGTCGTGGGAGACGAAGAGCAGGTTGCCCCCGTAGTCCTCCACCGCCCCCTCGATCCACTCCCGGCTGTCGATGTCCAGGTGGTTGGTGGGCTCGTCCAAAATCAGCAGGTTGATCTTCTCGTCCATGAGCATGCACAGCCGCAGGCGGCTGCGCTCCCCGCCGGAGAGGGCGGAGACCGGCTTGAACACGTCCTCCCCCCGGAAGTTGAAGGCGGCCAGCCGGTTGCGGGCGGTCTGGGTGGAGCAGTCCTGGGCGTAGATCAGGGTGTCCACCAGGTTGCGCTCCGGGTGGTCGAAGTGGACGATCTGGGGCAGGTAGCCGATCTTCACCGTGGGGCCGAAGCGAATCTTACCGCCGTCCGGCGGCTCCTCCCCCAGGAGGATCTTCAGCAGGGTGGATTTGCCGGTGCCGTTGTCCCCCAGCAGGGCGATGCGCTCGCCCCCCACCACCTCCAGGTCCACGTGGTCGAAGAGGACGCGCCCGTCGAAGGACTTTTTCAGGTCCTTGACGGTGAGCACCTCGTCCCCCCGGAAGGCCCACTCGCCAAAGCCCATCTCCAGCCTGCGCTCCTTGGTGGGCTTGTCGGTGGTGCGCAGACGCTCGATGCGCTTCTCCATGGACTGGGCCCGCTTGAAGATCTTGTCGTTGCCCGAGTAGGCCCAGACCCGCAGCCGCTGGGCGGCCTGCTCCAGCTGGCCGATCTTGGCCTGCTCCTTCTCGTACTGCTTGAGCTGCTCCTGATAGCGGCGCTCCTTCTCCTCCACGTAGAAGGAGTAGTTGCCCGAGTAGAACTCCGCCCTGCCGTCGTGGATCTCGATGACCCGTTTCACCACCCGGTCCAGGAACCAGCGGTCGTGGGAGATGGCCAGCACGGTGCCCTTGTACCGGTCCAGGTATTCCTCCAGCCACTCGGTGGCCCGCAGGTCCAGGTGGTTGGTGGGCTCGTCCAGCAGGAGGATGTCGGTGTCCTCCAGGATCAGCCGGCCCAGGTTCACCCGGGTCTTTTCCCCCCCGGACAGGGAGGAGAAGAGCTGCGCCCGCATGTCCCGGGAAATGTCCAGGCCGCTGCACACCTTGTTGCGCTCGGTGTCGGTATCATATCCGCCGCCGGCCTCGAAGGCGGCGGTAAGGGAGTCGTAGCGCTTTAAAAGGGCGGGGTCGCTCTCCCCCGCCGCCATGCGCCCGGCCAGCTGGGTCAGCTCTGCCTCCATGGCGTGGAGCTTGTCAAAGGCGGTGTCCAGCACGTCCTCCACGGTGTACTCCGGGGGGTAGACCGGGATCTGGGAGATGAGGCCCACCCCCTTGCCCGGGGCGATGTGTACCTCCCCCTCGTCATAGTCCAGCTGGCCGGTGAGGATGTTGAACAGGGTGGTCTTGCCCGCGCCGTTTTTGCCCAGCAGGCCCACCCGCTCCCCCTGGTCCACCTGGAAGGTGAGCCCGTCCAGTATTTTCTTGCCTACCTCGAACTCCTTGGAGAGATTCGAGACGGATATGTCGATCATTGGTTTACTCCTGTCGTCCGTTGTGGTATAGTGGGATCAGATTTGGAAAACGGAGGTCGTTGTATGGACGCCATTCGCTGGAAAGGAAACGTCCTTTCCCTGCTGGACCAGACCAGGCTCCCGGTGGAGGAGGTCTGGCTTGACTACACGGATTACCGCCCGGTGGCGGTTGCCATCCGCACCATGGTGGTGCGGGGGGCCCCCGCCATCGGGGTGACCGCCGCCTACGCCTACTGCCTGGCCGCCCTGGCCGGGGAGGACCTGGACCAGGCCAGGGCCGTCCTGGCCGCCAGCCGGCCCACGGCGGTGAACCTGTTCTGGGCCCTGGACCGCATGGCCAACCGGGCGGAGGACTGCGGCGGCGACCCGGAGGCCCTTATCGCCGAGGCGGTGGCTATCCACCAGGAGGACGTGGAAATGTGTAAAGCCATTGGCCTTCACGGTGCTGCCGTGGTGCCGGAGCACGCCCGCATTCTCACCCACTGCAACGCCGGAGCCCTGGCCACCGGCGGCTACGGCACCGCCCTGGGGGTCATCCGGGCGGCCCACGCACAGGGGAAAGTAGAAATGGTTTACGCCGATGAGACTCGCCCCCTGCTCCAGGGCGCCCGGCTCACCGCCTACGAGCTGGTGTGCGACCGTATCCCCGCCACCCTGATCGCCGACAATATGGCGGCCAGCCTCATGGCCAAGGGGAAGATCGATCTGGCGGTGGTGGGCTGCGACCGTATGGCGGCCAACGGGGACTTTGCCAACAAGATCGGCACCTACTCCGTGGCGGTAAACGCCCACTTCCACGGGATGCCCTTCTATGTGGCCCTCCCCTGCTCCACCATCGATCTGAGCATACCCGACGGCTCGGGCATCCCCATCGAGGAGCGGGACCCCAGCGAGGTGCGCACCCTGTACGGCGTGCAGACCGCGCCGGCGGAGGTGGAGGTGTACAACCCCGCCTTTGACGTGACCCCCCACAGCCTGGTCACCGGGATCATCACGGAGAAGGGAGTCGTCTATCCGCCGTTCAGGGAGAACCTTGCAAGGCTGTTCGGAAATCCGTAGGGGCGGATATCATCCGCCCGCCGGGGCGCCGCCGCTGCGGGCAAATGAGGAATTAGGAGTGAGGAATTTTCGCAGGGGCGGGTCCCGGACCCGCCCTTTCCTCTTGCCCTACGCCTCTTTGGTGATGGACAGCAGGTAGTCCACCAGCTCCTCCAGGGCCATGCCCCGGGAGGCCTTCACCAGAATGGTGGCGTGGGGACGGACCAGGCCGTCCAGCACCTTTTTGGCCTGCTCCTTGTCCTCGCAGTAGCGGCACTCCGGCACGCCGGCAGCCTTGGCCGCGTCGTAGATGTGCTTTGCCAGCTGGCCCACCGCCACCAGGCAGGGGATGCCCGCCTTGGCCAGGTACTCGCCGATGCCGGCGTGGAGGGCGGGGGCCAGGGGGCCCAGCTCGAACATATCCCCCAGCACGGCGGCCTTGAACTCCCCCCGGGCGCCGGAGAGCACCTCCACCGCCGCCCGCATGGACTGGGGGTTGGCGTTGTAAGTGTCGTTGAGGATGGTGATATCGTCCCCCCGGTGGAGGATGTTCATGCGCATCTTGGTGGGGGCGAAGTGAAGTACGCCGGCGGCGATCTCCTCCGCCGTCAGGCCGAAGTGCTCCCCCACGGCGGCGGCCATGAGGGTGGGGTAGACCATGTGCTCCCCCAGTGCGGGTATGTCCACCGGGAACTCCCCTTTGGGGGTGCGCAGGCGGCAGGTCAGGCGGCTTTTCCCGTCGCTGGCCAGGTCCGTGGCCCGGTAGTCCAGGTCCTCGCCCGTACCCACCCGGACAAAGGGGAAGGGCAGGGAGCCCGGCAGGGTGTCCAGGAGGGGGTCGTCCCCGTTGATGACGGCGGGGGCGCCGGGCTTGGCGTGGCGGAAGATCTCGCTTTTGGCCTGCAGGATCTTCTCCCGGGAGCCGAAGTGCTCGATGTGGGAGTCGCCGATGTTGGTCATGAGCACCATGTCGGGCTCCACAATGGCGGAGAGGTAGTCGATCTCCCCGGCGTGGTTCATGCCCAGCTCCAGCACGGCGATCTGGTGCTCCGGCTTCAGGCGCAGCAGGGTGAGGGGAACGCCGATGTCGTTGTTCAGGTTGCCCTCGGTCTTGAGGACACTGTACTTCTCCCCCAGCACGGCGGCTACCATATCCTTGGTGGTGGTCTTGCCCACCGAGCCGGTGATGGCCACCACCGGGACGGGGAACCGATCCTTGTAGTACTTGGCCAGATCCCGCAGGGCCCTGTGGGTGGAGTCCACCTTGATGTAGAACTTGCCGGGCAGATAGCTTTCCCGCTCCCGCTGGGTGAAGCAGCCGGCGGCGCCCCCCTCCAGGGCGGCGTTGATGTAGGCGTGGCCGTCGAACCGCTCCCCGGACAGGGGGATGAAGAGGGACCCGGGATGGATGGTGCGGCTGTCGGTCTCCACCCGGTCCACCTGGCGGTTCAGGTCGCCGAAGTCCCCCAGCAGGCTGCCGTGGACAGCTTCCAGGATCTCACGAATGGTCATGGGCTCCATGCTCTCTTCCTCGCTTCCTCATCTTCCCTGCCGCCGGGCCTCCAGGGAGGCCTCCACGATCCGGCGGCACAGCTCCTCGTAGCCGATGCCCACCGCCGCCGCCTCCTGGGGCAGCAGGCTGGTGGGGGTCATGCCGGGCAGGGTGTTGATCTCCAGGAACCAGGGCTCCCCGTCGCCGGTGACGATGAAGTCCGCCCGGGCGTACACGCTCAGGCCCAGGGTCTCGTACACCCGCAGGGCGGCGGAGCGGACCTTCTCCTCGGTCTCGGGCGGGATGTCCGCCGGGCACACCTCCAGGGCGGCCCCGGGCTGGTACTTGTTGGCGTAGTCGTAAAAGCCCTCCCGGGGAATGATCTCAATGGAGGGCAGGGCCCTGTCCTCCAGGATGCCCACCTGGATCTCCCGGCCCCTGATGTACTCCTCCAGCACGGTGCGGCCGCCCAGGGCCAGGCCGTCGGTGAGGGCCTGCCGCAGCTCCTGGGCCGTGTGGGCGATGGACACGCCGATGGAGGAGCCGCTGGCCACCGGCTTGACCACCAGGGGCAGCCGGGCGGTGCGCACCAGCTCCTCAATGTCCTCCGCCGTGTACTCCACCGTCTTCCAGCCGGGAGTGGTCACCACGCCCTCCACCAGGCGCTTGGTCAGATCCTTGTCCATGGCGATGGCGCTGGGCAGGTAGCCGGCGCCGGTGTAGGGGATGCCCAGCAGCTCCAGGGCGGCCTGGACCTTCCCGTCCTCGCCGCAGACGCCGTGGAGGGCCAGGAACACCAGGTCGGCCATGCGGCACAGCTCCAGCACGTTGGGGCCGAACTGGCTGGGGCTGTCCCCCGGCCGGCTGGCCCGCACCGCCTCCAGATCAGGGGCCGCCCGGTCCACCTTCTTCAGCTTTTCAGGTACCGGCGCGTCGAAAAAGGATTCCGCCGCCGTCTCCGCGCCGAAATACAGGTCCACCAGCCCCGCCCGGTGGCCCAGAGCGCGGAGAGCCCCGGTCACCATGGCGCCGGTGGAGAGGGACACGTTCCGCTCCGGGGAGAGCCCCCCCGCCAATACTACGATCTTCATATATACACCTCAACTGCGTGCCTTGATACAGGATAAATACGCACTAGCATTATATTATAGCACGCCTGCCGGCATTTCTCAACCGCATTTTCCCACCTTTCCCCATAAAAAGGGCGCCGGCCGCTGACGCGGCCGGCGGGTGGGCGCAGCGGGGGGCGATGCCTCCCCGGGCCATGCGGCAGGGCCGCCTGGCCGGTCAGAACCAGCCGGTGTCCCGGCTGTCCAGCAGCTCCAGCGCGGAGCAGATCAGCTGGGCCGCCTCGCCGCGGGTGAGGGCCGCGCTCAGATCCCCCCCGGCGTCCAGCATGCCGCAGGTGGACAGGTTGGCCGCCGACTGTGCGGCCCAGGCGGGGGCGGCGGGGGCAAAGACCTGGGCGTCCACGTCGGTGACCTGGAGGGCCCGGTCCAGCAGCACCGCCGCCTCGGCCCCGGTGATGGGGTCGTCAGCCCGGAACACCGCCTGGCCCTCCCCGTCCAGGCTGCCGGTGACCAGGCCGCTCTTCAGGGCGGAGGAGACATAGGGCTTGGCCCAGGTCTCAATGGCGGCGTCATCGGCAAAGCCGGTGCGCTCCACCCCCTCCAGGGCCTCCAGGCCGGCGGCGTGCATGGCCAGGGTGAGGAACTCCCCGCGGCTCATGGCCGCCTCCGGGCGGAAGAACCATTCCTCACCCAGCTGCTCTCCCACCAGCAGCTCCTCCTCCGCCAGACGGAGGGCGGCCCGGTGGGCCGGGTGGCCGTCCAAATCGGAATAGGTCACTTTCGTGTCCGGCTTTTCGATGCGCACCTTCACCGTAGCCGGGTCGGAAGAGTTGCCCGCCGGGTCCACCGCCACATAGGTGAAGGAGTCCTTGCCCTTCTTGTCCTCATAGGGTTCGTAGACAAAGCTGCCGTCCTCCTGGACGGTCACCGCCCCCCTGGCGGGCTTTTTCACCACGTGGTAGGTCAGCAGGTCCCCCTCCGGGTCCACCCCGTCGAACCGGCCGGTGACCGCCACGTTCTGGTAGGTGGTCAGCTCCATGTCCCGGGCGACGGGGGCCCCCTCCGCCGGGGCGGGGCTCTCCTCCCCGCCGCCAAAGAGGGAAAAGGCCGAGGCGGGCAGGGCGCTCCCCAGGGCCAGGGCGGCCGCCAGGGCCAGGGTCAAAACGCGGTATTTCAAGTGATTGCCTCCTTTATCAGTTTCTCCGCGCCTAGTTTCTGCCGGGGCGGGAAAAATATGCGCGGCCCCGCCCTCCGCCGGGCGAAAATTTCCCTTGACAAGGGGAGGGAAATCGTGTATCATAATCTCCGTTGTAAAGCTATGAAACTTTACTTCCTTTACAGGTCTGAGAACAGGAGGCTGGAGCGATGAAGAACCAGGCATACCGCATGGCCCTGCTGTATGACTTTTACGGCGACATGCTCACCGACCGGCAGAAGGAGTTCTACGACCTCTATTACAACGAGGACCTCTCCCTGGCGGAGATCGCGGAAAACTACGGCATCACCCGCCAGGGCGTCCGGGACGTGATCGTCCGGGCGGAGGGCATCCTCACCGAGCTGGAGGACAAGACGGGCATCGTCCGGCGCTTTTTGCGGATGAAGGAGCAGTTTGCCCAGATGGAGGCCGCGGTGGACGCCATCGCCAGGCGCAACGAGGACAGCTGGCAGGACGAGGAGCTGGAGGGACAGTGCGCCCGGCTCAAGTCCGCCCTGGCCCAGCTGGAGCAGGAGTGAGCCATGGCCTTTGAAGGACTGACCGAAAAGCTCTCCGCCGCCTTCAAGCGCCTGCGGGGCAAGGGCCGCCTGAGCGAGGCCGACGTGAAGGAGGCCATGAAGGAGATCCGCATGGCCCTGCTGGAGGCCGACGTCAACTTCAAGGTGGTCAAGCAGTTCGTCTCCAAGGTCTCCGAGCGGGCGGTGGGCGCCGACGTGCTGGAAAGCCTCACCCCCGCCCAGATGATCGTCAAGATCGTCAACGAGGAGCTCACCGCCCTCATGGGGGGCGAGAGCGCCAAGCTGGAGATCTCCTCCAGGCCCCCCACGGTAGTCATGCTGGTGGGCCTTAACGGCGCGGGCAAGACCACCAACGGCGCCAAGCTGGCCGGCTTTATGAAAAAGCAGGGCAAGCGCCCCCTGCTGGTGGCCTGCGACACCTTCCGTCCCGCCGCCATCACCCAGCTGGAGGTGGTGGGCCAGCAGGTGGACGTGCCCGTGTTCCAGATGGGACAGGGGGACCCGGTGGCCATCGCCAAAGCAGGCATCGAGCACGCCAGGCAGCACGGCAACGACCTGGTGTTCATCGACACCGCCGGCCGGCTCCATGTGGACGAGGAGCTCATGGACCAGCTGAAGGTGATGAAGGCCGCCATCGAGCCCACCGAGATCCTGCTCATCGTGGACGCCATGATCGGCCAGGACGCGGTGAACGCCGCCAAGGCCTTTGACGAGGC
>CALXEB010000019.1 GCA_944387215.1 uncultured Flavonifractor sp. | reverse complement strand
GCCACGCCGATGGCGTAGGCCAGCTCGATCTGGCACTTGCGGCACAGGCCGGCGGCCACCAGGTTCTTGGCCACGTACCGGGCCATGTAGGCGGCGGAGCGGTCCACCTTGGTGGGGTCCTTGCCGGAGAAGCAGCCGCCGCCGTGGGCGGCGGAGCCACCGTAGGTGTCCACGATGATCTTCCGGCCGGTGAGGCCGGTGTCGCCCACAGGGCCGCCCACCACGAAGCGGCCGGTGGGGTTGACGTAGAACTTGGTGTCCTTGGTGATGTACTGCCCGGGGATCACCGGCTTGATGATGGTCTCCACGATGGCCTCCCGCAGGTCCTTCAGGGCGATGTCCGGGTCGTGCTGGGTGGACACCACGATGGCGGGGCAGGAGAGCACCTTCCCGTCGTCGCCGTACTCCACGGTGACCTGGCTCTTGCCGTCGGGCCGCAGCCAGGTCAGTTCCCCGGCCTTGCGCACCTCGGCCAGCTTGCGGGAGAGCTTGTGGGCCAGGGAGATGGGGGCGGGCATGAGCTCGGGGGTCTCGTCGCAGGCGTAGCCGAACATCATGCCCTGGTCGCCGGCGCCGATGCGGTCGGCGTCGTCAGTGCCGCCGTTCTGGAGCTCGTAGGACTCGTTGACGCCCATGGCGATGTCGGGGGACTGCTCGTCAATGGCGGTCATTACCGCGCAGGAGCGGTAGTCAAAGCCGTAGGACGGGTCGGTGTAGCCGATGCGCTCCACCGTGCGGCGGACGATGGAGGGGATATCGGTGTAGTGCTTGGTGGTGATCTCCCCCATCACGGTGACGATGCCGGTGGTGGTGAAGGTCTCACAGGCCACGTGGGCCGTGGGGTCGGCGGCCAGAATGTCGTCCAGGACGGCGTCGGAGATCTGGTCGCACACTTTGTCGGGGTGGCCCTCGGTGACGGACTCCGAGGTAAACAGACGTTTTGCCATGATTAACCTTCCTTTCTCGGTTGGAGCAAAAACGCGCTCCGCCGGACGGCGGAGCGCGTTGGGCTCGTCATCCTCATCTTTCGATTTCCTCGCCGGATTTGGCACCTTGCATCGCAGGTTGCCGGGCTTCATCGGGCCGTTCCCTCCACCGCTCTCGATAAGGCTATTCAATTGACTGTGGCTATTCTAGCGTTCTTTTCCCACTTTTTCAATAGACAAATAGACGAAATTGTATAGAGCCAGAAAGACTTTTTACATCAGGCCTTCCAGCCGTTGAGGTACTCCTCCTGCTCGGGGGTGAGGGCGTCGATGGACAATCCCATGGCGGCCAGCTTCACCCGGCCGATCTGGTCGTCGATCTCGTCGGGCACCCGGTAGAGCTTCTTTTCCAGGGTGTCCCTGTGCTTGACCAGCCACTCCAGGGCCAGGGCCTGGACGGCGAAGGACATGTCCATGATCTCCGCCGGGTGGCCGTTGCCGGCGGCCAGGTTCACCAGCCGCCCCTCGCCGATGACGTTGAGCACCCGGCCGTCGGGCAGGGTGAAGCCCTCGATATTGTCCCGGCGCACCTCACGCTTGACGGCCATTTTGGCCAGGCCCGCCACGTCCACCTCGCAGTCGAAGTGGCCGGCGTTGGTGAGGATGGCGTTGTTTTTCATCACTTCAAAGTGCTTCGGGGTGATCACGTCCTTGCAGCCGGTGACGGTGACGAACACGTCGCCGTACCGGGCGGCCTCGTCCATGGGCATGACCCGGAAGCCGTTCATGGTGGCGTCCAGGGCCTTGAAGGGGTCCACCTCGGTGACGATCACGTCGGCCCCCATGCCGGCGGCCCGCATGGCCACCCCCTTGCCGCACCAGCCGTATCCGGCCACCACCACGGTTTTGCCCGCCACCACCAGGTTGGTGGTGTGCATGATGGCGTCCCACACGCTCTGGCCGGTGCCGTATTTATTGTCGTAGTAGTGCTTGGCCTTGGCGTCGTTCACCGCCATCATGGCGCAGGGCAGGATGCCCTCCCGCTCCCGAGCCTTGAGACGGAGGATGCCGGTGGTGGTCTCCTCGCAGCCGCCGATGAGGTTTTCGGCCAGGTCGCCCCGCTTGCCCCCCAGCAGGTCCACTAGGTCGCCCCCGTCGTCCACGATCAGGTGGGGCTTGAATTTCAGGGTCTCCACAAGCAGGTCCTCATAGCCCTGCTTGTCCACCCCGTGGACGCCGAAGGTCTCCACCCCCAGGTCGGCAAGGCCCGCGGCCACATCGTCCTGAGTGGACAGGGGATTGGAGCCGGTGAGGCGCACCTGAGCGCCCCCCTTGGAGAGCACATAGCCCAGGTTGGCGGTCTTGGCCTCCAGGTGGACGGACACCGCCACCCGCAGCCCGGCGAAGGGCTTCTCCTTCTCGAACCGGGCCTCAATGCCCCCCAGGGCGGGCATGAAGTCCCGCACCCAGGCGATCTTCCGCCGGCCGGAGGGGGCCAGGGACATGTCTTTCACGATGCTCATAGGTTACCTCCTTGCGGGACGGCCTCTGAAATACTGGGCCCGTCCCAGAAATCCAGTGTGAGAAGGGGCTCGGTCCTGCGGAACTGCTGGACCCGGCGGTGGATGGCCTCCAGCTGGTCCGGCGTGGGGGCCTTGGCCGGCCCGTAAGCCGGGCAGGCGAAGAACCAGCAGAATTTGGCCCCGGCGGCGATGACCAGGTCGTAATAGGGCTTTGTGGCCACAAAGTCGGCGTTTTCCGCCGTGCAGCGGCAGGCCACCCCGAAAGGCAGCTTCCGCGCCCGCAGGAGCCCCATGGCCCGGGCGGCGTCCGCCGCGTCCATATCCACCCGGATGGCGGGGAACAGGTTGCCCACCCGCAGCAGGTCGTCGCACAGGCTCGCGGTGATGGACTGGGGAGGGGTGAAGGCGGCAAAGACGCAGTCGCTATGCTTGTTGCACACGGCGATGGCCTCCTGCTCCCGGGCCAGAGGGTCGCCCCCGCTGACGATGAACAGGTGGCACCCCTTGGCCTTCCGGCGCTCCAGCGCCTCGTCCATGCTGTCAAACTCCATGGTGGGGCGCACGCCGAAAATGGAGGCGCCGCAGCCGCTGCAGTCCATGGTGCAGGGGAAGGAGGGGTCGATGACCACCGACCAGGGGGCCTTGTCCGGGGTCAGTTCCCCGGCGGCCTTCAGGTCGGGCCATTCCAGCAGCCCGCCATGGATGACGAAGTTTTCAAAGATCTTTTTCAGTACCCGGCTGTCAATGTCGGTATACATGCTTTTGATAAGCCGGTGCCAGTTGTTGTTCGGGTCGGTCATGACCTGGTGGAAGAGATCCCGGTAGGGCGGGGAGAGCTTCTCCCCCGCGTACTGGTCCACCCACTCCATCAGGCGGGGGAGGTTGGCGTCCGGGTCCTGCTCCAGATAGTCCAGGGCCCTGGCCACGCCGAAGGCTTTCAGACGAGCCGATATGCTCATGGGCCGGTCCGCTCCTTTCCCAGAGAGAGTCCATGATAAATTAATTTTATCATACTCCATATCGCCCCCGGACGCCATAGACAAATTCTAAACTTTATACGAAAATCCGGGCAAATTATAAAAAATGATAGAAAGGCACAGAAAATACCAGGACCCCTCACGCCTCCCACAGACGCAGGCCCTCTGCGTACACCGTCAGGCAGAGGGTGCGCTCGTCCTTCCAGAGCAGGGAGTGGTACTCGCTGCCCCCCTGGGCCGGGTGGACTTCCCCGTAGAGCCAGCAGGCCCCCTCCAGGCCCTCGTCGGCCTCCAGGACGCGGGGGCGGAGGAAATCCGCCCGCCGCACCTCGGAATAACCGCCGGGCTCCAGAAAGAGGGTCAGCCGGTCCTCGGTCCGCTCCACTGCGGTCACCTGGCTGTCGTGGAAGGCAAAGCCGTCCTGGATCTCCGGCCCCACCAGGGGGCGGACCTCATCCGCCCAGGCCTGATAGGCCTCCATGACCGCCTCCGCCCGCCGCCGGTTGTCCTCGCACCAGCGGGTGACGGCGGCGATGACCTCCGGCGTGGCCGCGTCCAGGGCCAGCACCCGCAGGTCTGCCGCCTGCTCCAGGATCTCCCGGGGCAGGGCCCGGCGCAGCCGCTCCACCTGCTCCAGGTGGTCCCGGCGGAAGGCGGCTTTGAATTCCTCCGGCCGGAAGGGGTCCCCCGTCAGGGCGCACACCTCCCGCTCCAGCTTCATTGCCGCCCCCAGCTTGCCGCTGTACAGGGCCCTGTAGTACGGCTCTGAATACGCCGCGGCCCGGGGCCGGGGCTTGAGAAGCAGGTGGTAGCCGCTGTCCTGGCACAGCTGGTACCACGCTTTGGTGAAAAACTCCATAGCCTGTCCTCCATGTCAGATCGCTGCCCCCAGAATAACACGGCGCCTGCGCATTGACAACCCCGTCCTGCCGGGATATACTAAACTGATTTTATTTTGCAGATCTAGGGGGGAGCGCCGTGCGCGCGGGACTGATCACCTTCCACTTTGCCCACCACTACGGGGCCCAGCTCCAGGCCTACGCCACCATGCGGGCCGTCCAGGGCCTGGGCTGGGACTGCCAGATCATCGACTACCGCCTGCCCCACACCACCCGCACCAACCAGATATTCAAAAGGGGGGGCGGCCTGCGGGGGGCGGCTGCCGACGCCCATACCGCCCTGCACTACGCCGCCTTCCAGCGCCGGTTCGAGCGGTTTGAGGCCTTTGTGGCGGAGCAGATGGCCCTGTCGCCGGAGCGCTACACCTCCGTTGAACAGCTCCGGGCCGCCCCGCCGGAGTACGACGTGTACGTGGCGGGCAGCGACCAGATCTGGAATCCCTATATTTTTGAGAACAAGGAGTTCGACCCGGCCTTCCTGCTGGCCTTCGCCCGGGGACGGAAGATCGCCTACGCCCCCAGCCTGGGGGTGCCCGAGCTGCCGGCGGACAAGGCGGAGCGGCTGCGGGAGTACCTGGCCTCCTACTCTGCCCTCTCCGTGCGGGAGAAGCGGGGCCAGGCCCTGCTGGAGCAGGTGACCGGCCGCCCGGCCCGGGTGGTGCTGGACCCCACCCTCCTGCTCACCGGGGAGGACTGGGGGGCGCTGGCCGTGCCGCCCAAATTCCAGGGACCCTACATCCTGTGCTACTTCGTTTCAGACCCGTCGGAGGCCGCCCCCTACGCCCTGGCCCTGTCCCAAAAGACCGGCTGGCCCATCGTCCAGCTGGCGGGGGCGAGACGGAAGATCGAGGGGGCGAGGGAGCTGGTGTTCGACGCGGGCCCCCGGGAGTTTCTGGGTCTGTTTCAAAACGCCGGGGCGGTGGTCACCAACTCCTTCCACGGGGCGGCCTTCTCCCTGCAGTTTCGGAAGAATTTCTTCACCTCCATGTCCCCCAAGGAGCGGCGGCAGCCGGAGTTCTCCCGGATTTACAGCCTGCTCTCCCGGCTGGGGTGCGCCGACCGCATCATCGGCCTGGACGCCGCCGCCCCGGTGGAGGCGGAAATGGACTACGGGGCGGTGTACGAAAAGCTGGAGGCGGCCCGGGCGGACTCCCTGGCCTACCTGGACGCCGCCCTGGCGGGGCGGGAGCCGCCGGAAGAGCCGGCGCCGGCCGCCCCGGCCGCCGGGCCCGTCCTGTGTTCCCGGGAGGACTGCACCGGCTGCGCCGCCTGCGCCGCGGTATGCCCGGTGAACGCCATCGAAATGAGGCCCGACCACGAGGGCTTCCTGCGGCCCGTGGTGGGGGAGGCCTGTATCCTGTGCCATAAGTGCGAGCAGACCTGCCCCATGCTCCGTCCGCCCCTGCCCGGCCCCGGCCCCGCCTGCGCCTACGCGGTGTGGAATGCCGACGAGGCCGAGCGGGTGAAGAGTTCCTCCGGCGGCGTGTTCTCCCTGCTGGCCCGGCATGTGCTGGAGCAGGGGGGCGCGGTATTCGGCGCGGTGCTGGACGAGCATATGGCCGCCCGCCACGTGTGCGCCCGCACCGAGGAGGAACTGGCCCCCATGCGGGGATCCAAGTACGTGCAGAGCGACCTGGGGGACAGCTTCGCTCAGGCCAGGGCGCTGCTGGAGGCCGGCACGCCGGTGCTTTTCTCCGGCGTGCCCTGCCAGATCGACGGGCTGAAGCGCTATCTGGGGCGCGACTACGAGAACCTGCTCACCTGCGATCTGGTGTGCCACGGGGTGCCCTCCCCGGCGGTGTTCCGGGCCTGGCTGGACGGCCTGGAGCGGGCCCGGGGCGCCAGGGCGGTCTCCGTGGCCTTCAAGGACAAGTCCCACGGCTGGTCCCACCCCTGGCTCACCGTGAGGTTCGACAACGGGGAGGTCTATACCGAGGACTTCAACCGCACCGGCTACGGCCGGGGCTTCGGGATGCAGCTCTTCCTGCGGCCGGCCTGCGCGGTGTGCAAATACACCTCGGTGAGCCGGCCCGCCGACTTCACCCTGGCCGACTACTGGGGCCTGGATGAGAAGCTCTCCCTGCCGGTGGAGCGGGACAAGGGCGTGTCCATGGTGCTGGTCCACACGGCCCGGGGACACAAGGTGTTCGACGCCCTGTCCGGCCAGCTGGGCCGGGTGGAGCGGCCCCTGGCCGAGGCGGTGGCGGGCAACCCCCGTCTGGCCTCGCCTCTGAAGGCCAACCCCCGGCGGTCGGCCTTTTTCGCCGCCTTCGCCGCCCTGCCCTTCCATGAGGTGGAAAAGCGCTTTTTGGCCCTGCCCTCCCTGCCCTACCGGGCGGCGGCCAGGGTGCTCACCCCGGCCATGAAGGAAAAGATCCGAAAGCTTCTGAAATAACGATTCCGAAAGATTTACAGTTTGTTCGTGAAATCGAAGTCTCCGTCTGATACACTGGCGGCATGACGTGATCATTCTGGGGCGCAAGGGGCCCCGCGGGAGGTAATCTGACATTGAGACGCTCCGTTGATACCTGGCTGGATCGGTTCTGCTACAAGCACCCCCGGTTCGGCATCCCCGGCCTGATGAAGTATATCGTCATTCTCCAGGCGGTGGTCTATGTGATGGATATCTTCAGCCACGGCACCCTGTCTGCCCTGCTGATGTTTGACGCCGGCTCCATCCTCCACGGCCAGATCTGGCGGGTGATCTCCTTTGTGGCCCTGCCCCTGAGCTCCTCGGCCTCCTTCTTTGCCGGGAACCTCAGCGCCCCGCTGTTTTTCATCCTCTCCCTCTACTTCTACTGGTTCATCGGCACCACCCTGGAGCGGGAGTGGGGGAGCGCCAAGTTCACGGTGTTCTACGCCGTGGGCACTCTGCTCACCCTGGCCTCCGGCCTGGCGCTGAGCGCCTGGGGCCTGGGCTTCACCATCAACATGTACTATGTGAACATGTCCATGTTTTTCGCCTTCGCCACGCTCTATCCCGACCTGCAGGTGCTCTTTTTCTTCATCATCCCGGTGAAGGTGAAATGGCTGGCCTGGCTGGACGCCGCCCTCTTCGCCATCGACTGCGCCAACTATCTGGCCAACGGCCTGTGGATGCTCTGCCTGCTCCCCCTGGTGGCGGTGGTCAACTATGTGATCTTCTTCTGGTCGGACATCATGGAGCGCTTCGGCCGTGTGAAGTACCAGACCTCCCGCCAGACGGTGAATTTCAAGAAGGCCACCAAGCAGGCACGGGAACAGAAGGGCTATATCCACAAGTGCGCCGTCTGCGGCAAGACCGACACCGACTATCCCGACGAGGAGTTCCGCTACTGCTCCAAGTGCAACGGCTACTACTGCTACTGCTCTGAGCACATCCACAACCACGTGCACATCCAATGAAAAGACGAGACCCGCGGCAGGCCAGACGGCCCGCCGCGGGTCTTTGCGTATGGGGAAAGGACGGGGACAGAACTCCGTCTCTACAGATCCTCAACGATCCGTATCTCTTGTAGGGGCGGCCTTTATGGCCGCCCGCCGGTCCGAAAATGGGTATGGTCCCGCATGGAAGCTCCCTGTGGGGCGCAGAAATGGGGCGCGCCGGGGGACGAAAGCCCCCCCTCAGTCAGCCTGCGGCTGACAGCTCCCCCGCGAGGGGGGAGCTCTGAGTGGAAGGGAAATGCGGCCCTACGGGTACGCGTTCCAGTAGCTCTTCCCCGCCTCCAGGGGGATCTGCCGGGCGGCGAAGAGCTCTTCGATGGTGCAGAAGTAATAGCCCTGGGCGTGGAGGATATCCACGATCTCCAGGGCGGCCTCCACCGACTCGGGAAAGATGTCGTGCATGAGGATGATGCCCCCGTCCCTGGCCTGGGCCGTCACCTGATCCACCACCCGCCCGGCGTCCCGGTCCTTCCAGTCCTCCGGGTCGACGGACCACAGGATGATGGGGCAGCCTGCCCAGGCCTTCACGCTCTCGTCCAGCATGCCGTAGGGAGGGCGGAGGAGGAAATCGTTGTGGCCCAGGGCGCTTTTCAGGGCGGCCCTGGTCTTTTCCACCTGGGCGTCAAAGTCCGCACGGTTCAGGTCGGTGAGGCGCACGTGATCGAAGGTGTGTATGCCGATCTGATGCCCCTCCCGGTCCATCCGGCGCACCACGTCCCGGCAGTCGGCCACCTGGGCGCCGATGAGGAAAAAGGTGGCGTGTACCCCCCGCTCCGCAAGCCCGTCCAGCAGCGCGGTGGTGGTGGAGCGGCGGGGACCGTCGTCAAAGGTGAGGGCGATGAGCTTGGGCCGGCTGTCCTGCGTCTCGTCCACCAGGGCCTCGTCCCCCATCAGAGGGGCGTCCGCCGGCACGCTGACCCCGCTGCGCCAGGCCAGGCCGGACAGCACCGCCAGGGCCAGCAGAAGGAGCAGGGCGCTTTTTGCCCGTGCCCGGTCCCATTTCATATCCGCCGCCGCCTTTCCAAAGCATGTTGCGCTTTAGTATGCGCGGCCGGCGGGAGATCCATACAGGGGAGATCAGGTCTCCCTGGGGTCCGGGTCGCCCTCCAGGGAGAGGATGTAGCGGTAGTACGGCAGCAGGAAGGCAAAGCCCTCCGTCAGGGCGTCCGCCAGGTCGTGGGACCAGAGCAGGCCGCAGTGGGCCGCCTCGTGGCCCAGGACGAAGCTCTTTTTGCTGTACCAGGGCTGCAGCAGGGGGGAGGGAGCGGCCTTGGGGCGCTTGTACTCCGGGCCGTCCAGGGCGAAGAAGTCCTGCCGGTCCAGCCGGCGGGCCAGCTTTTCCATGGGCTTGGGGTCCCGGTCCATCCGGGCGCGGAATTTGGCCATGGTGACCGCCGGCGCGTCCCAAAAGCCCATGCCGCAGGACCAGCTGTCCGGGGTCAGCTCGAACCAGAAGGAGGGAGAGTCGCCGGGGGACTCCTGGGGGCGGTGGATGCTGAACCAGAGGTGATCCTTGTAGGGCCCCCGGCCAAAGAGCCGCCGGGCGTCCCGGTAGATGCGGGAGACCTTCCAGATCAGGGGCACGTCGGAGCACTGGTCGGAAAAGCGCCCGTACACCTCGGCGGCCAGGTCCTTCATGGGGGCGAGCAGATGGGCGCGGTAGGCCTCCTTGTGGGACTCGAACCAGCCGCGCTCATTGTTGAAGCGGATGCCCCACAGGAAGTCCACGGTGTCGCCGGAAAAGCCTTGAAACATGGCGATTTCTCTCTTTCGTTGAAAATGAGGGCGGGGCGGCGGGAACAGCGCCGCCCCGCCGCAGGCGTTTAAGATTCCCGCCGGCCCGGGAGGGCCGGCGGGAATGGGTCATGCCACGGGTTCCATGCCCGGGCCGGTCTCCGGCGTGGAGGAGGGCGCGGGAGAGGGCGCGGCGCTCTCCGCCGGGGTGGGCTGGGCGGAGGACGCGGGGCTCTCGCCGGGGGCGGGAGAACTGGCGGGGCTCTCCGCCGGAGAGGGCTGAGCCGACGGGGTGACCACCGGGGTAGGCTGGGCGGAGGGCGTGGGAGACGGGGTGCCCGAGGGGCTGGCCGAAGGCGTGGGGGTCACCGGCGTCAGGGTCATCAGGCCGGTGGCCGGGTCGATGCCCAGCCGGGCGGCGTCGGCGGGGTTGTAGTAGTACACCGCATCGGAGGCGCGGTAGGTATTGCGGTAAAGGAAAATGGTGTCCACGGTCTTGCCGTTTTTATCCACCAGCTTCTGGTACACATCCACGGTATAGCCGTTGTAGCGGTTGTAGTTGGGGTCCCGCTGGGGCTCGCTGCCCACGGGGATGGTATCCCTGGGCTGATAGGTGTTCTTGTAGGGCACCTTGGAGACCACCACGCTGTAGGGCTCGCCGTGGATGCCGGTGGTGTCGGTGCCGCGGATGGTCACGTGGAGATCGTGGTTTTTATCCTGATAGGCCTCGATTTTGATGGGGTAGTCGGTGTTGTTCTTGAAGCGGAAGTCCAGCTGGTCGCTCCACACGGTGGCGTCGGTGCCGATGACCGGCATGTAGCCGCCGTTGAAGGCGTGCTTGTTGCGCTCGGTGATCTCCAGATTGGCCTTGAGGGTCACCCAGTACAGGGTGGAGGAGAGCTGGCAGATGCCGCCGGCGGTGGCGTCCACGCTCTGCCCGTTCTGGTAGGTGCCCGCCTTTTTGTAGCCGCTGTCCAGGGTGTAGGGCCCGCAGTGGTCGTTGTAGGAGAACTCGTCCCCGGGCATGAGGATGACCCCGTTGACCCGGCTGGCGGCCAGGTCGATGTTGTACCACCGTTCGGCGGGGCTGGAGCAGTGGGTGGTGCCGTAGCCCAGCACGTCCTTGAACAGGTTGGCCTCCAGCGATTCGGTGGTGATGGCGGGTTGGGTGAGCTCCACGGGGAAGGAGACCTCCTCCCCCTCCGCAGCCCCGTCCAGGGCGGCTTTGGCCGCGGCGGGGTCAAAGTCTACCCCCGTCACCGAGGGGACGATCTCATAGGTATCCTGATCCAGATAGGCGTCGGCGGCCTCCACCCGCACCTGATCCCGGATGGCGTTGAAATCCGGCTCGGCGGGCGCCTCGGTGCTCACTTTGGCCTCGATGGGGGGATAGTCCTCCCCGCTGCCGGAGAGGAGCAGGCCAAACCGGGCCTCCAGCTCGCTGAGAAGGCTGTCGGTATCCACCACACGGCCGGTGGTGCCCTTGCGGAGGACCAGCTTGTCGCCCTCCAGGGTCCAGGAGGTCTCTGTCATGGGGCCGGCGCACTCTTTCACCGCCTGCTCCACCGCCGCGGGAGAGCCGTCGATCTTCACATCCAGGGACAGCTCCTGCCCGCCGGCCAGAGCGGCCAGGAACCGGCCGCCCCGGGTAAAGAAGTCCCCCGCCTGCTCCGCCAGCGCGCCCGAGGCCGCGGCGGAGGGGTCGGCGGAGACGGCCGGATCATCGCCGGAAACGGTATAAGAGCGGCCTTGGCAGACAAAGCTGGCCCCGCTGGACGCCAGGCGCTGGGGCAGCGCTTCTGAGAGGACATCGGCGGCCTGAGCCTGGGTGCGCCCGCTGACGTCCACCCCGGCAATGGCGGTGTTGGGCCAGAAGGCGGGGCTGCCCGCCCAGGCGCACAGGCCCAGGTACCCGGCGGCCAGGGCGGCGGCCACCGCGCACAAAACGATCAGCAGGACTTTTTTCCCGCCGGATTTCCCGCCGGGGGAGGCCACCCGTTTTCCTTCCACATGTTCCATTTCCATCACTCCATCGCCCCCGGGACCGGGGACGCCTGACATCGGCGCCGGCACAGGCCGGCGGCCATGTTCCTATTATAGTAATGTCCCGGGGAAAAAGCAATTACAGAACGGTTACACCGCGCCGGGCGGAAACCGCTTTACAGAAAGGGCAAATCGCGGTATGATATGCATGATGCGTACAGCTCCATCTTTCATCTTTTTTAAAGAAGTTATCCAGCGAAACTTTAACACTGCTGTGATATCATAGCAAAAACGCGGCGCAGCGCCGCGGCGCGGAATGGGGAGGGCGCGGCCCATGATATACGACCAAAACCGAAATACACCTGATTCCCAGGAGCTGATCTCCTGGATCATCGTGCTGGTGCTGCTGGCCACCATCTGGCCGGTAGGTCTCTTTCTGCTGGTTCGCAAGCTGCTGGGGGTCAAGAAGAAGGCGGACCGCCAGTGGGAGGGCGCCGGGCCCCGGGCGCAGGCCGCCCCCCGCTATGCCCCGGGCACCCAGGGCATGGGGACCCGGCAGGGAAAGCCCGTCGATCTGAACCGGGGCCGGGGCCTGGTGGTGGGCGGCTCGGTGCTGGCCATCATTTTCGGCATCGCGCTCACCGCCCTGCCTTCGATGATCGTGAGCGACGGCCTTCTGAGGGCCGCGGCGGGGATGAGCCCGGTGATCGGCTTCTTCTGCGGCGGCCTGGCCATGATCTGGGCGGGGACCCGCCGCTCCAAGCAGGCCAGGCGCTTCCGCAAGTATCTGGCCCTGATCGGCCGGAGGGAGAGCGTCTCCATCGCCACCCTGGCCCAGGCCATGCCCGCCTCCCTCCGCCAGGCCTGCGACGATCTGCAGGACATGCTGGACCAGGGCATTTTGGCCCGGGGCTATCTGGATATGTCCACCGGCCGGCTCATCCTCAGCGACGAAGGGGTACAGGACCGGCCGGAGGAGGAGCCGGAGGAAAAGCGGGAAGAGGGGGAGGAACCCCTGGACATGAATGATGACAACGCCGTCCTCTCTGAGATCCGCCGTCTCAATGACGACATTGACGACGAGGCCATGAGCCGGAAGATCGACCGCATCGGGGAGATCACCGGGCGCATTTTCGCCGTCCAGAAGCAGAACCCCGCCCGGGCGGGGCAGCTGCGCAGCTTCCTGAACTACTATCTGCCCACCACCCTGAAGATCCTCCGGGCTTACGCCCGTATGGAAGAGCAGGGGGTGGACGGCGAGAATATCCGCACCGCCAAAAAGCGTATCGAGGGCATGATGGACAAGGTGGTGGAGGGCTTTGAAAAGCAGCTGGATAAGCTCTTTCAGGACGACGCCATGGACATCGCCACCGACGTGGAGGTGCTGGAGCGGATGCTGGAAAAGGACGGCCTCTCCGGCGGGAGCGGTATGACCCTGGGCGGCTGACCCGGGGACGGCCCGGACGGAGCGAAAATAAGGCCCCCCGGCTTGTGCACAATGCCGGGGGGCCTTAATTAAAACTCGATCTCTTTTCGGGCCATGACGCCCTTGTCATAGGGGTGCTTCTCCTTCTGGACGTGGGTGATGTAGTCCGCCCGGTCGGCCAGCTCCTGGGGGATGCTGTGGCCGGTGATGACCACCTCCAGCCAGTCGGGCTTGTCCTTGTCCAGCCAGTCGCACAGCGCCTGCATGGGGAGGAAGCCGTACGTGGCGTCGATGGCTTCGTCCAGCACCAGCAGGCGGGCCTGCTGCTCCACCGCCAGGGCGGTGGCCTGCCGGAAGAGCTCCTGACAGTGGACGGCGGTGGCGGCTTTCTCCTCGTCGTTCATCTGGAAGGTGAATTTGTGCAGCTCCTTGGTGCGCAGCACCGTAAGCTCCGAAAAGCGCTCGGCCGCCTTCACTTCGCCGCTGGCCCCGCTTTTGAGGAACTGGGCGATGACCACCTTTTTCCCCCAGCCCGCACAGCGGAAGGCCAGGCCGAAGGCCGCCGTGGTCTTGCCCTTTCCGTCGCCATAGTAGATCTGGATCAGTCCCTGCTGCTCTGCCATAGTGTCACCTCGTTTGTGTTTTGTGTCGTCCCCAGTATACCAGAGTTCGGGCAGGGCTGCAACCCCGGCCCGGGGGATTCATGATTTGTTTACACGGGCTTCAAACTCTGTCCACCTCCGGGCGGGCGGGGCGTGATATCATAATGGCACAGCCAGGAACCAGAAGATAAAGGTGGTCGCCGGGAGCGCGAGGGGGAAGATGCCGCCCGGTACGCGTTCAGAACACCGGCCAGCCTTTGTGACTGCCCTCCGGGCTGGAGGGTGTGCGCGGCACACCGCGGGGGGCAGACAAAAAGCAGCACGCATCCGCGTGTTTCGATCATAGAAAGCCGCCCCGGCGCATCTGCGCCGGGGCGGCTGATTTTCTGCCGGGAGGACGGGGACCTTACTTCTTCACGATGGCGGCGGTGTCCTGGGCGATCATGAGCTCCTCGTCGGTGGGGATGAGCAGCACCTTCACCCTGGAGTCGGGGGCGGAGATCACGGTCTCCTTGCCCCGGACATTGTTGGCCTGGGCGTCCATCTTCACGCCCATGAACTCCAGGCCGGAGGCCACGGCCATGCGGGTATTGGCGTCGTTCTCGCCCACGCCGGCGGTGAACACGATGACGTCCACCCCGCCCATGGCGGCGGCATAAGCGCCCACCAGCTTCTTCACGCCGTACTGGAAGGCCTCCAGCGCCAGCTTGGCCCGCTGGTTGCCGTCGTTGGCGGCGTTCTCCAGGTCGCGGAAGTCGGAGGAGACGCCGGAAATGCCCAGCACGCCGGACTTCTTGTTGAGGATGTTCATCATGGCGGCCATGTCGTACCCATGCTTGCCCATCAGGTACTCCAGAATGCCGGCGTCCAGGTCGCCGGAGCGGGTGCCCATGGGCAGGCCGGCCAGGGGGGTGAAGCCCATGGAGGTGTCCACGCTCTTGCCGTGGTCCACGGCGGCCACGGAGGAGCCGTTGCCCAGGTGGCAGGTGATGATCTTCAGCTCCTCGATGGGTCTGCCCAGCATGGCGGCGGCCCGGGCGGAGACGTAGCGGTGAGAGGTGCCGTGGAAGCCGTAGCGGCGGACCTTGTCGTTCTCATAGTACTCGTAGGGCAGGGCGTAGATATAGCTGTGGGGGGGCATGGTCTGGTGGAAGGCGGTGTCGAACACGGCCACCATGGGCACGCCGGGCATGACCTTCTCGCAGGCGCGGATGCCGGTGATGTTGGCGGGGTTGTGCAGCGGGGCCAGGGGGATGCACTCCTCGATGGCGGCCATGACCTGGGCATCAATGAGCACGGAGGAGGCAAACTTCTCGCCGCCGTGGACCACGCGATGGCCCACCGCGTCGATCTCAGAGGCGCTCTTGATGACCCCGTGCTCGCTGCTCAGCAGGGCGTCCAGCACGGACTGGATGGCCTCGGCATGGGTGGGCATGGGGATCTCGAACTCATACTTGGCGTCCTTGGCGGGGATCTTGTGGGTCAGACGGCCGTCGATGCCGATGCGCTCGCACAGACCCTTGGCCAGCACCTCCCGGCTGTCCGGGTCCATGAGCTGATACTTGAGGGAAGAGCTGCCAGCGTTGATGACCAGAATTTTCATTGGAACCATCTCTCCTTGCCTTGATTGATAACTGCGGCTTGCCGCGGGGGAAAATCCGTAGTAAACTGATGATACCACTATTCTAGCCCTTTTTCTCCCAAAGAACAACCCGTAATTTCCCATAAACGTGAAAAAATTTTGCTGAGGAGTTTGGAGGTTCAGCCCATGCAGACCGCGGGCATCATAGCGGAATACAATCCCTTCCACCTGGGCCACGCCTGGCATATGGCCGAGACGCGGCGGCTCCTGGGCGGGCGGGCGGCGGTGGTGTGCGTGATGAGCGGCCACTGGGTCCAGCGGGGGGAATGCGCCCTTGCCGACAAATGGAGCCGGGCCTCCGCCGCCCTGATGGGGGGCGCCGACCTGGTGCTGGAGCTGCCCACGCCCTGGGCCATGGCCTCGGCGGAGCATTTTGCCCGGGGGGCGGCGGCCCTGCTGACGGCCACCGGCGTGGTGGACGTGCTCTCCTTCGGCAGCGAGGCGGGATGCCTGCCCCCTCTTCAGGCTGTGGCGGAGACGCTGGATTCAGAGCCGTACCGGACGGGACTGCGGCGGGGCCTGGATGCGGGGATGACCTTCGCCGCCGCCCGGCAGGCGGCGGTCCGGGACCTCCTGGGGGAGGAGGGCGCCGCCCCGCTGGACAGCCCAAACAACAACCTGGGGGTGGAGTATCTCCGGGCGCTCCGCGCCCTGCAAAGCCCCCTCCGCCCCCTGACCGTCCCCCGCCGGGGGGCGGCCCACGACGGCCCCGCCGCAGAGGGCTTTGCCTCCGCGTCCGCCCTTCGGCGGATGATCCGGGCGGGAGAAGCGGAGCGGGCGGAGCCCTATCTGACGGCCCCCTGGGCGGGGGAGGCGGCGGATATGCGCCTCATTGACCGGGCGGTGCTTGCCCGCCTGCGGACCATGGAAGAGGCGCAGTGGGCGGCCCTGCCGGACGGCGGGGGCGCGGAGGGGCTGCCCGCCCGGCTGGCGGAGGCCGCCCGGCAGGCGGACAGCCTGGAGGGGTTTTACGCCCTGGCCAAGACCCGCCGCTATCCCCACGCCCGGCTGCGGCGGCTGGCCCTGGCGGCCTTCCTGGGGCTGCGGGCGGCGGAGCGGCCCGCCCGGCCGCCCTATCTGCGGGTGCTGGGCCTGAGCGAGATGGGGCGGGAGCTGCTGCGGCGGATGAAGGGCGCCTGCCCCCTGCCCGTCATCACCAAGCCCGCCCAGGCCCGGGAACTGGACGGCCCGGCCCGGGCCCTCTTTGAGGCGGAGGTCCGCTATACCGACCTGTACGGCCTGTGCTTCCCCACGCCCCGCCCCTGCGGGGCGGAGTGGACCCACAGCCCGGTGGTTTTGTGACCCCCGGCGAAGCAAGAGCGCAGACGCCCAGCGGCGGATGTCCGGCCGGACATCCGCCGCCGGGCGTTGGTCTGGTGAGCGCGGCGGCCTGCTGGCCCGGTTTCCGGGCTCACCGGCGCCGCGGGCGTTTTACTCCTCCTTGTCCGAGGGGAACGGATGCCATGCCGGAGGCTTTCTGCGGCGGGAGAAGCGGCTTTTGATCCGCCGGAGGATCGCTTCCACGAAGTGGAACCACAGGTTGCCGAAAAGAAATACTGCCACGAGGACCAGCAGGAATGCTCCGATCTCTTTCAAGGGCATGGCCACCTCACTTCGTGGCGAACTTGTTCATAAAGAAGTCGGTAAAAGCCGCCAGCTCCTGCTCCTGCGACACATAGACGTACAGGCGCTCATCCTCCAGCCAGTCGTAGGCATTGATGGCGATGTATCCTTTCTTGTCCGGGTAAATGACGAACGCATCGGTGGGATATTTGTTGCGGTAGGCCTTCAGGATCTCGGCGCGTCGGTACCAGGTCGGCTCGCCGCAGCCGGAGAGGTCGGGCACCGTGGGCACGACCACGATCGTCTGGCTGGCCTCGTTCCAGCCGACGATCAGGTTCCCGATCTTCGTCTTGCTGCCGTGGACAAACCCGTAGTTGAAGCGGCTCACGTCCTCGGTATATCCGAAGATCAGCCTGTAATCGGCCCCGTCTTTCACCACATGGTCAAAAAGAACCCGCATTTTTTCCGCGTTTGCACGGCTCTTCTCCATGTCGATCTCCGGCCCCTTGAAAAGCTTTCCGAAAAGTCCCATGATTTTTCCCTCCTGAATGATGATTTGAACGCAGCTGGTGTGCTGTGATCATCCTGTTGCGATGCCGGGCCCTGCCGCATCCGCCCCGGCCTGGAAGGCGGCGGGCCTCCGCAGGCCGCTGCCTGTGCGGTTCGGTGCCTGCAAAATAAAAATAAAAAGTAAAAAATGTTTTTATTTTGGGTGAAAAAAGATCCGCCTGCATATAACGCCGCAACGCCATATCCAGGCGGACCGGCCGGTCCCGTCATGCGGGACCTTGGGTATCTGCGCGCCACTGTTCCAGGGCGTCCACGATCGAATCGAGCTGAAAATCGACCGTTTCGTCGGCGGCTTCAGGGACAAGCAGGGGGAGCGTATGGGGGATGGCCCTGCGTATGACCATCACGGTCAAACTCAGATTCGTAAATAAAGCGATCCTTGCCGCGTCCGCCCGGATTCCGAAGTTCTCCAGGATCGCCCCGAAGAGGCGCAGCTGCTTTTGGCGGAAGGTCTGGTAGCTTTCCGGCGACAGACGATGGAACAGCAGCTGCTGGTCTTCGACCGTCAGCACGGCGATCCCGTTTTTCTCTCCGTAACAGCAGGCGTGGAGGAACCGCTTTACGGCCTCCCGCCAGCTCAGAGCGGGATCGGCCATCAGCGCCTGTACATATTGGATGATCCGGGGCTGCTGCAGATAAAGGCCCTCTACGATCAGATCCTCTTTTGTGGGGAAAAAGGAGTAGAAGAAAGTCCGCGAAATGCCGACTTTTTTATATACCTGCTCGACGGTCGTGTGCTGTATGCCCTGCCTGGCCATCAGCTCAAGCGCGGCTGCAACGAGCTCCGCCCTGACGCGCGCCCGGTCTTCCTCGGAATAGGCGACCCTTGGCATTGCCTCACCTCACGCAAAATAAAAACAAATCGTTAAATATATCTTTATCTTAACATATCCCATGAAAGAACACAAGAGCAAAGTGCCGGGAAGGCGATTTTTCAGATATGGCCGGACTCGCCCGGCGGAGCGGAAAACAGCAAACAGGGCGGGCGTGGAAACGCCCGTCCTGCTTGTCGGTCTGTTCATCATGCCCCCTGTGCGGGCGGGGCTTGCAGGAGCCGCCTATTGCAGGGGCAGGTGGGCGCGGTCCAGAGCCCGGCGGATGGCGAGGCACAGGGGCGGCGCGGCGGCGATGGCGATGATGCCGTTGAAGAGGGAGGCGGGGACCTTCGCCGCCAGGGTGAGCAGGGCCATCTCCGGCTGCAGCCCTTCCACCAGCAGGCCGTTATAGAAGTAGCTCTTGGTAAAATAGAGCGCGTAGTAGACCGCACAGCCCAGGATGGCCCCCAGCAGGCAGCGGAGGTAGCCCGCCTGGCTGCGCTTCTGGACGGAGCACATCACAAGTCCCGCGCCCAGGCCCATGGCGCCTTTGGTGAGGAAGGTGATCCAGCACTCGGAGACGAAACGTGGGTCGGTCAGATCGAAGAGCATGGAGCCCAGGCCGGAGGCCAGAGCGCCGACGGGGCCCAGCAGCAGGCCGGACAGGCAGCATATGATGTTGGCCAGGGTGAAGGAGGTATTGCCCCCGATGTTGATGGGGATGGTGATGCGAAGGTAGTTGCTGACGAAGACCAGGGCTGCCATCATGGCCAGTACGGCCAGCCGGACTGTGGTGATCTTTTTCATATGCTCCACTTCCATTTCCTCTAAGGCTGAGGTCATTATAGTGCAAGACTGACCTTATTGATAGAGCCAGATATAGAAAAAATGATAATACCAGATAGAAGGAGAAAAACGCCGCCCGACGGGGCGGCGTTTTTGGATGGCCGCATGGAGCGCCGCCGGCTGAAGGAGATGGGGCCGGCGGGAAAGCGGGGGGCGACGGCTCAGTACCGCCCAAAGTCCCCGGAGCGGCCCTCGGTGACGTCGGAGCCGAACTCGTAGTCCTTGCCCGGCAGCACGGCGTTGAGGGCGATGCCGGCAATGGCGGCCACCGCCAGATTGGTGAGGGTCACGTGGACCTCCCCCACCGAGAAGGTGATGCCCCCGGAGAAGCCCAGGCCGCACACCAGGATGATGGCGGCGATGATCAGGTTGCGGGAGTTGGTGAAGTCCACCCGGTTCTCCACCACGTTGCGCACGCCGATGGCGGAGATCATGCCGTAGAGGATGAAGGACACCCCGCCGATGATGGCGGTGGGGATGGAGTTGACCACCGCGGCGAAGAAGGGGGAGAAGGACAGGATCAGGGCGTACACGGCGGCCAAACGGACCACCTTGGGGTCGTACACCCGGGTGAGGACCAGCACGCCGGTGTTCTCCCCGTAGGTGGTGTTGGCGGGCCCGCCGAACAGGCCGGCCAGGGAGGTGGCGATGCCGTCGCCGATGAGGGTGCGGTGCAGGCCCGGGTCCTGGATGAAGTTGCGGCCCACAGTGGCGGAGATGGCGGACATGTCGCCGATGTGCTCCATCATGGAGGCGATGGCGATGGGGGCCATGACCAGGATGGAGGTCAGGTCAAACTTGGCCACCGAGCCGGAGAAATCGGTGAAGAAGGGCTGCAGGCCCACGATGCCCTCCCCGGCCAGCACGGAGAAGTCGATGAGGGGCACCACATTGCCGGCGGAGTCCAGGGCGGTGGCCCCCAGGGCGTTGGCGATAAGGGCCACCACATAGGCCCCCACCACGCCCAGCAGGATGGGGATGATTTTAATCATGCCCCTGCCCCAGATATTGGCCGCCACGATGATGGCCATGGCCACGATGGCCAGCCACCAGCAGGTGGAGGCGTTGGACACGGCGGAGGGGGCCAGATTCAGGCCGATGAGGATGATGATGGGCCCGGTGACCACCGGGGGCAGGAAGCGCATGACCTTGTTGACACCCACCGCCTTGATGATGGCGGCCAGCACCACGTACAGAAGGCCGGCCACCACGATGCCGCCGCAGGCGTACTGCAGCTTTTCCGCCGCGGCCATGTCGGCATACTTGCCGGCGGACAGGTTGGCCACCGCCTCAAAGCCGCCCAGGAAGGCGAAGGAGGAGCCCAGGAAGGCGGGCACCTTCATCTTGGCGCACACGTGGAAGAACAGGGTGCCGAAGCCGGCGAAGAACAGGGTGGTCTGGATGTTCAGGGGCAGGCCGTAGGCGTTGACCAGGATGGGCACCAGCACGGTGGCCCCGAACATGGCGAACATGTGCTGCAGCCCCAGGATCAGCACCTTGGGCAGCCCCAGCACCCGGGCGTCCCGGATGGGCTCGCCGGCGGCGGGCTTGTGTTCCTTCTCGCTCATTTTACATTCCTCTCTTTCCCGGCGGACAGAAAAAAAGCAATTGCCTTTTCCGAAGAAAAAACAACTGCTCCGTGAAAAAAAGAGGCCCGGGCCCGGCGTTCGTTTTTTTGGAACCCATGGCGATGACCTCCTGTCCGCGCTTAAATTCAAAATATTATATCAGACTGTGACGAATTATGCAAGTAAAAAATATCGGCTGCCCATGGGCGGCGGGACATATTGACAAACGCCGGCGGCGCCCGTATCATAAAACGACAAAGAAACAGAAAAGAAGGCGAGCACATGAAACGACCCTTTGTGACGGCGGAGCAGCTGGAGGACATAACCCGGACCTATCCCACGCCCTTCCACCTGTACGACGAAAAGGGCATACGGGAAACGGTCCGAGCCCTGCGGGCCGCCTTTGCCTGGAACCCGGGCTTCCGGGAGTACTTCGCCGTGAAGGCCACCCCCAACCCCGCCATTCTGAAGATCCTGCGGGAGGAGGGCTGCGGCCTGGACTGCGCCACCCTCACCGAACTGCTACTGGCGGAGAAGTGCGGCTTCTCCGGGGCGGAGATCATGTTCTCCTCCAACGACACCCCGGCGGAGGACTTCCGGCTGGCGGACCGGCTGGGAGCCGTCATCAATCTGGACGACTTCAGCCACATCGACTTTCTGCGGGAGACCACCGGCCGCATCCCGGAGACCGTGTGCTGCCGCTTCAACCCGGGCGGCACCTTCACGGTGGGGGACTCCGCCGAGGGCTTCCAGGTCATGGACACCCCCGGCGACGCCAAGTACGGCTTCACCCGGGCGCAGCTCTTCGAGGGCTTCCGCAAGCTGAAGGCCATGGGGGCCAGGCGCTTCGGCCTGCACGCCTTCCTGGCCTCCAACACCCTGTCCAACGCCTATTACCCCGCCCTGGCGGGCATCCTGTTCCAGCTGGCAGTGGAGCTGGAGCGGGAGACCGGGTGCGACGTGTGCTTCATCGACCTGTCCGGCGGGGTGGGCATCCCCTACCGGCCCGACCAGCCCGCCAACGACATCGCCGCCATCGGGGCCGGGGTGCGGGAGCAGTTTGAAAAAATCCTGGTGCCGGCGGGCATGGGGGACGTGGCCCTGTGCACCGAGCTGGGCCGCTTCGTCCTGGGGCCCAACGGCTGCCTGGTGACCCGCGTCCTCCACCTGAAGCGCACCTACAAGGATTACGTGGGGGTGGACGCCTGCGCCGCCAACCTGATGCGGCCGGCTATGTACGGGGCCTACCACCACATCACCGTTATGGGGAAGGAGAGCGCCCCCTGCGGCCACAAATACGACGTCACCGGCGGCCTGTGCGAGAACAACGACAAGTTCGCCGTGGACCGCATGCTGCCGGAGGTGGCCATCGGAGACCTGCTGGTGATCCACGACACCGGGGCCCACGGCTTCTCCATGGGCTACAACTACAACGGCAAGCTCCGCTCCGCCGAGCTGCTCCTGCGGGAGGACGGCGCCGTAAAACTCATCCGCCGCGCCGAAACGCCGGAGGATTATTTCTCCACCATGATCTTCGACTGAGCCGGCGTTTCGGCCGCCCGCGGCAGCGGGCGCCGGCCGCAGGCCGTCAAGCGTTTTGACCCGAAGGGGCAAAACCTTGGCGCGGAGGAGCTCTGCTTCTCCGCGCTGTTTTCAAAGGGGGTCCCCATGCAATGAATTGCATGGGGCAACGCCGGAGGATTACTTTGCGACTATGATCTTCGACTGAGCCGGCGTTTCGGCTGCCCGCGGCAGCGGGCGCCGGCCGCAGGCCGTCAAGCGTTTTGACCCGAAGGGGCAAAACCTTGGCGCGGAGGAGCTCTGCTTCTCCGCGCTGTTTTCAAAGGGGGTCCCCATGCAATGAATTGCATGGGGCAACGCCGGAGGATTATTTCTCCACCATGATCTTC
Organism: uncultured Flavonifractor sp.; assembly: GCA_944387215.1. Lineage (GTDB taxonomy): Bacteria > Bacillota > Clostridia > Oscillospirales > Oscillospiraceae > Flavonifractor. The sequence goes on along the minus strand of CALXEB010000019.1, from coordinate 1,497 downwards.
GACTGAGCCGGCGTTTCGGCCGCCCGCAGCAGCGGGCGCCGGCCGCAGGCCGTCGGCGGGGGCAAGCCCCCGCCCTACTTGGTCTCGGAGAAGTCCCAGGCCTCCCGCAGCCAGGCCAGGAGGGTTTCGTCCAGTTCCTCCGGGCGGGAGAGGACCACGTGGTGGGTCCAGCGGCCGGGATAGGGCTCGGCGGCCACGGCGATGCGGGGGTCCGCCACCTGCCGCCCCAGGCCGAAGGAGATCAGCAGGCAGTGCTCCGGCCAGCCCTTCTTCCGCCGGACGGGGATGGAGACCATGGCGAAGAGGTGCTTTCCGTAAAAGCTGATCTGGCTCTTCTGTACTTTCACCCGGGCCTCCGGGAAGGCGGCCTCCAGGGCGGGGAAGAGGGCGGCGTAGAGGTCCAGCTCCTCCCCATGGCCGGAGAAGTAGACCTGGAGATCGGCGAGATAATTGGGGGAGAGATCCATGTGAGTTCCTCCTTATCACGGGCAAAAGCCCGCCGCATCCGCGGCGGGCTTTTGTATTTGCATCAGTTGCTGGCCAGCATAAGGCGGGTCCACTCGGAGTCGTACAGGGCGAGGATGTCCTCGGGCAGGTTCTTGAAGCTCTCGCACTGGGCCAGGATGGACTCGTCGGGGTAGGCGTAGGGATCGGCGGCCACCTCGGGGTCCAGCTCCTCCCGGACGGAGAGCAGGGGGGTGGAGTACCAGATCTCCTCGCAGTTCTTCAGCCCCGCGGAGGTGGAGCACATATAGTTGATAAAGGCCTCGGCGTTTTCCTTGTTCTCGGCGTTCTTGGGGATGCACATGGCGTCCACGTAGAGGTTGGTGCCCTCCTCAGGCAGGCAGAAGGCCAGGTCGGGGTTGACCTCCTGCATGGTGAGGAAGTCGCCGTAATAGTAGGCGCCGATGGCCACCGCGCCGCTCTGCATCTTCTCAAAGATGTCGTCCATGCCGTAGCTGTTCACCAGGGGCTTCTGCTGGATGAGCAGGTCCACCGCCTCGGTGATCTGGGCGGGATCGGTGGTGTTGTAGGAGTAGCCCAGGTACTTCAGGGCGATGCCGATGGCGTCCCGGGAGTTGTTGAACATGAAGATGTTGTCGGCATAGCGCTCGTCGAACATGGTCTCCCAGCTGGTGGGGGTCTCCTCCACCATGGTGGTGTTATAGATGATGCCCAGCAGGCCCCACATATAGGGCACGGAGTACAGGTTCTCCGGGTCATAGTCCGGGTTCTTCAGCTCCGGGTCCACGTCGGCGAAGTTGGGCACGTTGTCAAAGTTGATGGGCTGGAGCATGTCCTCCTCGATCATGCGGGAGACCATGTAGTCGGAGGGAATGATCACGTCGTAGCTGGCGCCGTCGTTTTTCAGCACGCCGTACATGGCCTCGTTGCTCTCATAGGTGTCGTACACCACTTCGATGCCGGTCTCGGCGGTGAAGTCCTCCAGCACGGACTCGTCGATATACACGCCCCAGTTGTAGACGTTGACCACGC
>CALXEB010000018.1 GCA_944387215.1 uncultured Flavonifractor sp. | reverse complement strand
GGCGGCGGGCGCGCTGCTCACGGCGGCGTACCTGCTGCTGGGCACGCAGGCGCTCTCCCTCTTCGGGGCCCGGGGCGGAGTGTTGGAGCTGGCGGAGGAATACCTGCTGTGGGTGGCCCTGGGGGCGGTGTTCCAGGTGCTGGGCACCGGGCTGGTGCCCTTCCTGCGGAACATGGGCCGGGCCGTGGCCGCCATGGCCGCCATGATGGCCGGCTTTGTCACCAACGTGGTGCTGGACTGGCTGTTCGTATGGGTGCTCCCCTGGGGCATGGCGGGGGCCGCCGCGGCTACCGTGCTGGGGCAGGCGGTGACCTTCCTGGTGTGTCTGGCGGTGATGATCCGCCGGGGGGAGCGGCCCGCCCGGGGGGAGATGCGGCTGCTGGGCCGGGTACTGGCCGCGGCTCTGTCCCCTTTCGGCCTCACCTTCTCTCCCAATCTGACCCTGATCTTTGTCAACCGGGCGGCGGTGGAGACCGGGGGCGACAGCGCCGTGGCCTGCTACGCCGCCGTCAGCTACCTGACCTGCGTGGCCCTGCTGTTGCTCCAGGGGGTCACCGATGGGAGCCAGCCCCTGCTCTCCCTGGCCCACGGAAGGGGGGAGGAGCGGCAGGTCCTGGCCCTGCGGGGCATGACCCTGGCCTGCGCCCTGCTGGTGGGCGCGGGCTGCGCCGCCGTCCTCTTCCTCCTGCGCCAGTCCGCCGCCGCCCTCTTCGGGGCCTCTCCGGCGGTGACCGCCCAGACCGCCGCCGCCCTGCCCGTGTTCCTGCCCGGCCTGCTGTGCGCCGCCCTGTCCCGGACGGCCACCTCCTACTGCTACGCCGTACAGCGGGACCGCTGGGCCTGCCTGCTCATCTATGGGGAGCCGGCCACCCTGCTGCTGTTGCTGCTGGTCCTCCCCCGGCTCTGGGGCATCTGGGGCGTGTGGTGGGCCGTGCCCCTGTCCCAGCTGTGCGCCGCCACCCTGGGCGGCGCGTTCCTACTGCGCACCCGCCGCGCCAGCGTGTCAAACAAGTGGCAAAAGCCACTTGTTTGAGGAAGCTGCGCAGCGGAAGGGGCTCGATTTCTTGCGAAATTGTCGCCCCTTCCGCCATAAGAAGTGCCCTTTCCAAGGCGAATGTCCTTGGAAAGGACGGATTTCAATTTTTTCGCGCCTGCGGGCGCAAACTCTGCGAGACTTTTTCGACAAGCTGAGCGCGGGGCGCCGGAATGAAACTTCCGGCGCCCCGCGCCTTTTTGTATATATATCCGCTTACGTCAGCCGCCATGCCAGCCACAGGCCCAGGGCGATCTGGGCCGACAGGATGGCGGGCAGGCCGAATTTGAAGTACCAGTGCCTGGTCTTGTGCCGGAAGGTCCACATACCCAAAAGGGCCCCCGGGGAGCCCCCCAGCAGGGCCAGCAGGAAGAAGGTGCGCTCCTTTACCCGCCAGGCCCCCCGTTTTGCCCGACGCTTGTCCACGCCCATGAGCACAAAGTCCGCCAGGCTCAGGGCCAGCACCCACAGCAGCGCCCATTTCATCATGACGCCGCCCCCAGGGCGGCCACAAAGCCGCCCCGCTTCTTGCTGGTCTCGTACCACAGCCGCAGGTCGATCTCCAGCTCCGCCCCGCTGTCCAGAATGGCGGCCCTGTCCCCGTCCAGGGCGGCGATGGTGACCCAGTGCCACCAGTCCAGCCGCTTTTCCAGGCCGTTATGGAGGTTGAGGAAGGCCACCGGGCAGTCCCGCCCCAGGCTGTCCGCCACGAAGGCGGCGGCCTGCTCGTAGGGGGGCCGCCTGGTGCGGGCGGCGGGGACGGCAAACAGGGCGGGGGAGAGGGCCACCCCCCGGTCTGCGGCGTAGGCCGCCATGGCGGTCACCATCAGGTTTGGGTCGTTGAGCCCGTGGAACACGGGGGTGACGTACTTCCACACCCGCTCCATATGGGCGGTAAAGTCCGCCCGGGTTTCCACATGCTCCGGGCAGAGCGGGGACAGCTCCGGGTAAGCTCTGGCCAGGTAGGCGAAGATGACCGCCGCGGCGGTGGGGCCGCAGCCCGCCAGCCGCTGCCAGGGGTCGGGATACCACTCCTGGTCCGCCCCCCGGGTGACCGTCCCGCCGGGGCCCCGGATATCCAGCAGCTCCGGCCGGGAGAGACAAGCGCGGTAGTCCATCTCACACGTTGAAGCGGAACAGGACGATGTCCCCGTCCTTCATGACGTACTCCTTGCCCTCGGAGCGCACCAGGCCCTTCTCCCGGGCGGCGGCCATGGAGCCGCAGGCCATCAGGTCGTCGAAGCTCACCACCTCCGCCCGGATGAAGCCCCGCTCGAAGTCGGTGTGGATCTTGCCGGCGGCCTGGGGGGCGCGGGTGCCCTTGACGATGGTCCAGGCCCGGCACTCGTCCTCCCCGGCGGTGAGGAAGGAGATGAGGCCCAGCAGGGCGTAGCTGGCCCGGATGAGCCGGTCCAGGCCGGACTCGGGTATGCCCAGCTCGTCCAGGAACATCTGCTTCTCCTCCGGCTCCAGCTGGGCGATCTCGGCCTCCAGCTTGGCGCACACGGGGATCACCTGGGCCCCCTCCTTGGCGGCCAGGTCGGCCACCTGCTTGTAGTAGGCGTTGTCCCGGTACCCGGCGAAGCCGTCCTCGTCCAGGTTGGCGGCGTAGATGACGGGCTTGAGGGACAAAAGCTCCGAGGTGGAAATGAGGGCGGCGTCCTCCTCGTCCACCCGGCTCAGGTAGCTGCGGGCGGAGTTGCCGTCGTTGAGCCAGTCCTTCAGGGCGGAGAACACCTCCACCTCGCGGAGGAACTTTTTGTCCCCCTTGGCGGCCTTCTGGGCCTTGTCGATGCGCCGCTCCACCATCTCCACATCGGCCATGATCAGCTCGATGTCGATAACGCCGATGTCCCCCACCGGGTCCACCGGCACGTTGGTGCTGGTGTCGGCCACCACGTGCATGATGTTCTCGTCGTCAAAGCAGCGCACCACGTGGACAATGGCGGCGCACTCCCGGATGTTGGCCAGGAACTTGTTGCCCAGGCCCTGGCCCTGGCTGGCCCCCTTCACCAGGCCGGCGATGTCCACGAACTCCACCACCGCCGGGGTGGTCTTTTTGGGGTGGTACATCTCGGACAGCGTATCCAGCCGCTTGTCGGGCACCGCCACCACGCCCACGTTGGGGTCGATGGTGCAGAAGGGGTAGTTGGCGCTCTCCGCGCCGGCATTGGTGATGGCGTTGAACAGAGTGGACTTTCCCACATTGGGAAGCCCCACGATGCCTAATTTCATCAAAAAACCCTCTTTCGGTGTATTAGCCATCACATTATAGACTATCATGGGAAAAAAAACAAGCGTCCGGCTCGGAAGCGGACGGTTTCACAAAATCTTTCCGGCCCCCTCTTGCTTTTCCGGCGGGAAGCGTGTAGAATCGTATCCGCCGCGCCGTGACGGCGCATATTTCTCAGAGAAGGAGGGACCCCCATGGGCCTGCTGCGTCAGCCTACCGGCGACATCACCCAGGGCGTGATCTGGAAGCAGCTGCTGGGCTTTTTCTTCCCCCTGTGGTTCGGCACCTTCTTCCAGCAGCTTTACAATACCGTGGACACCCTGGTGGTGGGCCGGTTCGTGGGCAAGGTGGCCCTGGCCGCCGTGGGCTCCACCGGCGTCATCGTCAATCTGACGGTGGGCATCTTCACCGGCCTGTCTGCCGGGGCGGTGGTGGTCATCGCCCAGCGCTTCGGCGCCCGGAACTGGGAGGACGTGCACAAGGCCGTCCACACCACCATATTCCTGGGCGTGCTGGTGGGGGCTTTCTTCATGGTGGCGGGCTTCCTGCTGGCCCCCTGGGCCCTGTCGGCCATGGGCACCACCCAGGACGCCATGCCCGGCGCGGTGCTCTACCTGCGGGTCTACTTCCTGGGCATGATCCCCAATGTGGTGTACAATATGGGCACCGGCGTGCTCCGGGCCATCGGCGACTTCCGCCGGCCCCTGTACTTCCTCATCGCCGCCTCGGTGTGCAACATCGTGCTGGACCTGCTGCTGGTGCTAGTGTTCCACCTGGATGTAGCGGGGGTGGCCATCGCCACCATCTGCTCCCAGCTGCTCTCGGCCGTGCTGGTGGTCATCGCCCTGATGCGGTCCCAGGGCGCCGCCTATCAGCTGGAGCCCCGGCAGCTGCGCATTTACCGGGGGCCGATGGAGCTCATCCTGCGCATCGGCGTTCCCTCCGCCCTCCAGTCGGTGATGTACAGCGCCTCCAATATCGTTATCCAGTCCGCCATCAACTCCTTCGGCACCGACACGGTGGCCGCCTGGACCGCCTACGGCAAGATGGACGTGCTCTTCTGGATGACCGTCACCGCCATGGCCCAGTCGGTGACCACCTTCGCCGGGCAGAACTACGGCGCCGGGCAGTACGGGCGGATGAAGCGGGGGCTGTGGGTGTCGGCAGGAGTGCTGGGCCTGTTCACCGTAGCCATCAGCGCCGTCTTTTTCTTCCTGGCCCGGCCCATCCTCACCATCTTCACCCCCGACCCCGCCGTGTTGGAGGTCGGCGTGGAAATGGTCCGATTCCTGGCCCCCTGCTACATCACCTACATCCTCATTGAGCTGCTCTCCGGCGTCATCCGGGGGGCGGGCAAGTCCCTGGTGCCCATGCTCATCGACGTATTCGGGGTGTGCGGGCTGCGGCTTTTGTGGCTGTTCGCCGTGGTGCCTGTCCACCACACCCTGCCCGTGGTCATGGCCAGCTATCCCATCACCTGGACGGTCACCACCTCGGCCCTGCTGCTCTATTACCGCTTCGGGAAGTGGCTGTCCCCTCCCAAGCCCGCTCCATAGCCTCAGAGAAAAAACTGGCCGCCCGGATCTGAGATCCGGGCGGCCAGTTTTTTCTCTGGGGCGTCAATCCTCCCCCAGCCAGTCGGTGTGGAAGCGGCCGGGCCGGTCGACCCGGCCGTAGGTATGCGCGCCGAAGCAGTCCCGCTGGGCCTGGATGAGCGCCGCGGCGTGGTCCCTGGGCGCGGCCAGGCCGTCCACATAGGCCAGCCCCGCCGCCAGGGCCGGGAGGGGGAGCCCCCACGCCGCCCCCGCGGCGGCGGCCCGCCGCCAGCCGGGGAGCGCGCCGGCCAGCCCCCGGGCTATCTCCCGGTCCAGCAGCAGGTGCTCCTCCCCCCGCCGCCGGGCGGCGGCGGCCTCCTCCAGCAGCGGGGAGCGGAGGATGCAGCCGGCCCGCCACACCAGGGCCGCCTCTCCCCAGTCCAGCGCCCAGCCCCACTGCCGGGCGGCGGCCAGCAGCTCCGTCCCCTGGGCAAAGGCGGCCAGACGGCCGCCGTACAGGGCCTGTCCCAAGTCCTCCAAAAAGCCGGCCCGGTCCGGGATGGGGCCGGACTCCGGCCGGGGATACCGGCCCGCGGCCTGCCGCCGCAGCGCCCCCTGGGCGGAGAGGGCCCGGGCGGACACCGCCGCCCCGATGAGGGGCGCGGGGACCCCCAGCTCCAGCGCGGCGGACACCGCCCAGCCGCCGGTGCCTTTCTGCTCGGCCTGGTCCGCGATCTGATCCACCAGCGGCGTGCCGCCGGCCTGCGTCCGGGCCAGGATCTCCCCCGTGATCTGGATGAGATAGCTTCCCCGGGGACCCCGTCCCCAGGCCCGGAACACTTCTGCCGTCTCCGCGGCGGACATGCCCAGGCCCTCCCGCAGCAGCAGGCAGACCTCGCCGATGAGCTGCATTTCCCCATATTCGATGCCGTTGTGCACCGTTTTGACAAAGTGGCCCGCTCCCTCCGGACCCATCCAGCGGCAGCAGGGCATGCCGTCGGGGGCCCTGGCGCTCAGGTCCTCCAGCAGGTCCTTCACCACCGGCCAGGCCGCCGGATCGCCGCCGGGCATGATGGCCGGGCCCAGCCGGGCCCCCCGGCTTCCGCCGGAGACGCCCGCCCCCACATAGAGCACTCCCGCCGCCTTTACCCGGGCCTGCCGCCGGGCGGTGTCCGACCAGTGGCTGTTGCCCCCGTCTATGACCACATCCCCCGGCTCCAGGCAGGGCAGCAGCCGCTCCAGCACCGCATCCACCGGCTGCCCGGCCTTCACCATCAGCAGGAGCTTCCTGGGCCGGGCCACCAGGCCGGGCAGCTCCTCCAGCTCTTCCGCCATGGCAAAGGCCCCCGCGCCCCCCTCCGCCCGGAGGAAGGCCGCCCGAACCGGGGCCTCCCGGTCATATACCGCCGTCCTGTGTCCCTTTCCCGCGGCGTTGCGGGCCAGATTGGACCCCATCGCCGCCAGGCCCACGATCCCCAGCTCTGCCAGCGCCATGCGCAAGCCCCCCTTTTCTGCCTGTTCTCCCCCCATTATATCCGCCGCCACAGTCCCAGGCAACGGTCTTTTTTCTCAAATTTCCCCTTGCAAAAATCGAACATATGTGCTAAACTTCAATCGAACATAAGTTCTGTTCGTGGACAAAAAATCTCCCGGGAGAGGGGCCCGCATGAGAAAAGTCCGTTTTATCGGGCCTGGTTGCTGCCATACTGGGGTTGTCCAAAAGGAGGGGTCGACCATGGAAACGATCTACTATTCGCTGAACGCCGCCCGGATCACCGCCGGCGGGGACCGCAAGGCCAGCGGTGGAGAAGGGGTGCGCTGCGTGGTGCTGCCCCGGACAGCCCGGCCCGGCAGCGCGGGAAAGGTGCTGGATTTCGCCGCCTGCCGCCAGGCTCTGGAGGCGCGGCAGGCGCCCGGGCCGGAGCCCGCGGCTGACCAGGCGCGGGCGGTCTCCGCTGCGCCCCGGGCCGCCCGCCGGGGCAGGGGATGGGCGGCGGCCGACCTGTGCGCCTCGGTGGCCATCGTGGCCTGCACCGCCGTGGCCGCCCTGGGCGTGCTGCTCACCTGAGGGCGCGGCAAAACGGCGGAGGCTGGCTCCGCCGCTGCCCGCGCCTGCGCGGATGGAGGCCTACCGGGTCTCGCCGCGATACTTGTTTCGGGTGGCGATGCCGCCTCGAATGTGCCGCTGGGCCTTGTTTTCATCCAGCACCTGCTTGACCTGGAGATAGAGGGTGCGGTTGAAGGCGGGCAGGCGCTCGCTCAGGTCCTTGTGCACCGTGGATTTGCTGATGCCGAACTTTTGGGCCGCGCCGCGCACCGTCGCTTTGTTTTCGATGATGTAACATGCCAGCCGGCAGGCGCGCTCCTCAATGTTCCCTTTCACACAGCAACACTCCCCGCAAGTTTGTCACGGGGGATGTATATGCGCCCCTGCGGGGAGATATGATGCGGCAAAGCGGCGGGCCGCCCGTGGGGGCGGCCCGCCGCTGAGACTGTCGAAAAAGTGGCTTCTGCCACTTTTTCGAGTAGGATGCAGCCCGCCGCGCGCAGGATTTCTCCGCTTTAGGCGGGCAAATCCCACACTTGCGGGCTGAGAAGTGTTTTCTCCGAGGCACATGTCCCCGGAGAAAACGGATCCCAATTTTTTCGCGCCTGCGGGCGCGAACTCTGCGAGGCTTTTTCAACATGCAAAGCGGCGGGCCGCCCGTGGGGGCGGCCCGCCGCTTCGTTCGGTTTCAGGGCTTGAGGACTTTGGTCAGGGTGACGGCCAGGGCGCCGGGTCCGATATGGCAGGCCACGGAGAGGGAGAGGGGGTCGGCGTGGATGGGGAAGCCGGGGAAGGAGGCCTCCACCTCCTCGATCCACTCCCTGGCATCCTCCAGGGAGCCGGTGTAGGCCACGTCGATATACAGATCCTCCGGGCCGCCGCAGTCGGCAAAGTCGGTCTCCATGACCTTATGGGCGGTGTCCAGCATGGTCTTTTTGGCGGCCTTCCAGCCCCGGGCCTTGGCGAAGGAGTCCAGCTTGTCCCCCTTGATGCGCAGCACTGGCTTGATGCCCAGCACCGTGCCGATGGCGGCGGCGGCGGGGGTGCAGCGGCCGCCTTTTTTCAGGTATTTCAGGGTGTCCACCGTGATATAGATGTCCGAATCGAACTTGGTGGCCTCCAGGGTGTCCCGGATCTGGCCGGCGCTCCAGCCCGCCTCCGCCAGCTTCTTGGCGTCCAGCACCGAGCGGCGCTGGGTCACAGAGATGTGCTGGTTGTTCACCACAAAGACTTTCCCCTCATAGTCCTGGGCCAGCATCTGCGCGGTCTCGCAGGAGCTGCTCAGGCCGCTGGACATGGGTATGTAGACCACCTGGTCATAGTCCGCCAGGATCTTGTCCCACAGCTCCACCACGTCGCCGGGGGCGGGCTGGGTGGTCTTCACGTCGGCGTCCTCCGCCAGGCGCTGGTAGAACTGCTCCTGGGTGAGGGTGATGTCCTCCAGGAAAAGTTCGTCATTGATATAAAAGGGCATGGGCAGCACGAACACCCCCAGCTCCCTGCCCTGGGCCTGGGTGATGCCGCTGTTGCTGTCGGTAGCGATGGCGATCTTGCTCATAAAAAGCCTCTTTTCACAGTGGCCGGCATGCGGCACGATTCGGTTTTGTAGCACTCATTATATCCAATCGGGCAAAAAAGTCAAGCGCGGGTGCGCCGGGCCGGCATATTCCCCCGGCGGGGCGCATAAGTATCACCATCAAGGCACAAAGGATGATGGGATATGGGACGAAAGATACGTTGGGGACGGCTGCTGCGGCGGGCGGCGGCGCTGTTTCTGGCCACGCTGGCGGTGTGGGTGCTCCCCCTGTGTACCGGGGCGGGGGCGGCGGACGCCCTGCGGGATCTGGCAGAGGACCCGGATTTTGTACAGGCCGCCCTTTCCGCCGAGCTGGGTCCGGCGGCGGACGGGCCGCTGGCGGGGCTGGACGGCTGGGGCAGGCTGGCGGTGGGGCAGTCCCCGCTGCTGCTGTCCCTCCGGCCGGAGGGGGAGGGGCAGTCCGAAGGGGAGAAGGCCCTCGACCTGCCGGCGGGCCAGCCGGCGCCTGACCTGGATGATCTCACCCCGCCGCCCGCCACCACTGCCGCCCCGTCGGACGTGGTGGCCCGGACGCTGGCCCCCACCAGCCCCGACGGGTATGTGGTGTCGGGGGGGCTCTATCTCTACAACCGCACGGGACTGGACGTGGACCTGGCGGCGGCGGCCTCCGCCGCCGTGCCGATCACCATTCCGGAGGAGGGGCCCCAGATCCTGATCATCCACACCCACGGCTCGGAGGCTTACACGCCCGACGGCGCCGACGTGTACGTCCCCTCGGACAACAATACCCGCACCCTGGATGAAAACTACAACATGGTGCGGGTGGGGGAGGAGATGGCGGCGGTGTTCCGGGAGATGGGGCTGGAAGTGCTCCACGACAAGACCCTCTACGACTACCCCAAGTACGCCGGGGCCTACGACCGCTCGGCAAAGGCGGTGGAGCAGTACCTGGCGGAGTACCCCACCATCCGGGTGGTGCTGGACGTGCACCGGGACGCCCTCATCGGGGAGGACGGCACGGTGTACAAGGCGGTGACCACCGTGGACGGGACGGACACCGCCCAGGTGATGCTGGTGCTGGGCTCCAGCGAGGGGGGCGAGCACCCCAACTGGATGGAGAATCTGACCCTGGCCTGCAAGATCCAGAACGGGCTCAACACCCTCTACCCCACCCTGGCCCGGCCCATGACCCTGCGCTCCTCCCGGTACAACCAGCAGCTGTGCCCCGGCTCGGTGCTGGTGGAGGTGGGCACCCACGGCAATACCCTTCAGGAGGCCCTTTCCGCCGCCCGGCTCTTTGCCCGGGCCGCCGGGCAGGTGCTGCTGGGACTGGAGGCGTAGGGCTGCCATACATGGCGGCCCTGGTCACCCGGTGGAATACGGCGCGGCAGGGCGCCCCGCCCCTGTCATTGCGCGCCAGTGCGCACACTGGCGCGGCAATCCGTTCCCCCAAGCCGGCGCGGCAGTCCTGCCGCGCACTGCGGGGGTGGGTGCCCACCGGCGGGCGGATGATATCCGCCCCTACGGATGGGCGGGCGGAGAGAGTCCTCTTCCTACAGGGGCGCAAAACCGGCGGCGGGATTTTTTACCCGCCGCCGGTTCTTATTTATCCCATTCGGGCCAGGACTTCCGCCTCGTCGGGGATGCTGGGGATGCCGCCGGGCCTCTCGGTGGACAGGCTGGCCGCTGTGGCGGCAAAGCGGGCGATAGCCGCCAGCTCCGCCTCCTCCAGCTCCTCCGGGGCCTTGCCCAGCTTCAGCAGGCGGCTCACCGCGCTGCCGCCGAAGATATCCCCGGCGCCGGTGGTGTCGGTCACGGTCACCTTGGGGGAGGGGACGGAGGTCCGGCCCCGGCGGTTGACCAGCAGGCAGCCTTTGGGTCCCAAGGTCACCATAGCCAGCCTGACGCCGTGGTCATCCAGCAGCCGCCGGGCCCCCTCTTCCGGGCTGCAGTCCCAGAGGAAGGAGACCTCCTCATCGCTGATCTTCACCACGTGGGCCTGGTCCAGGCCCCAGAGGATCTCCTCCCTGGCCTGCTCCGCACTGTCCCACAGGGGCGGGCGGAGGTTGGGGTCGAAGGTGATGAGCTTCCCCCGCTGCCTGGCGTAGGCCACCGCCCGGCGGGTGGTCTCCCGCACGGGCTCCCCGGTGAGGGAGAGGGAGCCGAAGTGGAACACCTTTGTCTGGTCGATGAGGGACAAATCCAGCTCCTCAAAGCGGAGCATGGTATCCGCCCCCGGCTTGCGGGCGAAGCTGAAGGAGCGGTCCCCCTCCTTGAAGGTGACGAAGGCCAGGGTGGTGAACACCGCCGGGTCGGACAGGATGCCCCGGGTCTCGATGCCCGCCTGCCGAAGGGTGTTCAGCAGGAGCCTGCCAAAGGCGTCCTCTCCCACCTTGCCCAGAAAGGCGGTGCGGGCGCCGTACTTGTTCAGGGCCGCCAGGAAATTCCCCGGCGCGCCGCCGGGGTGGGCCGCCATGGTGGGGTACCCGCTCTCGTCCACGCTCTGCTGGGCGAAGTCGATGAGCAGCTCGCCCAGGGCCACCACATCATACATGTCGCATCACGTTCCTTTCAATCCTTCAAGATCAATTCCACCGGGCAGTGGTCGCTGCCGGCGACTTGGCTGTGAATGATCTGCTCGCTTACCCGGGGCGCCAGCCGGTCTGAGACGATGAAGTAGTCGATGCGCCACCCGGCGTTGTTCTTCCGGGCGTTGAAGCGGTAGCTCCACCAGGTATAGGCCCCGGTCCTGTCCGGGTAGAGGGCGCGGAAGGAATCGGTAAATCCGCTCTCCAGCAGGCGGGTCATCTGCCCCCGCTCCTGGTCGGAAAATCCGGCGCTGCCCCGGTTGGGGCCGGGATTTTTCAGGTCGATCTCCTGGTGGGCCACGTTCAGGTCCCCGCAGAGGATCACCGGCTTGACCTTGTCCAGCTCCATCAGATAGTCCCGGAAGTCGTCCTCCCACTTCATGCGGTAGTCGATGCGGGCCAGCTCGTTCTGGGCGTTGGGTGTGTAGCAGCACACCAGGTAGAAGCCGTCGTACTCCGCCGTGATGAGCCGCCCCTCGTGGTCGTGCTCCTCCAGGCCCATGCCGTAGGTGACCTCCAGGGGCGCCACCCGGGTAAAGAGAGCGGTGCCGGAGTAGCCCTTTTTCTCCGCGCTGTTCCAGTAAAGCTGGTAGCCGGGCAGGTCCAGCTGGATCTGGTGGGGCTGGAGCTTGGTCTCCTGCAGGCAGAACACGTCCGCGTCCACACTGTGGAAAAAGTCCAGAAAGCCCTTGTTCAGGCAGGCCCGCAGGCCGTTGACGTTCCAGGTGACCAGCTTCATGCCCGCTCCTCCACCGCCCACTTCAGGGGCCTGCCGTCTGCGTCCAGCAGGGGGGTGAGGCCGCCGGCGTACCCGTTGGCCACCTGGAGGTACTGCACCCCCGTCTCGGTGTCCAGCAGGATCCGCATCACGTCCATGGCCCCCTGGGTGTAGATCACCTGAAAACGGTCGTTTTTTCCCATCGTTTCCTCCTCAGTACCTGCGCACCACGGCGGTGACCTTGCCCAGGATGGTGCAGTTATCGCCGTCGATGGGCTCGTAGTCCGGGTTCTCGGGCAGGAGCCAGGTGTGCCCGTCCTTGCGCCGCAGGGTCTTGACGGTGGCCTCGTCCTCAAAGAGGGCCACCACGATCTCCCCGTTGCGGGCGTCGGGCTGCTGGTGGACCACCACCAGGTCGCCGGGCAGGATGCCGGCGTACTTCATGGACTCCCCCCGCACCCGCAGGGCGAAGTACTCCCCGGTCTTGTCCCCGGTCTCGAAGGTCAGGTAGTCCTCGACCTGCTCCTGGGCCAGGATGGGGGAGCCGGCGGCCACATTGCCCACCACCGGGATCTGGTCCCGTTCGGGCTCCGGCGCGGCGTGGAGGCCGGTCACCGTGATGGCCCGGGTCCTGCCCTCCGCCCTGGCGATGAGGCCCGCCTCCTCCAGCCCTTTCAGGTGGAAGTGGACCGTAGAGGGGGATTTGAGCCCCACGTGCTCCCCGATCTCCCGCACGGAAGGGGGGTAGCCGTACTGGCTGGAAAAGGAGACGATGTAGTCATAGATCTGCTGCTGCTTGTCCGTCAGCGGTTTCATGACAGGCCCTCCTTCTGGTATCAGGTTGGGGACATTGTACCACAGGTGGTGTCAAAATGCAAACATTTGTTCTAAATCATGGTAAAAAAGCGGGGAGGCCATGGGGCCTCCCCGCTGAATGGGGCCGTCTGTCCGGGCCCTCTCCGTGCGCCCGCTTCAGTCGTCGCTCAGATAGTAGGGCTTCATCAGGCTGGGCTGCTCGGTGGAGTCCTTCTGGCCGTGCTTGCGCAGGTCCGGCTCCATAGGGCGGCGGGAGCGGCCCCGGTCCCTGCCGCCCCTCCTGGCGTCGGCCTTGGGCGCGGGGGCGGGCTTCGGCGCGGGCTTGGCCTGACGCTGTTCCTGCTTCTCCTGGCGCTTCCGGCGCTGGTTCCGGGGCCGCTCCTCCCGGACGGGGAGGGGGCGGCGGGAGGAGAGCAGCCGGGCGGTGGCGTCCATGATCACGTCGCTGGCCAGGGGGTCGGGCTTCTGGAAGTCGTCGTACACCGGCCGGGCCCGCTCCGGCTTTTTGGGCTCCACGGCGGTGAGGGCCTCCTCCAGAGTGGCGCTGCTGCGCCTGCCCCGGCCCCGCTTCTTTTTGGGGGCGGGCTCCGCTGCCGGGGGCTCAGGCGGCTGGGGTTCCGGGGCCTTCTGTGCCGCTTTTGCCTTTTTTTCCTGGTTGGCGGCCTTGTTGGCCGCGTCCCGCTGCCGCCGGCGCTCTTTCGCGGCGGCCCGGGCCTCCGCGTCCTCCGGGTTCACTACCCGGCCCTTCTTGTCCCTGGGGGCGGGCTCCAGCACCTCCATGGGCCAGGGGTGGCCGGCCACCACCGGCACGGGCCTGCCCAGCAGCTTCTCAATGGCCTTGAGCTCCTCCTTCTCGTTGACGTCGCAGAAGGAGACGGCGGCGCCTCCCCGGCCCGCCCGGCCGGTGCGGCCGATGCGGTGGACGTAGGTCTCGGGCACGTCGGGCAGGTTGTAGTTGAACACGTGGGAGAGCTCCTCGATGTCCAGGCCCCGGGCGGCGATGTCGGTGGCCACCAGCACCTGCACCCGGCCGGCCTTGAAGTCGGCCAGGGCCTGCTGCCGGGCGGTCTGGCTCTTGTTGCCGTGGATGGCCGCGGCGGTAAGGCCCGCCTTCACCAGGTCGCCGGCCACCTTGTTGGCTCCGTGCTTGGTGCGGGTGAACACCAGGGCGTTCTTCACCCCCAGGGTGCCGATCAGGTGGGCCAGCAGCTTGGTCTTGTTGCCCCGGTCCACGTAGTAGAGCTTCTGGTCGATGATCTCCACCGGGGAGGACACCGGGTCCACCGCCACCTTCACCGGGTCCGCCAGCAGCTCGTCCACCAGGCCCTGCACCTCGGGGGGCATGGTGGCGGAGAAGAAGAGGGTCTGCTTGCGCTTGGGCAGCCAGCCCAGGATGCGGCGCACGTCGTGGATGAAGCCCATGTCCAGCATCCGATCGGCCTCGTCCAGCACGAAGATCTCCAGCCTGCTCAGATCCACATACTTCTGGTTGTACAGATCCCCCAGCCGGCCGGGGGTGGCCACCAGGATGTCCACGCCCTTTTTCAGCTGCTCCACCTGGGGGTTTTGCCCCACGCCGCCGAAAATCACGGCCGAGCGCAGGGGCAGATGTTTGCCGTAAGCCTGGAAGCTCTCCTGGATCTGGAGGGCCAGCTCCCGGGTGGGGGTGAGGATAAGGGCCCGGATGGGGCGGCCGGAGGCCTTTTTCCCGTCCAGCCGCTGGAGGATGGGGGCGGCGAAGGCGCAGGTCTTGCCCGTGCCCGTCTGGGCGCAGCCCAGCACGTCCCGGCCCGCCAGGGCGGGGGGGATGGCCTTTTCCTGGATGGGGGAGGGGTTCTCATACCCCTGTTCGGCCAGGGCCCGCAGAATGGGCGGGCAGAGGCCCAGGTCTTGGAAGGTCATGCTTGTCGTTTATCCTTTCCTGTGTTTTGCCCCCTCCGCGCCGGGGGGCGGTGGCGATATCCGGGCAGACCCTGCCGCGCGGAGGCAGGGCGGGCCCGGGATACCGGGCCCTGTCCGGGCGTTCCCGCCTTGGGAACACGGCAGCGCCCGCCGGAAAGCCGGCGGGCGGATGCGCACAACAGATCGTCTGCTTAGTATACCACGGCCTTGGGCAAAATACAAGTATTCCCCAGCCGGGAAACGGGGGATAAAAAGCGGCCGCCCGTCAGGCGGGCGGCCGCTCCGAATATTACTGACGGTGCTCTCCCCGGCTGTACGCCACCACCGTGCGGCGGTTGGGCTCGGTGCCGATGGAGTAGGTGGTCACGTCGGGGGTGTCCTGGAGGGCGGTGTGGATCACATGGCGCTCATAGGCGTTCATGGGCTCCAGGGTCACGTTGCGGCGGTAGCGCACTACCTTGCCCGCCACCTTGTGGGCCAGGCGGACCAGGGACTCCTCCCGCTTGGCCCGGTAGCCCTCGGCGTCCACATGGATGCGCACGCGCCTGGACTGGCCGTGGTTGACGGCGTAGCCGGTGAGCTGCTGGATGGCGTCCAGGGTCTCTCCCCGGCGGCCAATGAGCCCGCCCAGGTCCTTCCCCACCAGTTCCACCTGGTAGGTGCCGTTTTCATCCACCCGGATCTGCGGCCGGGCCTCGGCTCCCATGTGCTCCAGCAGGCCGGTGAGGAATGCGTCGATTTTTCCGGCCCTCTCATCGTCCGCCCCGGGGACGGCTGCCTGCACGGGGGGAACAGGCTTCTCCTCAGGGGCCGCCTCAGGCGCCTCCTCCCGGACGGGGGCGGCGGGCCGGGCGGGGCGCTCCTCCGGGACGGGGGCGGCCTCCGGCTCGTCGGGGGCCTCGTAGGTCACCTTTACCTTGGCCGGGGTGCTCCCGATGCCCAGGAAGCCGGACTTGGCCCGCTCCAGGATCTCCACGGACACCTCGTCCCGGTCCATACCCAGCTTCTGCAGGGCGGCCTCCACAGCGGCCTCCTCGCTCTTGCCGGTGCTTTCGATCCATTTCAGCATGGCTGATATCTCTCCTTCTGCGTCACGGCAGAGCCGTTATTCCTTTTTCTCCCCCTGGTCGGCCTGCTGGGCCTCAGGGGCGGCGGGGGACTGCTCAGGCTCCTGGGCGGGGGACTGCTCCTCCGCCGCGGCCTCGGGAGCCTGGATGGCGGGGGTCTCCTCAGCGGTCTGTCCGGCCAGGATGCTGTCCTCGATGGCCTCGTCCGTGTGGAGCTCGCCCAGCGCCTGCTCCGCCTCGGCGGCCTCGTGCTTCAGGGCCCGGGAGTCGGCCTTGGGAGCGAATATGGGCTCCTCGCCGGGATAGACGGTGGGTCCGTCGGCACTGTAGCGGTAGGGGTCGTAGGCCCGGCCACGGGCATACTGCCGCAGGCCCACCCGGCTGGCCTCCTTCACCGCGCCGGGGATCTTGTCCTCGTCCACGGGCTTTTTCTCGCCCTTTTTCTTCTTGCCCTTGTTGAGCTTGGCCTCCTCGATGCGGCGGGCCCGCTCCTCGGCGGCGCGGCGGCGCTCCTCCTTCTCCTCTTCCTTGGCCAGGCGCTCCTGCTCGGCCCGGGCGGCGGCGGCTTTCTCATAGTCCTTTTTCAGCAGCTTGGCGCAGATGAACTCCTGGATCATGGAGAACAGGCTGTTGGCGATCCAGTAGATACACAGGGCCGCGGGCATGGAAAAGCCGATCCACAGGGAGATGATGGGGTTGATGATCATCATGGTGCGCATGGTGCCGTTGTTCTGGCTGTTCTGGGTCTGCTGATTGATGGCGTTGGTCTTCATGGAGACCAGGGAGAA
The DNA here is from genome assembly GCA_944387215.1 of uncultured Flavonifractor sp. Lineage (GTDB taxonomy): Bacteria > Bacillota > Clostridia > Oscillospirales > Oscillospiraceae > Flavonifractor. The sequence continues at coordinate 8,430 of CALXEB010000018.1, read as the reverse complement.
CACCACGCTCAGCGCGGCGGAGATCACCGGCAGGATAAACAGGCCGAAGCCGCCCTCCACGTTCCAGAACTGGAGCTTGGGGATCTGGGACAGGTCGGCAAAGCCCAGGAAGTCGAAGTTGATGGCAAAGATATTGGCCCCCGCCTCGCCCGCGGCGGCCTGGACGGCGGCCAGGTTGTCCGGGGTGATGAGGGAGGACAGGTAGAGCTGGTTGTAGGCGGTGTTGGTAAAGGTGTCCGCCGCCTCCCGGATCCAGCCGTTGGCCAGGGCCACCGGGCCCCAGTTCACCGTCTGAGCGATGGCGTCCAGGATGCTGACGTCGTTGATACCCATCATGTAGTGGAAGGGCTCCCGGATGATGGGGTAGAGGACCATCAGGATGATCAGGGGGATGAAGGACCACAGGCAGCCGCCCATGGGGTTGACCTTCTCCTTTTCGTAGAGCTTCTGGACCTCCTGATTATAGCGCTCCCGGTTGTTGGCGTACTGCTTTTGCAGCTTCTGCATCTGGCCGGAGAGCATGTTCATCTGGATCATGCCCCGCTTGCCCTTGAGGGACAGGGGGAAGAGCACCACCTTCACCACCAGGGCGAAGAGGATCAGCGCCAGGCCGTAGCTGCCGCAGAAGTTATAAAAAAACTTCAGCAGCCAGGAAAAGGGGGAGAGGATGATATCCATTTGTGCGCCTCCAAGTCACATTGTCTCGCCGCGGCGTCTGTCACGGCACGGGGTCGTACTCGATGCTTTTCTGCTTGTGGAAGGGCTGGCATTTCAGGATGCGGCGCAGGGCCAGCAGGCCCCCTTTCCACGCCCCGTACTTCTCCACCGCCTCCAGGGCGTAGGCCGAGCAGGTGGGGATGAAGCGGCAGCAGGGGGGGCGGGCGGGAGAGATATACTTGCGGTAGCCCCGGATGAGGGCCAGAAGCAGGCGCTTCATTCCTTTCCCTCTTTTCTCAGCAGGCCCAGCCTGTCCGACAGGGAGAGGAGGCTGCGCTCCAGTTCCCGGTAACGGCTGTGGGCCGCCCGCACCCGGGCCACCACCACGATGTCGTAGCCGGGGAGGAAGCGCTCCTCATGCAGGCGGTAGGCCTCCCGCAGGCGGCGGCGGGTGCGGTTGCGCACCACCGCCTTGCCCAGCTTGGTGCCCGTGGTCAGGCCCAGGCGGCTGCGCCGGTCCCCGTTTTTCCGGCAGTATACCGCCAGACGGGAGTCGGCCGCGCTCTTGCCCCTGGCGTAGAGCCGGCGGAAGAGATGATTCTGTTTCAGGGAGATGGTATGCTTCACGTTGCCGCTCCGTTTCCGCGCATACTGCGCAGGGGCGGTGGGATGCTCTCCCCCGCCCCTAAAAAGCCCTATTCCATTCGCGGACGCATCAGTGGGTCAGGCGGGCGCGGCCCTTGGCGCGGCGGCGGGCCAAAACCTTGCGGCCGTTGGCGGTGCGCATACGCTTGCGGAAACCGTGCTCCTTGGAGCGCTGGCGCTTCTTGGGCTGATAGGTACGGACCATGTGGGACACCTCCTGTACAAGAATCGGCGGGTCGCCCCGCCTCCACAACGGCCTTCCGGCCGCGGTTGACAAAGGAAACTGCTTTACACCGCGCGGAATACACGGCGTACATGGTATTATAGCCTATCACAAAATACCCTGTCAACCACTATTTTGCGCTCTTTTTTCCCGTTTGGGCCTGTCTGGGGCGGAAAACACCATATCTTGTGGCGGTCCCTGCCGGAAATGGGAATATGCCCGCTCAGGGACAAAAAAGAGTTTCTTTTTTATTAGTGTATCCGTTGCGCCGGGGCCGTTTTTTTGATATAATCAATGAGATATGATACCACTGACAGAGGAGGTATTCCCGTGAACTTCCCGCCCGACCTCTGGGCCAAAGTCTGTTCCCTGATGGAGGGAGAGATCACCGCCACCACCATCAACACCTGGTTCGACGACGCCGTTCCCGTGGCGCTGGACGAGGACCAGTTCGTGCTCTACACGCCCTCCAATTTCAAGCGGGACATCATCCAGTCCCGCTACGTCCCGGTGCTCCAGAAGGCGCTTCACGAGCTGTTTTCCGCCGACCTCAGGGTCACGGTGCTGGGAGAAGGGGAGCTGGAGGGCTTTCAGAAAAAAAAGACGGACGACACCTTCCTTCCCGGCACGGAGGAGTACACCTTCGAGCGCTTCGTGGTGGGCTCGTCCAACAAGTTTGCCCACGCCGCCGCCCTGTCGGTGGCGGAGAAGCCCGCCCAGACTTACAACCCCCTGTTCATTTACGGGGAGTCGGGGCTGGGCAAGACCCATCTGCTCTATGCCATCGCCCACAAGATCCACGAGACCCACCCCGACTACCGCATCGTCTACATCAAGGGCGATTCCTTCACCAACGAGCTCATCCAGGCCATCCGGGAGGGCCGCAACCCGGAGTTCCGGGAGAAGTACCGCTCGGCCGACGTGTTTTTGATGGACGACGTGCAGTTCATCGCCGGCCGGGAGTCCACCCAGGAGGAGATGTTCCACACCTTCAACACCCTCTATGAGGCGGGCCGGCAGATCGTGTTCACCGCCGACCGCCCCCCAAAAGAGATGCTCCGGCTGGATGACCGGCTGCGCACCCGCTTTGAGTGGGGCCTGCCGGTGGACATACAGCCCCCCGACTATGAGACCCGGGTGGCCATCATCAAAAACAAGGCCATCCGCCGGGGCATGAACCTGCCCGACCCGGTACTCCAGTACATCGCGGAGAACATCACCTCCAACGTCCGGCAGATCGAGGGCACGGTGAACAAGATCCTGGCCTTTCAGGAGCTGATGGGGGAGAGCGTGGACGTGGACACCGTCACCCGGGCGGTGCGGGACCTGTTCAAGGACAAGGCCGACTTTCTCCCCTCGCCGGAGATCATCATCGACGAGGTGGGCAAATTCTACAACATTGACCCCGAGGCCATCCGGGGCCAGGGCCGCACCAAGGAGACCGCCCTGGCCCGGCAGATCGCCATGTACCAGATCCGCCGGATGACCAACCTGTCCCTGAAGGAGATCGGCCGGGAGTTCGACGACAGGGACCACACCACCGTCATGCACTCCATCGACCGGGTGGAAAAGCTCACCAAGCAGTCCCCTGAGATCGCCGAGGTCATCAAGGACATCAACGCCAACATCAACGCCCGGTACGAGTAGATCTTTCCACCGCATTTTGGGGAAATGTGGACAGCGGCCTGTGGATAAGCGCGCCGTTTTTTTCTCCCTGTGGAATCCCGTCCCGGCGCTCCACATGGCCTGTGGACGCGCTTTCCATTCTCCCCCTAGCACTTTTTCCATCTTTCCACATTATTTTCCCCTACGGCTTACTATTACGACATATATCCCCTCCTCTCCCCGGAGGAGCGGAAGAAACGGAGGCTAGACTGTTATGAGATTCACCTGCGAAAAGGCTCTGCTCCAGGCTGCCATCTCCACCACCTCCCGGGCGGTGTCTCCCAAGAGCTCCATCCCCGCGCTGGAGGGCATCCTGGTGGAGGCGGGAAGCCAGCTGCGCCTGACGGGGTACAACCTGGAGACCGGTATCCGGGCCGTCGTGCCGGCGGACGTAGCCGAAGAGGGCACCCTGGTGCTCAGCGCCCGCCTGTTCGGGGAGATCATCCGCAAGCTGCCGGACGACATGGTATCCTTCCGCTCGGAAAATTATATGGTGCACATCCAGTGCGGTATGAGTCAGTTCCATATTTTGGGAACTGACCCGGAGGAGTTCCCGGAGCTGCCCTCCGTGGACCATCAGAACGCCCTGACCATCTCTCAGGCCAAGCTGAAGGCCATGATCGGCCAGACCCTCTTCGCCGTCAGCGACAACGAGAGCCGGCCCATCCACACCGGATCGCTTTTTGAAGTGGAGGGCGAGAGCCTTACGGTGGTGAGCGTGGACGGCTACCGCCTGGCCCTGCGGAACGAGGCCATCGCGGAAAAGGAGGGCGCGGACAGCTTCTCCTTCGTGGTGCCCGGCGCGGCCCTGTCCGAGGTGGAAAAGATCTGTCTCGACGTGGATGAGCCGGCGGTCATCACCCTGGGCGCCCGGCACGTCATGTTCCAGGTGGGGCCCACCATGCTGGTGTCCCGCCGGCTGGAAGGGGAGTTTCTGGCCTACCGCCAGGCCATCCCCCGCAACAATACCATTCACGTGACGGGGGACGCCAAGGCTTTGCTGTCCTCCATCGACCGGGTGAGCCTCATCATCAGCGACAAGCTGAAAAGCCCCCTGCGCTGTGTCTTTGACCACAATGTGCTGAAGATCTCCACCAAGACCGCCATCGGCGACGCCTATGACGAGTGCCCCCTGGATGGGGACGGCGGCGGACTGGAGATCGGCTTTAACAACAAGTATCTGATGGACGCGCTGAAAGCCGCCCCGGCGGACAGGGTGCGGCTGGAGCTGACCTCCGGCGTGTCCCCCTGCGTCATCCTGCCTGCCGAGGGGGAGGAGAACTTCCTCTATATGGTCCTGCCCGTGCGGCTGAAGGCGGGGGAGTGAACCCGTCCAAACGGGAGAGGAGATTTGAATTTTTACGCGCCTGCGGGCGCCGGCTCCGCGAGGCATTTTTGAACGGGGAGGAATCAACTTGCAGCTGCATCCCTACCTGCACAAGGTCCAGTTTTACGAGACCGACGGCATGTCCATCGTCCACCACGGCAACCATATCCTGTGGATGGAGGAGGCCCGCACCGACTTTATGGATCAGATCGGCTTCCCCTATTCCAAGGCGGTGGAAGCGGGCATCGACTTTGCGGTGTACAGCGTGTCCTGCGCCTATCGGTCCATGACCCGGTTCGGGGAGACGGTGGCCATCTCCATGTCGGTGAACAAGCTCCAAGCCGCCAAGCTGGAGCTGGGCTACCGCATGACCGACGCCGCCACCGGCCAGCTGCGGGCGGAGGGGACCAGCGTCCACTTTTTCTACGACCGGGCCAAGGGAAAGCCCGTGGCCCTGAAAAAGGCCCTGCCGGAGGTGTACGGGATACTGTACGGCCTGACGGAAAAGAAGGAATGACCATCGGTCGAAGCGGCCGCGGCGTATCGCGGCCCTGCGTCCCCCATGGAATTTCCATTGTAGGGCCGCCATATATGGCGGCCGTCAGCGGAATATGTTTATGAAAAAAGGTTGATTTATGGAGAAGCGAGAGGTAAAGATCCACACGGAATTCATCAAACTGGAGGCCCTGCTGAAATTCGAGGGCCTCACCGGCACCGGCGGGGAGGCCAAGGAGCGCATCCAGGCCGGCCAGGTCACGGTGAACGGGGAGGTCTGCACCCAGAGGGGCCGCAAGCTGCGCCCCGGGGATACGGCCGCCCTGGACGGGGTGGAGCTGAGGGTGGTATGATCCTCCGATCCCTTACCCTGGATTTTTTCCGCAACTACCTGCACTTCGAGGGGGAGTTTTCCCCCGGCGTCAACGTGATCTGGGGAGAAAACGCCCAGGGCAAGACCAACCTGCTGGAGGCCGTGGCCTATCTGTCCACCGCCTCCTCCCACCGGGCCCGGTATGACAGGGAGCTGATCCAGTTTGGGGTGGACCACGCCTTCCTCCAGGGGGAGGTGGCCGCCCGGGACAGGGACTTCACCCTGGAGGCCCGGCTCAGCCGGGAGGGGAGGCGGCAGCTCTTCTCCAACGGGGTGCGGCTCAAGTCGGCCGCGGAGCTCTCCGGCGTGCTCAACACGGTGCTCTTCTGCCCGGAGGATCTCTATCTCATCCGGGAGGGGGCGGCGGAGCGGCGGCGGTTCCTCAACGACTGCATCTGCCAGCTGCGGCCCCGGTATGCCGAGGCCCTGCGGGAGTACCGCCGGCTCTACGAGCACAAGACCCGCATACTGCGGGACTGGGAGGAGCGCCCCGCCCTGCTGGACACCCTGGACGAGTTCAATCTGCGCATGGCCCAGACGGGGGCCCTGATCATCCACTACCGGGCCCACTTCGTCAAGCGCCTGCGGGAGGTCACCCCGCCTATCCACCGGGACTTCTCCGGCGGGCGGGAGGGCCTGGACCTGCGGTACGAGACGGTATCCACCGTCACCGATCCCCTGGCCCCCGCCCGGACCATCCTGGATCAGCTGCTCTCCCACCAGGAGTCCCATCGCAAGGCCGAGCTGGAGGCCCGGCAGTGCCTCTCCGGCCCCCACAAGGACGATCTGGCGGTGGAGCTGGACGGCCGCAGCGCCCGGCAGTTCGCCTCCCAGGGGCAGACCCGCACCGCCGCCCTCTCCCTCAAGCTGGCTTCCCGGGAAATCTTCTTCCGGGAGACCGGGGAGTGGCCGGTGCTCCTGCTGGACGACGTGCTCTCCGAGCTGGACCAGAAAAGGCAGGAGTTCGTCCTGCGCCGCATCACCGGCGGCCAGGTGTTCATCTCTTGCTGTGAGGAGATGGAACTGAACCGGCTGGGGGAGGGGAAGACCTTCCACATCCACGGCGGCGCGCTGGTGAGATGAACACCTGATCCGGCGCGGGTGCGCCGCACAAGCATCTGCCCAAAGGGCAGATCGTGCCGCAGGGGCAATTCACTTGCCCCGAGGATGTAAAATCGGGCCCCCGCAAAAGGCCTGCCTTTTGTGGGCGTTCATCTCTTGCTGTGAGGAGATGGAGCTGAACCGGCTGGGGGAGGGGAAGACCTTCCACATCCACGGCGGCGCGCTGGCGCGGTAACCGGCGGGGCGTGCCGCGCCACGGTGGGGCGATGTGGGCATCGCCCCCTACGGGAGGTACGGCGGACACCCGCAGGGACGACGGCCGCCATATATGGCGGCCGTGTCGGCGGCACAGAGGGCCCGCCGGGCAAGAAAGCAAAAAAAGCAAATCAAGGAGAGACCCCATGCCCATTTATATCGCCATTTTCTGCCTGCTGCCCCTGCTGGCGGGGCTGATCCCGGAATATCTGGTGTGCCGGTTCACCAAACGGCTGCCCTGGAAGCTGCTGCCCCCGGCGGCGGCGGTCCTTATCACCGTCCTTGTGGCGCTGGGCCGGCTGAGCCTGTGGGAGTCGGAACACTCCCCGGTGACCCAGCTGCTTTTCGTCCCCGGCGTGCCCGCCTTTTTCGCCCTGTTGGGTATGCTGCTGGGCTGGCGGCTGTGGAAGCGGCTTTGGGGCCCCCGGGTGGTGTGGGAGAAACGGGGGCGGAAATAGCGTGTACCTGCATCTGGGCCAGAACGTGGTGGTCCCCTTCCGGGCGGTCCTGGGGGTGTTCGACCTGGACAACGCCAGCTTCTCCCACCGCACCCGTGCCTTTCTGGAGCGGGCGGAGAAGGAGGGCCGGGTGGTGAACATCTCCGCCGACCTGCCCCGGTCCTTCGTCCTCTGCGGGGAGGGGCGGCAGGGCCCGCCCCTGATCTACCTGTCCCCGCTGTCCCCCGCCGCCCTGCTGCGCCGGGCGGAGAGCGACAGCTTTGAGTAACGCCAATACGGGCCGCCAAAGGGCGTCCCCGGCCCGCGCCGGGGGCGGCCTTTGGCCGCCCGACCACTTCAACGGAGGTTTTTGCATGTCTGATACCTTTGAGCACAGCCCCACCCAGGTGGAGCACGAGTACAGCGGAAGCGAAATCCAGGTCCTGGAGGGCCTGGAGGCCGTCCGCAAGCGCCCCGGCATGTATATCGGTTCCACCAGCGAATCGGGTCTGCACCACCTGGTGTACGAAATTGTGGACAACGCCATCGACGAGGCCCTGGCCGGCTACTGCGACGAGATCACAGTGCAGATCGGCGACGGGGACGTCATCACCGTCATTGACAACGGCCGCGGCATCCCCGTGGACATCCAGCCCCAGACCGGCCTGCCCGCCCTGGAGGTGGTGTTCACCATCCTCCACGCCGGCGGCAAGTTCGGCGGCGGGGGGTACAAGGTCTCCGGCGGCCTGCACGGCGTGGGCGCCAGCGTGGTCAACGCCCTGAGCGAGTGGCTGGAGGTGCGGGTCCACAAGGACGGGAAGATCTACGAGATGAAGTTCTCCCGGGGCAAGGTGACCCAGAGCATGCAGGTGGTGGGGGACACCGATAGCCACGGCACCGAGGTGGTGTTCAAGCCCGATCCGGAGATGTTCGAGGTCACCGAGTACAATTACGACACCCTCCACACCCGCATGCGGGAGGAGGCCTTCCTCAACGCCGGCGTGCGCATCCACACCATCGATAAGCGCCCCGGCCGGGAGCAGAGCGACACCATGCACTACGCCGGCGGCATCCGGGAGTTCGTGTCCTTTATCAACCGCTCCAAGGACCCCATCCACCCGGACGTCATCTACATGTCCGGGCAGAAGGAGGACTCCATGGCGGAGGTGGCCTTCCAGTACAACGACGGGTACAACGAGACCATCGTCTCCTTTGCCAACAACGTCCACACCCCCGAGGGCGGCATGCACGAGGAGGGCTTCAAGCGGGCCCTGACCACCGTGCTCAACAA
>CALXEB010000017.1 GCA_944387215.1 uncultured Flavonifractor sp. | reverse complement strand
ACGGCCCGTTGGTCAAGCGGCTAAGACGGCGGCCTCTCACGCCGCAAACGTGGGTTCGATTCCCGCACGGGTCACCAAATGCGCCTTTAGCTCAGCTGGTAGAGCAACTGACTCTTAATCAGTGGGTCCCCGGTTCGAATCCGTGAAGGCGCACCAATCCTCACGGAGCGCACGCTGTGCGCTCCGTGAGGACCCCCTCTAAAAATTGAAGCTTATCGTTGAAGAGGACGGTAAGGAGAAGAAAGTTTTGAAGTTTCTTTTGCTTACTTTTCTTTTCAAAGAAAAGTGAGTCGGTGTTGATTGCGATGAGGGTCCACCCGTTCCCATCCCGAACACGGAAGTTAAGCTCATCTGCGCCGAAGATACTTGTCTGGAGACGGACCGGGAAAATAGGTAATGCCGACACAAAGGCGGACAGCGAAAGCTGTCCGCCTTTTGCATATTCCCGGTTTGGCTGATGCCTCTCTTCTGAGGGAGGATGGCCGTCAGACTGTCTGTGCGGCCCGGGCGGGATTGTCGTCCGGGCCACGGCATATGGAAAGAGGGCGCAAAAGGCGGCGTTCCGATTTTTTGCAGCCGCGGGGGTCGGATGGAGCCCCTGTTCGGGGCAGGGCTCCGCCTGGAGGCCGCAGACTGGGGGCGCTCACAGGCAGGCTTGCACATACTCCTCTGCGTCAAAGGGCTCCAGAACGCTGTCCTTCCGCAGATAGAGAGGGTGGTGCGGGTGCCCCTTTTTGGAGCGTGGACCGGCGGAATGCCAGCGGGCCCCCAGATCTCTGCCGACGGCGATCATATCCCGAAGGCAGTCCGCCAGATAGGGCCGCTTCTCAATCACCGCCCCCCAGGCAGCCCAGACCGCCGGAGCCCCGTCCCGGGTCTGCTCCAGGGCCCAGCGGAAGGCGGCGGCGTTCTCCTGCCGGAGGAAGGGATTGCAGTCTTGCTCCATATCGTCCGGGCGGGTGGCCCGCTGGGGATAGAGATTGAACATGAGAAAGCTGTCATATCCGTTGCACAGGGCGATACGCTCCACCGACTTCAGCGTGGGGTCCAGATCCCCGGGGGCGGCGGTGGAGGGATTGACCCCGATGCAGATCAGCGGTTTTGTTCCGGCGGTGCCCAGGATGTACCGATAGTCGCAGTAGCGGTTGGGTACGTAGAGCCAGTGCGCGGCGTCATAGTCCGGGCAGGGCAGCAGGGCCTGGGCCAGCGCCGCCTGAAAGGACAGGATCTCCTGCTCCGCAGTGCCGCAGGTGGGGATATGCATGAAACGACCTCCTCCGGGCGGCTTGTCAGGCGGGCCGCCTGGTGTTATACTTCCTTTATAAGGATAACGTCAGGAGCGTGACAATGCAATACCGAGCTGTCAAAAAGGCGGTTTTTTTGTCCCGGCCCAATCGCTTCATTGCCCAGGTGGAGCTGGAGGGGCGGACGGAGACCGTCCACGTAAAGAATACCGGCCGGTGTCGGGAGCTGCTGCGCCCCGGCGCGGCGGTCTGGCTGGAGGCGGGGAGCAATCCCGCCCGCAAGACCCGCTTCGACCTGATCGCAGTGGAGAAGGAGCGGCCCGGCGGGCCGCCTCTGCTGGTAAATATGGACGCGCAGGCCCCCAATCAGGTCTTTCGGGAGTGGGCGCAGGCGGGAAACTTTGTGCCGGAGCTTACACGTTTGCGGCCGGAGACCGTTTGGGGGCGCTCCCGCTTCGATTTCTACTGGGAGGCGGGGGCGCGCCGCGGCTTTGTGGAAGTGAAGGGCGTCACACTGGAGGAGGGCGGCCACGCCCGGTTTCCCGACGCGCCCACGGAGCGGGGGGTCAGGCACCTGGAGGAACTGGCTGCCTGCCGGGCCGAGGGATATGAGGCGGCGGTCTGCTTCGTCATCCAAATGTCCGGCATGAAGGACCTGGCGCCCAACGACGCCACCCACCCGGCTTTCGGGGACGCCCTGCGGCGGGCAGCCGATGCAGGGGTGCGCGTATTGGCGGTGGAGTGTGCCGTTACGCCGGAGACGCTGACCATGACCGTGCCGGTGCCGGTGCGGCTTTGAAAGGAGAGAGGATATGAGGCCGGTCTATCGCATCTACCCGGAGGAGATCGCCGCCAAGGGGAAGGGGTACCTGGTGCTCCAGAGCTGCAGGGCGGACGAGGCGGACGAGCTGCTCCGCCAGGGCAGAGAGGAACTGCTGAGCCTGGGGGCGACAGAACTGTATGTGACATCCCGCGCGCCTGCCGCCCCCCTGGAAGAGGGGAGACGGGCGGGCTGCCGCCTGGTCTATGTACGGGACATGCTGTGGATGGAGCGGGGGCTGGAGCCGCCCGTGGCCGGGCAGGAGCGGCTGGAGCTGGAGCCGTTGGAGCGCAGCCGGGGCGGAGCGTGGCTGGCGCTGCACAACGCCTGCTTTTTCGATATGCCCAACTCCGCGACCTATGGCCCCCGGGACCTGGAGCGGGCCCTGTCCCCCGGGCACGACTGCGGCTTTGTCCGCCGGGCGGGGGAGCTTGCGGGGGTCTACGAGCTGGACCTGACGGGGGAACTGCCGGAGATCGAGGGCATCGCCCTGAAGGAGGATCTGCGCGGAAAGGGCCTGGGCCGGGCCCTGCTGGGGGCGGCCATGGAGCGCCTGCGGGAGAGGGGCTGCGGCCGCTGCGGCCTGCTGGTGGCCACCGACAACGCACCTGCCTTCTCCCTCTACCGCTCCGCCGGCTTCCAGGCGGCGGAGGTAAGGAGCCGCTGGTTCCAGATGCTGGCAGAATAGTGCCGGAAACAAGACCGGGCCGCCCATTCGGGCGGCCCGGTCTTCTTATGCAAAAGCGTGACAAAATGGAAAGACGCCTTGCCCCGCCCCTGCAAAGCAAGCGGAAATGCCGCGCAAAAGCTTTATGCGCGGCCGCGCTTGCCCATGCTCGTGAGGCGCAGAACGGCCGGAACGTTTTATGCTTGACATATATCGAATATTGATATACTATAACTATACCGAACATCGATATAACCGGGAGGTGAGACCGTGGCCCGCAAAAAGCTGGAGACCCTGACCGAGCAGATGTACTATGTGCTGCTGGCCCTGCGGAAGGAGCGGCACGGCTATGCCGTGATGCAGGCCATCAGCGCGCTCACCGATGGCCGGGTGGGGGTGGGGGCGGGTACGCTGTACGCCCTGCTGGAGCGATTTGAAAAGGACGGGCTCATCCGCTTCACCCGTATGGAGGAGAACCGAAAGTACTATCAGATCACCGAGGCGGGGGATCAGGCCCTGCAGGCGGAGTATCAGCGTATCAGACGGCAGGCGGCGGATCTGGAGCGGGTCCTGAAGGAGGAGGAAGAGGCATGAAGCGAAGATTTTCCCTCTTTACCTACCCGGTGATGGACATGAAGGCGGCGGAGGCGGCGCTCAACCGCCGGGCGGCAGCGGGCTGGCGGCTGGAGCGGGTCTGGCTGGGGGTGCTGGCGGTCTTTGTCCCCGCCCATGTGCCGGTGCGGTACTGCCTGGACTGGTGCGACAATGTGAAGGACATGGAATGGGCGGACTACCTGGCCCTGCTGGCCCAGGCGGGGTGGGAGAAAAAGCTGGAGCTGCGGTACTGGAACCTCTACGAGGGGCCGGCGGACGCCGTCCCCGTCCAGACCGACGGGGCGGAGGAGTACCGCCGCTTCCGGGCCAAGGTGCTGCGGCGGATGATTTGGGTGGCGGTGTGGAGCGTGCCTTTGTGCCTGCTCAGTATGCTGAGTGTCCTGCTGGATCTGCTGGGCGGCCCCATTCTGGCCCTGCTGCTGTACGCCTCCGCCCTGCATATGATGTGGACGGCCCTGGCCCTGCTGCCCCTGTGGGGGCTGGGGGGCCTGGTGTGGCTGGGGCGGATGGCCTTGCGGCTGCGGCAGTGGCGGCGAGCGGCGGAGGAGGGGGAGCCCACCCCCGTACCTGGCCGCTGGAGCGGCTTGGCGGGGGCGCTGCTGGCCCTGGCGGGGTGGCTGTCGGTGCTTGTGCTGCTGGCCGCCCTGGCGTGGGACGTGATCGCCGGCTGCCTGCCCATGGCCACGGTGCTGGTGATGATCCTGGCGGGCGCTGTCTGGCGGATCCGGGCCGCCCTGGGGGCCCGGCTGGGGGCCGGCCTGCGGCGCATGGCGGCCCTGGCCTTCCTGCTGGCCGCCGTCAGCGCCGGGGGCCGCCTGGTATTCGGGGAGACGGCGGCCGCCGCCCGGCTGGCCCCGCCGCTGGAGGGCGGGCACCTGTTCCACGGCGTGACGGAGGTGGTGCTCTACCACCGGACCGCCTCCACCGCCCTGCTCTCCTGCACCGACTGGGACGAGAGCGGCCCCACCGACGACGGCCCCCTCCGCACCCGGGAGACCCCGCTGGGCACCCGGTTCGACGTGGGCACCCGCTGCACGGCCTGGCGGGCCCGGTGGCCCTGGCTGGCGGAGGGGACGGCCGCCCTGCTGCGGGGCGGGCTGGAGCCGGCGGAGGGCCTTGACCATGTATGGCACGGCAGGGCGGGGGAGGATGAGGTGTGGCTCCTCCAACAAGACGACCTGATTTTGCGGGTATCCACCGAGCTGACGCTGGACGGGGACTGGCCCCGGCGGGCCCTGGCCCTGCTGGAAGAGGAGGATGGGACATGAAGCGGCGGTTTTCCCTCTTTACCTACCCGGTGATGGACATGAAGGCGGCGGAGGCGGCGCTCAACCGCCGGGCGGAACAGGGCTGGCGGCTGGAGAAAATCCGGCTGGGCCTGCTGGCCTCCTTCGTCCCGGCGGAGGAGCAGGTGTGCTACTGCATCGACTGGATCGACCCCGTCCTGCACCCGGACCGGCCCAGCTATGCCGCCCTGCTGGCTGAGGCGGGGTGGCGGCGGCGGGCTCTGGTGGGCAGCTGGGCCGTCTATGAGGCTCCGGCGGGGACCTTGCCCATCCAGACCGACAGCGCCCTGGAATACCAGCGCTTCCGAAAAAAGGTGCTGCGGCGGACGGCCATTTCCGGGGGGATCCTGGGGGCCGTGTGTCTGCTGATCCTGCTGGTGGTGGCCCTGGCGCTGGCTAACGGAGGGCGCTATTCCTGGGCGCGTCTGGCGGAGGCCCTGGCCTATTCAAACAGCTCCGCCGCATTTCTCCTCCTGGTGCTCCTGGGACTGGCCGGCGGCTGCCTGTGGCTGGGGCGGATGGCCCTGCGGCTGCGGCAGTGGAAGCGGGCTGCCCGGGCGGGTGAGCCCTTCCCCGTGCCGGGACGGGTGAGCGCCGGGGCGGCACGCGCTCTGACGCTGCTGGCCTGGCTGTGCCTGGCGGCCGTGCTGGCGGCTATGGCCCTGGACATCCTGGACGGAAAGGCCAGGGTGGGCTGGGCCGTGGGCCTAGCGGCAGGCGGGCTTTTGGCCGGGAAGCTCTACCCCGACATGGACGAGGAACTGGCGCGGCGGCAGCGGCGTCTGGCCTTGGGTGCGCTGGTGCTGGCCGGCGTGGTGCTGATCGCGCCCTGGGCGGTCCCCAGCGGGCTGACCGCGCCCCTGTACCCGGACCTGCCGCCGAAGGGCGTGCGGGTGCTGCCGGAGGCGGGGTACTACCGCGTAGCCCTGTCGGAGGAGCGCTCCCTGCTGGCCGCCTATTCCCGTTGGCAGGAGGGGGCGGAGGACCAAACCTCCTACCTCATGGGCGAGTACTGGAGCCTGCGCTCCGACTTCCTGGCGGACCGGCTGACGGAGGAATGCAGAGCGGAACTGGGGGCGGCGGAGGAGCTGCCCGGCTTTGAGAGCGTGTGGACCGGCCCGGTGACCTGGGCCAGCGGAGGGCAGGGCGATGCGTACCTGATCCGCCGGGGAAACGCGGTCCTGCGCCTGGAGTGCGACGTCCCCTTGGCCGGCGCGGCGCTGGACGGCGTGATCACCTGGCTGGAGGACGGATAAGGAGGCTTCGGCCATGAGAGAGAAAAAGACCCGATGGTTCCGCTACGCTGCCGAGGATGCCAAGGCGGCCCAGGCGGAGCTGGACGAGTTGGGGACCCAGGGCTGGGAGCTGGAGGAGGTGGGCTTTTTCACCGCCACCTTCCGCCGGGCAGAGCGCCCCCGGCCCTGCTGGGTGGAGCCCGCCCGGTGGACCAGCATCCGCCGGAGGGACGAGACCGCCCGGGCGGACTACCTGGCCCTGTGCGCCGACGCGGGCTGGGAGCTGGTGGGCGAGGACGGCGGGCTGTTCTACTTCCGGGCCAGGGAGGGGGAGGAGCCCGTCCCCCTCCAGACCGACGGGGCGGTGGAGTGGGAGGCCGTGTGGAAAAAGGCCCTCCACGACCAGGTCTGGAGCATAGCTGGCCTGCTGCTCTACTGGCTGGCCTACGCCGCGGGGAGCTTCTGGAAGGACCGGCCCCGGGTGTGGGAGCTGTTCCTGTCCGACTACCTGATGGCCGCCCAGCTGCTCATCTTCCTCTGGCTGGGGCTGGAAGCTTTTCTGCTGGTCCGGGTGCTCCGCTATCGGGCGCGGTGCCGCCGGGCGGCGGAGGAGGGCGGCCCCTTCCCCGCGCCCAGGCGGGGAGCCGCCCGGCTGCGGGGGGCCTGGCCGCTGATCTGCGGGGCCTTCCTGGCCGTCACCCTGGCGGTCGTCCTGCTGGCCGCGGGGGAGGGGGAGCCCGAGTATATCGACGGCTACGCCGCCTACACCGAGGAGAGCCGCTCCGTGCTGGCCTCCGCCTGGGAGTACCGCCGCTTTGACCAGACGGAGGGCGATTTGTGGGTGGAGCGGTACGACTGCCGCGTGGGCTGGCTGGCGGACTGGATCTGCGGCAGCCTGCGGGCGGAGGAAGAAGAGGAGGATGGACTGACCCGGCGGCTTCACTTCCACGGCCCGGCCGTTCCGCAGGCGGCGGACCTGGGCTTCGATGGGGCCTGGACCTACGCCGCCGGGGAGGTGGAGGGCCTCATCCTCCGGCAGGGGGACCAGGTGGTGCGGGTCGAGGGCAATGACCTGGATCCGAAGGACGCCTCCGCCCTGGCCGCGCTGGAGACCTGGCTGGCGCAGGCGCCCCCTTGCATCCCGCCGCCGGCTGTGGTAGGATAGAGGGCGGAAAACTGACGCGTCAGGAGCGTGACTGTTTTGGAAAACCTGCTGTTCATCAACGCCTGTGTACGGGGAGAGCGCTCCCGCACCCTGAAGCTGGCCCGCCGGTTCCTGGAGGGCTATCAAAAGGCCCACCCGGACACCGTCATCACCCAGCGGGACCTGTGCGCTCAGCGGCTCCAGCCCCAGTACCCGGAGGTGCTGGCCGAGCGGGACGAGCTGTGGGCTGCCGGCAAGCTGGACCAGCCCATGTTCGAGCCCGCCCGGGAGTTTGCCGCGGCGGACAAGATCGTGGTGGCCGCCCCCTTCTGGGACCTGTGCTTTCCCGCCGTGCTGAAGATCTACCTGGAGCGCATCAGCGTCACCGACGTCACCTTCGGCTACGACGACCAGGGGGCCATGGTGGGCCTGTGCAGGGCCTCCAAACTGCTCTATGTCGTCACCCGGGGCGGCAATTACGCCGGCACCGATCTGGAGATGGGCACCCCCATGCTGCGGGCCCTGTGCGCCATGTACGGCATCCCGGAGCTGATCACCCTGGCCACCGAGGGCCTGGACGACGTGCGGCAGGATAAGCAGGCCCTGCTGGACGCTGCGCTGCTGCGGGCGGACGCGCTGGCGGGGGAATTTTAGGTGCGCCGGCGGATCCTGCTGCTCACCACCGGCGGGACCATCGCCTCCCTGCCCACGGAGGCGGGCCTGGCCCCCGGGATGGGCGGGGCGGAGCTGGCGGGTCTGCTGCCGCCGGACATGGGGGAGCACTACGATCTGACCGTGCGGGACATCCTCCACCTGGACTCCTCCAACATCCAGCCGGAGGAGTGGCAGACCATCGCCCGCTGTGTGTTTGAGGCCCGGGAGGCATACGACGGCGTGGTCGTCACCCACGGCACCGACACCATGGCCTACACCGCCTCGGTGCTCTCCTTCATGCTGCTGGGCGTCCCCATCCCCGTGGTGCTCACCGGGGCCCAGCTGCCCATGACCCACCCCCTCAGCGATGGGCCGGAGAACCTGCGCACCGCCCTGGCCATGGCGGCTTCGGGCACGGCGGGGGTGTTCCTGGCCTTTGACCGCAAGGTCATCCTGGGCTGCCGGGCGGTCAAGACCCGCACCACCGACTTCGACGCCTTTGAGAGCGTCAACTGGCCCCTGGCGGCCACGGTGGACGGCAAGGGCCTCCACGTCCGGCTGGAGGTCATCCCCTCCTGGCCGGGGCCGTGCGCCCTGCGGGACAAGCTGTGCCCCAAGGTGTTCCTCATCAAGCTCACCCCCGGCCTGGACCCGGAGATCTTCGACATGCTCCTGCAGATGCACTACCGCGGCATCGTCATCGAGGCCTTCGGCGCCGGCGGGCTCCACTTCGTCCGCCGGGACCTGACCGCCAAGCTCCAGGCCGCCGCCCGGGCGGGCATCACGGTGGTGGTGTGCTCCCAGTGCCTGTACGAGCCCAGCGACTTCTCCCTTTACGAGGTGGGGCAGAAGGCCCTGGCCCAGGGGGTCATCCCGGGCCGGGACATGACCACCGAGGCGGCGGTGACCAAGCTCATGTGGGTGCTGGGCCAGACCGGGGACCCGGCCGTCATCCGGGACTATATGGAGCGCTCCCTGGCCGGGGAGATGGCGTAAAGGGGGCCTTGCCGTGGACAGGCTGGACATACGTGCTGCGGCGGAGGGGGACTACCCCGCCGTCCGGGCGTTCTATTACGATCTCACCGACGAGATGGCGGACACGCCCTTCCGCCCCGGCTGGGAGAAGGACGTATATCCCACCCAGGACTTCCTGCGGGACGCCATCCGCCGGGGGGAACTGTACCTGGGCCTGCTGGCCGGGGAGCTGGCCGCCTGCATGGTGGTCAACGGGCAGTACAACGAGGGCTACCGCGCCGCCGCCTGGGGGACGCAGGCGGCGGACGAAGCGCTGCTGGTGATCCACGCCCTGGGGGTCCGCATGGCCTTTGCCGGCCGGGGGCTGGCCAAGGCCATGGCCCGGTACGCCCTGGCCCTGGCCCGGGGGCAGGGGAAGAAGGCCGTCCGGCTGGACGTGCTGGGGGGTAACCTCCCCGCCGAGCGGGCCTATACCGCCGTGGGCTTTCGGTATGTGGATACGCTGACGATGTTTTATGAGGACACCGGCTGGACCGACTATAAGCTCTTTGAATATCCCCTGTAGATTTGTGGGACAGACAGACGCCCGCCCCGGATAAGCATCCGGGGCGGGCGTATTTTGGTCAGGTTTCCCGCGCTTCCAGGGCGGCCTCCAGCCAGCTCACCCACCGCTCCAGCGCGGCGGGGGAAGGGGAGGCCAGGGCGGCGGTATAGAAGGCGTAGCCCTCCGGCCGGGCTTCAGCCAGCCAGCGCAGGCTCTTTTTCGGGCCCTGGTAGGGCCGGCCCAGCAGGTCGCAGCAGATCTCCAGGCTGTCTGTCAGCAGCCAGTGCAGGCGAAACAGGCCCTCGGCGTCCCCCCGCTGCGTCCGGCGAAGCATTTTGCGGCACCACGCGGTCTGGACCCGGAGCTCGTCAAGGGATTTGACGGGCCGCCGGGCCAGCCAGTCCGCCGCCCGCTTCTTTAGGGCCAGCCCCAGTCCGTCCCGGTCCAGCAGGACGACCGCGCCGGCCAGCTGAGGGAGCTCCCCGGGGTCGAAATCCGCGCCGAAGTGGGAGCTGGGGTAGATAAATACATCCAGCTGCACGCCGTCCACGACGGAGACGTCGCGGTGCGCCGGCCCGTCGGAGGTGAGCACCAGGGCGTCCAGGTCGCTGCCGGGGCCGTGGGTGCCGTCGGCATAGGAGCCATAGAGCAGGATGGCCAGCGGGTCATAGGTCTCCCGCAGGTAGGGCAGGACTCCCGGCGGGAGGAGAGGCGCGTCCATGGCGGTCCCTCCTCACATCTCCCGCCGGCCCTCCAGGGCCCGCAGGAGGGTAGCGTCGTCGGCGTACTCCAGGTGGCTGCCCACGGGAATGCCGTAGGCCAGGCGGGTGACCTTCACCTGGAAGGGCTTGAGCAGGCGGGAGAGGTACATGGCGGTGGCCTCCCCCTCGGTGTCCGGGTTGGTGGCCATGATGACCTCCTTCACGCCTCCCTGGGCCGCCCGGGCCACCAGCTCCTTCACCCGGATGTCGTCAGGGCCCACGTGGTTCATGGGGGAGATGACCCCGTGGAGCACGTGGTAGACCCCGTTGTACTCCCGGGCCCGCTCCAGGGCCACCACGTCCTTGGGGTCGGCCACCACGCAGATCACGCTCTGGTCCCGGCGGGGATCCCCGCAGATGGGACACAGGCCGTCCCCCTGGGCAAAGTTCTGGCACACCGGGCAGCAGTGGATGGCGGACTTGGCCTCCAGAATGGCTTGGGCGAACGCGCCGGCCTCCTCCTCCGGCAGGGAGAGGACGAAAAAGGCCAGCCGCTGGGCGCTCTTGCGCCCCACGCCGGGCAGGCGGGCAAACTGCTCCACCAGCTTTTCCAGGGCGGGAGGAAAATACTGCATGCTCAGCCCTCCCGCAGGGCGGCGATGGCCGCCGCAGGGTCGTCCGCCCCGTACACCGCCGAGCCGGCCACCAGGGTATCCGCCCCGGCGGCGATCACTGCCGAAGCCGTCTTGGGGCCGATGCCCCCGTCCACCTCCAGCCGGCAGGCGGGGTTGTACTGCTCAATGAGCTCCCGCACCCGGCGGACGGTGTTCAGCTGGTCCTCCATAAAGGCCTGGCCGCCGAAGCCGGGCTCCACCGTCATCACCAGTACCAGGTCCAGCCCCTCCAGGTAGGGGAGCACCGCCTCCGCCTTGGTGATGGGCCGCAGGGCCACCGCCTTCTTCACCCGGCAGGCCTCCATCTTTTTCAGGGCCTCGGCAATGCCGGTGGGGTGGTCTGCCTCCAGGTGGACGGACAAAAGGTCCGCCCCCGCCCGGGCAAAGGCCTCGATATACCGCGCGGGCTTTTCGATCATCAGGTGCACGTCCAGGAACATGTCCGTGTGCTTTCGGATGGACTGCACCACCGGCACGCCGATGGTGATGTTGGGGACGAAGCACCCGTCCATCACGTCCACGTGGAGCCAGTCGGCGGAGGACACCCGCTGGATGTCCCGTCCCAGGTCCGCAAAATCCGCAGAGAGGATGGAGGGGGCGATTTTAATCATTTTTTTACCACTCCTTGAAGGGAAGTTCAGAATTTCGTGGTAGGATAAGCAGCGCAGGCGGACGGGAGCTGGCGCAGGGCCGGGGGGTGGCACATAGGATGCGGTAAGCGGATGCCGCCCGGGGCCCCGCCGGCCTCCCCACCCGCCCACGGGCGGCCGGCCCGGCGGCCCATGCCCCGGGGGAGACGGCGCCGCATCATATAACCGCATCTAGGGGGGACGAAGTCCCCCCTAGATACGGGAAAGCCGCGCCGCTTTGCGGCACAACTTTTCCGATACCCCCCTCAAAGGCGCGGAGGCTTTCTGCGGAAAGCCTGTCGCTTCGCTCCGGGCCGCGCCACGCGGGCGGGAACCAGTTCCCCCCGCGTGCCCCCCCTCCGCTCTCCGAGGGGGCTTGCCGCCGTTCAGTTGTAAAAGTCGTTGGTGTGGCACTCCCGGGCGTCGAAGCCGGCGGCGCGCAGGGCCTCCAGGATAGCCTTTTTGTGGGCGTGGCCGAAGGCCTCCAGGGTGACCCGCAGTTCCACGCCGCTCTGGCGGTTGATGTTGACGAACTGGTTGTGCTCCAGCTTGATGACGTTGCCGTTGGCCTCCGCCACGATCTGGGCCACCCGCACCAGGGAGCCGGGCCGGTCGGGCAGCTGCACCGAGAAGGTGAACACCCGCCCCCGGTTGATGAGCCCGTGCTGCACCAGGCTGGCCACGGTGATCACGTCCATGTTGCCCCCGGAGAGGACGGGCACCACGTTCTTGCCCTTGCAGTCCAGGTGGCTCAGGGCGGCGATGGGCAGCAGGCCGGCATTCTCCACGATCATCTTGTGCTTTTCCATCATGTCCAGGAAGGCGTCCACCAGCTCGTCGTCGTCGATGGTGATGATGTCGTCGATGTTCTGCTGGATGTAGGGGAAGATCTTGTCCCCGGGGGTCTTGACCGCCACGCCGTCGGCAATGGTCTCCACATGGTCCAGGGTGACCACGTGGCCGGCCTCCACGCTGGCCTTCATGGAGGCCGCGCCGGTGGGCTCCACGCCGATGACCGTCACGTTGGGGTTGAGCAGCTTGGCCAGGGTGGACACGCCGGCGGCCAGCCCGCCGCCCCCGATGGGCACCAGGATCACGTCCACGTCGGGCAGGTCCTGGAAGATCTCGTAGGAGATGGTGCCCTGGCCGGTGGCCAGGGTTGGGTCGTTGAAGGGGTGGACATAGGTCAGCCCCTGCTCCTCCGAGAGCTGGGCGGCCAGCTGGGCCGCGTCGTCAAAGGTCTCCCCGTGGAGCACCACCTTGGCCCCGTAGTCCCGGGTATTGTTGACCTTTACCAGGGGGGTGGTGGTGGGCATGACGATGGTGGCCTCCACCCCGGCGTGCTGGGCGGCGTAGGCCACCCCCTGGGCATGGTTGCCCGCCGAGGCGGTGACCAGGCCCCGGGCCCGCTCTTCGTCGGAGAGGGTGCTGATCTTATAATAGGCGCCCCGGATCTTGTAGGCGCCGGTGAGCTGCATGTTTTCCGGCTTGATGTATACGTGGCTGCCCGTGGCCTTGGAAAAGGCCGGGCTGTACACCAGCGGAGTGGCCCGGATGACGGGGGCAAGGACGCCGCGGGCCTCTTTGAATTCCTTCAGGGTGAGCATGGGATCGACTTCCTCTCCGGGTAAAATATCTGCTCTTTATCATACTGAATTTCCCGCCCAAAGTCAACGTGTTCTTGACACCCCGGGGCGCAGAAGGGTAAAATGAAAGGGAATACTCAAGCAAGGAGGAGCGCCAATGGCAAAGGTACTGAAGCGGTCCCCCGCACCCTGCTATTTTGCCGCGGCGGTGTGGGCGGCGTGGGCGGTCTTCGCCCCCCTGTACGCCTGGTGGCACTTCCTGCTGGCCGCCGCCCTGTCCGCCGGGGCCTTTGTCCTGGGGCGGAAGCGCTTCCCCGGCCGGGTGCTGATCCTGCCCGACGAGGAGCCGCCGGCGGCGGAGCCTGAGCCTGCCGACCCCCTCCTGCAGGAGCGGGATCGGGCCCTGTCCGAGCTGCGGCGGCTGGACGAGAACATTGAGGACGCCAAGCTCTCCGCCCAGATCGTGCATATGGAGGAGGTGGCCGGCAAGATCTTCGAGCTGGTGGCGGAGGACCGCGCCAAGCTGCCCCAGATCCGCCGGTTCCTCAATTATTATCTGCCCACCACCCTCAAGCTGCTCAACGCCTATGACCGCATGGGCGGCGCCGGGGTGGAGGGGAGCAATATCGACGGTACCATGGGCCGTATTGACGCCATGATGGACCGGGTGGTCCAAGCCTTTGACAGGCAGCTGGACGCCCTCTTCGCCAACGAGGCCCTGGATATCACCACTGACATCACTGTCCTGGAGCAGATGCTGGCCCAGGAGGGCCTCAGCGGACCGCAGCTGGGGCAGACCGAAGAAAAGGGAGGAACCTGATCATGGCAGACAAGACTGACTTTACCCCTGAGCTCACCCTCACCCCAGACCTGGGGACTGCCGCCGCGGCGGCCCCGGCGCCCAAGGCGCCCGAGGCGCCGTCTCTCACGCTGGACCCTGCCGGGGCGGCGGCGAGCCAGGCCGATCAGGAGGCCAAGGCCATAGAGCTGGACGAATCCATCCTCACCGACGCGGAGAAGAAGATGGTGGACGACTTCGCCCAGAAGATCGACATTACCGACGCCAACCTGGTGCTCCAGTACGGCGCGGCGGCCCAGAAGAACATCGCCGGTTTTTCCGAGACGACCCTCAACTCCGTGCGCACCAAGGACCTGGGAGAGGTGGGCCAGGCCCTGTCCTCCCTGGTGGTGGAACTTAAGGGCTTTGACAAGGAAGAGGAAAAGGGCCTGTTCGGCTTTTTCAAGAAAAAGCGCAACGAGCTGGAGGCCATGAAGGCCGCCTATGCAAAGGCAGAGGTCAACGTGGACAAGATCGCCGCCGTCCTGGAGGGCCACCAGGTGACCCTGATGAAGGACATCGCCATGCTGGACCAGATGTACGAGCTCAACACCAAGTACTACAAAGAGCTGACCATGTATATCCTGGCGGGCAAAAAGCGGGCCAGGCAGGTGCGGGAGACCGACCTGGAGCAGCTGCGGCAGAAGGCCGCCGCCTCCGGCAGCCAGGAGGACGCCCAGGCCTACAACGACCTGGCCAACATGCTCTCCCGCTTTGAGAAAAAGCTCCACGACCTGGAGCTTACCCGCATGATCTCCATCCAGATGGGCCCCCAGACCCGGCTGATCCAGAACAACGATACCCTGATGCTGGAGAAGATCCAGTCCTCCCTGGTGAACACCATCCCCCTGTGGAAGAGCCAGATGGTGCTGGCCCTGGGGCTGGAGCACTCCCGCCAGGCCACCGCCGCCCAGAGCGCGGTGACCAACATGACCAACGAACTGCTGCAGAAAAATGCCGACATGCTGAAAATGGGCACCGTGGAGACCGCCAGGGAGGCCGAGCGCTCCGTGGTGGATATCCAGACCCTCCAGCACACCAATCAGCAGCTCATCTCCACCCTGGACGAGGTGATGAAGATCCAGCAGGAGGGCGCCCAGAAGCGCCGGGAGGCCGAGGTGGAGCTGGGGAGGATCGAGGGCGAGCTGAAGCAGAAGCTGCTGGAGCTGCGGGGCTGAGACAGGGCGGCAGACATGCAGCAGGGAATTTTGGGCGCGGCGGCCCCGGCGCGCCCGCCGGTCCCCGCCGCCATCCGTAGGGGCGGATATCATCCGCCCGCCGTCCGCCGCATTGAAAACGAGGTAACCCCATGAAATTTCTGAAAAGCTATACCGGCGGCCTGGTGGTGCTGGCGGTGGTCATCGTCCTGTCCGTACTGCTGGGCTCCCACCGCTCCCTGGTGGGCGAGCGGGCCAAGGTGGAGGCGCAGTTCGCCCCTATCGCCGGGGACCTGCAGGACTGCCTGGACATCACCGCCAATGTGCTGTCGGTGGCGGAGCGCTACCTGGAGGAGAGCCGGCTGACGGCGCTGGAGGAGAGCCGGAACATGCTCTCCGACTGGCACGGCGTCTCCAGCGGCTACACCGCCTATACCCGTCTCCAGGAGGAGGCCGCCGCCCTGCTGGACGAGCTGGAGGGCTGTGACCTGACCGACAGGGACGCGGAATATGTCCGGGGCTTCCGCGCCGACCTGGCCGCCGAGGCGGACACCATCGCCCGGGACGGCTACAACGCCGCGGCGGAGGCGTTCAACCGCAGTGTGCTGGGGGCTTTCCCGGCCAATCTCCTGGGCAGGCTCACCTTCGTGGCCCCGGCGGAGCTCTTTGAATAGGAGGAGATCCATGAAGCAGATACTCCGGCGCGCCCTGCTGTGCGCCCTGGCAGGAGCGGCGGGGCTGTATACCGCCGCCGCCGCGGTGGTGCAGCCCACCGAGGCCCGCTATGTGGCCGACTACGCCCAGGTCCTCTCCGAGGATACCGAGCAGTACATCATTGAGAAGAACCAGGCCCTGTTCAGCGCCACCGGCGGCGAGATCGTGGTGGTGGCGGTGGACTTCATGGACGGCATGGACGCGGCCGACTATGCCATGTCGGTGGCGGAAAACTGGGGCGGCATCGGCGACGTGGACCGCGCCAACGGCTTCGTGCTGGTGTACGCCGTGGGTGAGAACAAGGTGTGGGCCCTGGCGGGCGCCGGCATTGAGGACGCCCTGCCCGCCTCCACCATCGAGGGCTGGCTGGAGGACGACTTCTACGACGGCTACGACGCCGGGGAGTACGACAGCGCCACCCGGGCCTTTTTTGACGACGTATACGGCTGGTACGAGAGCTATTACGCGGGCAGCGCCGCCGGCGGAGGGCAGGGCTATTACCCGGCGGGGGAGCCTGACTATGTCTATGGGTATGTGGGCCCTGCGTTCGGCCTTGGCACGCTGGCCCTGTTCGGTCTGATCGTGGTGCTGGTCATCGTGGTGTGTGCGGCCGACGGCTTCCGCTACCGCCGCTACCGCCGGCGGTATCTGATGCCGGGCATGCCTCCCCCGCCCTTCGTGTACCGGCCCTTTATCTTCGGCCGGCCCCACCGGCCCCGGCCTCCCAGGCCCCCCAGGGGTCCCTGCCCGCCCATGGGCGGCGGGTTTTTCAGCGGCGGGGCCTTCCGGGGCGGCGGCGCGGGCCGGGGCGGCAGCTCCTTCCGCGGCGGCTCGTTCCGCGGGGGCGGCTTCCGCGGCGGCGGGTTCCGGGGAGGCGGCGGCTTCCGCGGCGGCGGCGCCGGACGCCGGTAAGAGCGTACCATTCGCAAGGCCCCGGAGGGTTCCTCCGGGGCCTTTGTCATCATTTCGGCACATCTGCGGGGTACACTATGGGCGGAACAAAGGAGGGGAAGGATATGGACGGCCATGTGCTGATCGTGGAGGATGAGCGGCGCCTGCGGGACATCGTCCGGGACTACTTCGCCGCCCACGCCCTGGACTGCGACCTGGCCCGGGACGGGGAGGAGGCCATGGAGCTGCTGCGGGAGCACGACTACGACGCGGTGCTTCTGGATGTGCTCATGCCGGGGCTGGACGGCTTTGCCGTGTGCCGGGCGGTGCGGGAGGAGAGCAGAGTGCCCGTTTTGTTCCTCACCGCCCTGGGGGGCGAGGAGGACATACTGCGGGGCTACGCCCTGGGGGCAGACGACTATGTGACCAAGCCCTTCTCCCTGGCGGTGCTGCTGGCCAAGACGGAGGCCCTCATCCGCCGGGGCCGGGGGGAGGGCGGGGAGCGGCTCACCTGCGGGGCCGTCACCCTGGAGCCGGGCCGGCGGGCCTGCGCCGTGTCCGGCGCGCCGGTGGAACTGCCGCCGAGGGAGTACGAGCTGCTGCTGTGCCTCATGCGCAACAGGGGGCGGGCGCTCAGCCGCGGCCAGCTGCTGGACCGCGTATGGGGCATCGATTTCGAGGGGGGCGACCGGGCGGTGGACGGCCGGATCAAGGCCCTGCGGGCCGCCCTGGGCCCCGCCGGGAAGCAGATCAAAACGGTGTTCAAGCTTGGCTACAAGCTGGAGGAGGGGTAGCATGAAACAGGATCGCGGCCTGCTGCGGCGGCTGTTCCCCCGCACCGCCGCCCGCTTTCTGGCCCTGTGGCTGCTGTTCATGCTGCTGTTGAGCTGGCAGAACCAAAGCGCCCAGGAGAGCCGGCTGGAGGCCGCGGTGGACAGCGCCGCCGCCTGGAACCAGGAAAACTGCCAAATGGTGCTGGAGGGGGACTACGACGCCGCCATCAAGCCGGCCCAGCTGGAGCAGCGCCTGAGCGCCTATGCCTCCCAGTACGGGGCGGTGGCGGTGTTCCGCCTGCCCGCCGCCGGGGAGCTGGGGGAGCGGCGCAGCCAGCTCACCTCCGGCTCCTTCGCCCTGCCGGGCACGGGGGTGTACAGCTACTACCTCCGCTTTGACCCGGTGCTCACCGACCAGGAGCACCTGGAGCTGGCCCGCCGCCTGCGGGCGGACCGAAACCTGTGTACCTTCTACGGCACCGAGGGGGGCCTGTACGACGAGGCGGACCTGGCGGAGAGCGACCGGGTTGGCTGGTACGGCACGGTGACCGGCGTACTGGAGGGCAACGTGGTCTATCCCCAGAAGCTGGTCTACTACTATCCGGAGGGGCCGGTGACGGTACTGGACACGGACAGCGCCTTTTTTGACGGCAAGGAGCTCACCACCCTCACCTTCGATCTGGCCCAGATAAACTCCCCCCTGGTGGACAGCCCCAGCGGCCCGGAGCTGACCCTGAAGCTCTTCCGGGAGGCGGAGGCCCGCATCGACCGGCTCATCGGCGGCCGCGCCCCGGACGGCAGCTGGGCGGCCAGCGGCGGCGGGGCCAGCGTAGGCGGCTCGGCCACCCTGGGCGGCATGGTCTTCGCCCAGGGCACGGCCTCCCGGCCCCTGCGGATGGTGTTCCACGAACTGGGTTTCCTCTACGGGGCGACGCTGGCGGTGGCCCTGCTGCAAGCCTATTATACCGCCCGTGCCCAGGCCCGGGCCGTCCGGCGGGAGCGGGACTTCACCCGGGCGGCGGCCCACGAGTTAAAGACCCCCCTGGCCGTCCTGCGCGCCCACGCGGAGGCCCTGAAGGAGGACGTGGACCCGGCCAAGCGGGGGGAGTACCTGGACGTGGTGCTCTCGGAGAGCGACCGCATGGCCGCCCTGGCCTCCGGCCTGCTGGACCTGTCCCAGCTGGAACAGGGGGAGACTCTGGCGCGGGAGCCGGTAGAACTGTCCGGGCTGGTGCGGGGTGTTTTTGACCGGCTGTCCCTCCCGCTGGAGCGGAAAGGCGCCAAGCTGAAGCTGGCGCTGAATGAGAGTTGGACGAAGGGAGATCGGGCCCGGCTGGAGATGGCGGTGAGCAACCTGGCCTCCAACGCCCTGCGCCACTGCCCGGAGGGGGGCGGGGTTGCCGTTACCCTGGCCCGGGAGGGGGAACGGATCGTGCTGACGGTGGACAACGACGGCGCCCCCATCCCGGAGGCCGATCTGGCCCACATCTGGGAGCCCTTTTACCGGGGGGATGCCAGCCGCAGCCGGGCCGCCGGCGGCACCGGCCTGGGCCTGGCCATCGTGAAGGCGGCGGCGCAGGCCCACGGCGGCGGCTGCTCTGCGGCCAACCGGCCGGGCGGGGTCATTTTCCGGGTGTGGCTGCCCTGCTTGCAAAAAGGTGAGTAGTGTGGTATGATACCTCCACGAAGAAGATTGCGGGGGATGTGTATGAGCGGATATTTCAACCGGCCGGAGGCCAAATACCGGGCCAGGATGGCCATGCAGGGGGCCTACCCCCATCCCATGCTGGTGACCCTGGTGTATACTATTCTGACCAGCTGGCTGGTGCTGGCCGTGACCTATCTGGTGGCCAACCCCTTCTCCATCGCCATGCCTTATCTGATGAGGGGCTACGAGATGGAGGACATCCTTTACTATATCTTCACCCCCGGGCGGGTGGGGGCCTACCTGCTCATGCAGCTGATCCTCACGCTCTACCAGTGGGTGATGCAGTTCGGCTATACGGCCTACGCCCTGGGTCTGGCCCGCAGGACGGGGCCGGGGTACCGCACCCTGCTGGACGGCTTTTCCCAGCTGGGCCGCGCCCTGGGCGTGAGCTTTTTCACCGCCCTGTTCACCTCTCTGTGGGGCCTGCTGGCCATGGTGCCCTACTTCGTGGTGCTTACGGTGGGCGCGATGGCGCAGAGTTATGCGCTCATCATGTTCAGCACGGTCCTGGCCCTGCTCGCCGTGGTGGTGGAGATCGCGGTCTCCTACCGCTACCGCCTGGCCACCTATTTCCTGCTGGATGACATGAATATGGGCGTGCTGGCCTCCATCCGGGAGAGCAAGCAGACCATGCACGGCCTCAAGGGGTCGCTCTTCGTCATGGACCTGTCCTTCCTGGGCTGGGTCCTGCTGAGCCTGATCACCTTCGGCGTCGTGGGCCTGTGGGCCAGCCCCTACATGTGGGCCGCCGAGGCCAATTTCTACCACTGGGCCCGGTGGGGGATCTTCCCCGGCGAGGGCCCTCAGCCGGGCGGGCCCCAGCCCAGCGGCTACCAGAGCCCCTATCAGAAGTTCTGAGCAGACAAGACCGCCCCCGGCCGCACAGGATGCGGCCGGGGGCGGTTTTACTTTTGGGGCGGACGCAGGCAGGCGCGGGCGGCCCTTAGTAGGCCGCCACCACGCCGCCGTCGTTGGCGTACACGGTGGAAATGCCGCCGGTCTCTCCGATGAGGACCTCGGAAAAGCGGCAGTGCTTCATGGCCAGCTCCCGCAGGTGGTAGGCCCGCTCCAGGCAGTTGCAGTGGACGATGGCCAGGGGCTTTCCCGCGTGGCCGGGGTCGGCGGACATGATGGCCACCATCTTGGTCATCGCCTGCTTCACCGACAGGGCCTGGCCCTTCTTGCAGATCTCCCCTTCCGGGGTGGAGCCCAGCAGCAGCTTGATGTGCAGGGTGCTGGTCACCAGGGCCTGGAGCTTGGACAGCCGGCCGTTCTTGCGCAGATTGTCCAGATCCTCCAGCACGAAGAGCGTGTTCATCTCCTGGATGTACCGGGAGGTCTGGTCCACCACGGTGGTGAAGTCCAGCCCGCGCTGGGCCAGCTCCTGGATCTTCAGGGCCACCAGCACCTCCCCCGCCGAGGCGGAGCAGGAGTTGAATACATGGACGCGGGCCTCCGGGTGTTCCTCCAGCCACAGGGCCCGGGCCTGGGCCGCCGCGTTGTGGGAGCCGGAGAGGAGGGCGGACAGGGTGACAACATACAGCTCCTCCGCCCCGCAGTCGAACGCGTCCAGATACTGGGCGGGGGAGGGACAGGCGGTGTGGGGCGCTTCAGGGCACTGGCGCATGGCATAGAGCAGGTCCCCGCGGTCCAGACAGGGGCCGTCCACAATGGCCCGGTCCCCTACGTGGATGGTCAGGGGCACGCTGATGAAATCGCCGCTGTGGAGCTGGGCGGGGGTCAGGTCGCAGCAGCTGTCCACGATGATCTTAAATGACATAGAAAAAACCCTCTTACATCATATTGAAAACGACTTTATGATCTTTGGTCATTGTAGCACGGCCCGGGCGGAAAGTAAAGGGGAAATCTGTAAACAAATCGTGACCGAACCATTGCCCCCGCCGCCCGGATCACCAGCAGAACCGATCCGGCGCGCCCACCAGGACCCGCGCCCCGCAGGCCGGGATGGGCAGCCAGGTGCGCCCGCCGTCGTTGTGGAAGATCTCGTCGCCGTGGAGTACGTCCTGGAGCACCGGCTCGGAGTGGGGCATGTCCAGGTGGACCTCTTCCCCCGCCAGATTGAGGGCCACATATACCCGCTGTTCCGGGGTGGCGCGGCGGTAGATGAGCTGCTCGTTTTTGATGACCACGTTTTCAAAGTCCCCATGCCGCAGTGCGGGGAAGGCAGCCCGGATCCGGGCCAGCGCCGCCAGGCGGCCGCACAGGGCCTGGTCCCGCGCCTGCATGTCGGCCAGCTCCAGGCAGGGCCGGAGCACCGCATCGGAGGTCTTGGACCGCACGCCCTCCACCGCCCACTCCCCGCCGTAATAGAGGGAGGGGATGCCGGGCATGGTGTAGAGGATGGTGTATACGTTCTCCAGGTGGCGCCGGTGGGCGAGGGTGCTGGCCAGCCGGTTCACATCGTGGTTCTCCGCGAAGTTATAGAGGGCCAGGCCCCGGTAGATGCCGCCGGGGCCGGACTGACGCTGGAGGGAGTGGGCGATCTCGAAGTAGTTTTTCGTATTGTGGGCCGACCACAGGCCCTTCCAGCACTCGTAGTTGGTCACCGAGTCCAGCAGTTCCGGGTTGGCCCAGCGGGCGTAATCCCCGTGGATGATCTCCCCCATGAGCCAGAAGTCCGGGTCCCTGGCCTGAACAAAGCCCTTCAGGGCGCGGAAAAAGTCGAAGTCCACACAGTCGGCCGCGTCCAGCCGCAGGCCGTCGATGTGAAAGGTATCCATCCACATACCTACCGCGTCCAGCAGGTGGCGCACCACGTCGGGGTTGCGCAGGTTGAGCTTCACCAGCTCGTAGTGCCCCTGCCAGGCGGTGTACCAGAAGGGGTCCCCCATGGGGGAGGGGCCGCCGAAGTTCAGGTCGTGGAACCAGCCGCAGTAGGGGGAGCCCTGCCCGCGCTCCCGCACGTCCCGGAAGGCCCAGAAGTCCCGCCCCACGTGGTTGAACACCCCGTCCAGCACCACCTTGATGCCGGCCTCGTGCAGGGCGCCGCACAGTTTGGCGAAGCCCTCGTTGTCCCCCAGGCGGCTGTCGATCCGAAAGTAGTCTGCGGTGTCGTACCCGTGCTTGGTGGACTGGAACACCGGCCCCAGGTACAGGGCGGTGACCCCCAGGTCCTTCAGGTGGCCGATCCAGCCGTGGAGCTTGTCCAGCCGGGGGACGCCGGCGCCGAAGTCGTTGTACTCCGGCGCGCCGCAGAACCCCAGGGGATAGATGTGATAAAAGACCGCGTCCCTTGCCCAGCCGCTCATAACAGCCCCTCCTCTGTCAGTTCTTTCAGCAGCTTCTGGTCCTCCTTGGAGGACAGATCCAGCTTTTCGTACAGGTCGGGCCGCCGCTGCCTGGTGCGCAGGATGGCCTGTTTGCGCCGCCAGCGGGCGATGTTCCTGTGGTCGCCGGAGCGGAGGATGGAGGGGACCTTCCGGCCGTGCCACTCCTCGGGCCGGGAGTACTGGGGATACTCCAGCAGGCCGTTCCAGTGGCTCTCCTCCTCGAAGCACTCCGGGTCGCTCAATACCCCGGGCACCAGCCGCGCCACCGCGTCGGCCACCACCATGGCGGCCAGCTCCCCGCCGGTGAGCACATAGTCCCCGATGGAGATCTCCTCGTCCACGCACTCCTCAATGAACCGCTCGTCGACGCCCTCGTAGTGGCCGCACACCAGGATCAGGTGGCCGTAGTCGTCCCGCAGGCGGCGGGCGTCGGCCTCCACAAAGGTCTTGCCGGCGGGGGAGAGGTAGATGGTGTGCCCCGGACCGTGCTGCTCCACGATGTGTTTCCAGCACTGGTAGAGGGGGTCGGCCTGCATCACCGCCCCGTGGCCGCCGCCGTAGGGGTAGTCGTCTACCTGCTTCTGCTTATTCAAGGTGTAGTCCCGGATCTGGTGGGCCTCGATGCGGATGATGTCCCGCTCCTGGGCCCGGCCCAGGATGGACTCGTTCATCATGTCGCCCACCGTCAGATCAAAGAGGGTCATAATATCGATCTCATACATCGCTGCGCATCCCCTCGATCAGGCGGACCCTGATATAGCCGCCCTCCACGTTGGTCTCGATCACAAACTCGTCCACGGCGGGGATCAGGTACTCGTGCTCCCCCTTTACCACGTAGACCTCGTGGGCGGGCGGGGTGAGCACGTCGGCCACCACCCCCAGCGCCTCCCCGCTGTCGGCGTCCACCACGTTCAGGCCGATGAGGTCGGCGATGAAGTGCCGCCCCTCGGGCAGCTCCACTCCCGTGCGGTCGATGAACACCGTCCTGCCCTTGAGCGACATGGCGGCGTTTACGTCCTCCACCCCCTCCAGCCGGGCCAGCACATTTCCCTTGTGGACCCGGGCCTCCAGCACGTTTACCGGCCGGCCGTCCAGGTACAGGGTGTCGAACTGGAGCAGAAACTCCGGGCTGTCGCACCAGGGGACGATCTTGACCTCCCCCCGGATGCCGTGGGTGTTGACGATCTGCCCGGCCTCGAGAAATTGGTTTTTCATGGATATCACCTTAAAATGAAATTGAATCCCCTCGGAGAGCGAGGGGGGCCTCCAGGGGGGATCGATTCCCCCCGGAAGGGGCGGCTATGAAGCGAAGCGACGCATGTTCCGAAGAACATGTCCGCCCCTTGAGGGGGGTATTGAAAAAGCCGGCCGACCATTTGGTCGGCCGGCTTTTTCATATCCAGGGGGGACAGCGTCCCCTCTGGAATTAGTCGACGATCTCGACGGAGACCTTTTTCCCCTGGCGCTGGGCCACGGAGCGCATCAGCGTGCGGATCTCCTTGGCGATGCGGCCCTGGCGGCCGATCACCTTGCCCATGTCCTCGGGAGCTACCCGAAGCTCCAGGAGGGTCTCGCTCTCGCCCGGGTGCTCGGTGACCGACACCGCGTCAGGGTGGTCCACCAGGTTTTGGGCGATATAGGTGAGCAGTTCCTTCATGCCAGCCGTGACCTCCGTCAGATGGCGCCAGCTTTTTTCAGCAGGGCCTTCACGGTCTCGGTGGGCTGGGCGCCCGTCTTGATCCAGGCCTGGGCGCGCTCGGCGTCCACCTTGATCTCGGCAGGGTTGGCCAGGGGGTTGTACGTGCCGATCTCCTCAATGAAGCGGCCGTCCCGGGGATAGCGGGAATCCGCCACCACGATGCGGTAGAAGGGGGCCTTCTTGGCGCCCATCCGGCGCAGTCTGATCTTGACCATTTTATCTTCACCTCCATGCAAATTCAGTACATCTATGGAAACGAGCGGGTGGCTCGCTTACCAACGCAATGAGCGTACTTTGAGCTTCCGCGGGGCGCGCGGGTTCAGAAGGGCAGCCCCGGCATCCCGCCGCCCAGGCCGCCGAATTTTCCCATCCTGCCCAGCTTTCCCATGCGCTTCATCTGCTTGCCGGAGAACTGCCGGCTCATCTGCTGCATCATTTCAAACTGCTTGAGCAGGCGGTTGATATCCACCACCTGGGTGCCGGAGCCGGCGGCGATGCGCTTTTTCCGGCTGTTGTTCAGCAGGGCGGGGTCCTCCCGCTCGGCAGGGGTCATGGACAGGATGATGGCCTCGGTGCGGGAGAGGGCCGCTTCGTCCACGCTGGCGCCCTCCAGGGCCTTGGCGTTCACGCCGGGGAGCATCCCGGCGATGTCGCTCAGGGAGCCCATGCCCTTGAGCTGGACCAGCTGGTCGTAGAAGTCGGCCAGGGTGAACTTGTTCTTGCGCAGCTTCTGCTCCAGCTCGGCGGCTTTCTTGGCGTCAAAACTCTGCTGGGCTTTTTCAATAAGGGAGAGCACGTCCCCCATGCCCAGGATGCGGGAGGCCATGCGGTCGGGGTGAAAGACCTCCACCTGGTCCAGCTTTTCGCCCACGCCCACGAATTTGATGGGCTTGCCGGTGACCGCCTTGATGGACAATGCCGCGCCGCCCCGGGCGTCGCCATCCAGCTTGGTGAGCATGACCCCCGTGATGTCCAGGGCCTCGTCAAAGGCCTTGGCGGCGTTCACCGCGTCCTGGCCGATCATGGCGTCCACGATGAGCAGGATCTCGGTGGG